>DGQR01000057.1:0-9588 GCA_002390825.1 Rhodoferax sp. UBA4409
GAGCGGACCTCTGCTGCCACGACGGCAAAACCCCGGCCCTGCTCACCGGCGCGTGCGGCCTCCACGGCGGGGTTGAGCGCTAGGATGTTGGTCTGGAAGGCGATGCCGTCGATCACGCTGATGATGTCGGCAATCTTGGCGGACGATGCATTGATGCCCTGCATGGTGCTCACCACCTGCGAAATCACTTCGCCGCCCCGCTTGGCGGACTCGGCGTTGGCCCGCACGATGCCGGCAGCCCCAGCTACCGTGTCCGAGGTGCGCTGCACGGTTTCAGAAATCTGGGTCATGGTGGCCGCGGTTTGCTCCAGCGCAGCAGCGCTGGCCTCGGTGCGCCGGGACAGGTCTTGGGAGGCAGCGGCAATCTCTTCGCTGGCGGTATTCACATTGCCCGAGCTGTCCAAGGTGTTGCGCACGATGACGCGCAGGCTGGCCTCCATGTCGCGGAGGGTGATCATCAGGTGTGCAGCTTCGTCTTTGCCCCACGGGGTGGGCGCGGTTACCAGATTGCCTTTAGTGATTTGCTCCAAGTGGCCGGTGACTTCGCGCAGGCCACCCATCATCACCTTGTAGAAAGCCAGCAGCATGTAGAAGGCCACGGCCACGAAAAAGCCAGAGAGCGCCAAGTCCTTCCACAGCCTGGCCCGGAGTACTTCGATCCGCTCGCCCAAGCGCAGCTCTAGTTGTTGCAGCATTTTTCCAGTCAGTTGACGCTCCGCGTCTAGGGCAGCCGAGCCGAGCTTCAGGTAGGCGTCGGCGTCACCGGTAAGGTTGTCGCCCATGACCTGCTTACGGCTCGCTTCCTGGAAGGCATCGTAGGCGTCGTCGTTGGCCTTCATGCCGTATTTCGCGTCCGCTTCGGGGGTGCCGCCGGTTGCACGGAGGTAGGCGTTTTCGACAATGTTGTCGACGAAGCGCAGGATGCCGAAGTCCTCGTCAATGCGCTCCCGAAGGTACCCGGTTTTCTGGCCTGTTTTTAAGGCCGTCCAGCCCAATACCGACAGCTCCGATACGTTTTCCATTTGTTGCGGGCCGAAGACCACCGCGTAGTTGATCAGGTGGAAGGTTTCCAATTGAGGGTCCAGAGCCATTTCTGAGGTGTCTGAGACATGTTCACCCAGCTTCAGCAGAGCATCGATGAATTCGTTGTGGGCCTCGAAGGTGGCTTTTTCGTCATTGCCAGCCGGATTGACCAACAGCGCCTTGTGCAACTTTTCTGCCTTGGACAAAATTTCGGCTGTGCCCAGGGATTTGCCCAGTTCCTTATCTTCTGCCAGCAAGCTGTCAAAGGCTTGGGTCACTGCGGTTTGGCTGGCGTTGAGTTCGGAAGATTTGGTAATGACGTGCAGCCGACGCAATTGCGCTTGGCGCACCAATTCATGCAGGGGTTTGATGTAGGCCACACCCTGTTTCTCGTGCTGGGTCGAGTCAATTTGCGCTTGGGTGTTGTTCCAGATTTCAGCTAATAGCACCAAGATAGGGAGCAAGAACATCACCGCAATCCACGCCGACTTGGCCGGGAAACTCAGGCTGCGGAATAGGCGGACTCCCGGGGACAGCCATCCGTGGTATCGAAAGAAAGAACCAAATCCGGCATTGCCGGCCAACGTTGCTTCGCTCACGAAATCCCCTTCATAAAGTGGGTTAATTTAGGCCGATCATAGGCCAGCGCTACGAATTGAAACCAATTTGTTGCGGGTGCTGTAGCCTCATTCATACAGCCTGCCTACACTCGGTACCCATCAAAAAACAAATGGGAGGAATAAGCAGTGCTTTTCACTAAAGAGTCATGGCGCCGTGGCGCTTTTGCAGTGGCGGTGGTCCTCGGGTTGACAGCCCTGCCGGTTGTGGCGAGTGCGGAACAAGGGGCCGATCACCCCGAAGTTGCCCGCTTTCCCGGCGCCCGCATCAACAACTACGACTACAAGGAATACGAGGAATTCCAGCTCATCCTCGCCAAACCCCAGCGCGCCCCGGGTGGCGCGTTTACTGCGGCCAAGTTGATGCCTTTGGAAGGCAAAGTCACCTATATCCACTATGAAATGCCCAAGTCGGTCTCGCCGCTGCAGGTGTTTCGTAACTACCAGTCGTCCCTGCGCCGCAGCGGGTTTAGCGATCTGTTCACCTGTGATCGCCCCTGCACCACGGAAAACCTCAGCAACTTCCAGGGCCTGATGAAGGCGCGCCAGCTCTACCTGAACTACAGCACCGACAACCAGTACCTGGCAGCCCAGCGCAACAACACCTATGTGTCGCTCTGGGTGAACGATGGCGGCGCCTTTTTGTTTGTGGTCGAAAAGCAAAAGCTGGACGACGGATTGATGGCCGTGACCGGCGAGAGCCCGATCGCCAAAGCGCTGGGCGCAGACGGCAAGGTGGATTTGTATGGCTTTCAGTTCGACACCGGCAAAGCGGTGCTGCGCGATGGCTCCAAACCCACCCTGCAAGAGCTGGGCAAGGTGCTGCAAGACAACCCGAGCCTGAATGTGGAGGTAGTGGGCCATACCGACGATGTGGGCGGTGCGGACGGTAACCAGCGCCTGTCAGAGGCGCGCGCTGCGGCGGTGGCCGAGGCGCTCAGCCGAAGTTACGGCATTGCCGCGCCGCGCCTCAAAACCCGTGGCATGGGCCAAACAGTGCCGCTGGCCGCCAACACCACCGAGGCCGGCCGCGCCCAGAACCGCCGGGTCGAGATCATTGCGCAGTTGCCTGCAACCCCCGTGGCGGCCCCAGCTACCCGCGCGGCGCCTGCCGCACCAGCGCAGACTGCCAACACCACTGCGCAACAACCCACACCGGCCCCCGCGCAGGAAGCGCTTAAAACCCGCAACCTGATGGACGACGCCAACAAGGCGATGGAAGCGGCCGGCAAGCTCAAGAGCCTGTTTGGACTCTGATTCTTCTGCCCTCTAGTGAAAAGCCGGTCTATGGGCCGGCTTTTTGCATGAGTGGTAGATAAATTCACTATTGATGCAGATAAATAAAGAGAAAAACTCACATCAATCTTCTGAAGAATAGCGGCAAATCATTTCGTTGCCTTGTGCAGGAGTCGCTATGTCCCAGTTTGCCCGTTCTACCGCGTTCACCCCGGTCCCGCCCCGATTGCCCACGCCCTATCGCGCGGAAGACCACATCGTCTCCCACCGCTTGCAGATGTTGGAAGGCGCGCTCGACTGGGCCCATGCCGCCCGCACCGCCGAGCCTTGGGTGCAAGCGGTGCGCGAGAACCCGCCGCCTTTTTGGGCGATGGAAAGTCTGCTCAAGGAATACCCCATCTCCAGCGCCGAGGGCCTGGCCCTGATGCGCCTGGCCGAAGCCCTGCTGCGCGTGCCCGATGCCGAAACCGCGATTGCACTCACCACCGACCAACTGGGCCGCGCCGACTTTGAGGCCAGCGGCGACAAGGTCCTCTCCCGCCTGTCGAGCACCGCCATTGCCTTGTCCAAGCACTTTTTGCCGGATGCCCAGAACGAGCCCGGCATGATGGCCAAGCTGGGCGCCCGCACCGTGGTGGCAGCCACCTTGCGCGCGGTGCAGCTGCTGGGTCGCCAGTTTGTGCTCGGCCAGACCATGCCGGAGGCGATGAAAGAGGCCGATGTGTCTCGCAAAAAGGCCAATGTGCGCTTCAGCTACGACATGCTGGGCGAAGGCGCCCGCACCGACAAAGACGCGCTGCGCTACCTCAAGAGTTATGCGGATGCTATTGAATTCATAGCTTCTCGCGCAAATAAGACGGGCGCTCTGGCCGAAAATGACGGTATTTCCATCAAACTCAGCGCCTTGTACCCGCGCTATGAAGACGCACATCGCCAAGCGGTGCTGGACGAGCTGGTGCCCCGCGTCTGGACGCTTTGCGAAGCCGCCGCTGCTGCCAACATCAACCTTACCATCGACGCCGAAGAGGTGGACCGCCTCGAGCTTTCGCTCGAAGTGCTGGAAGCCCTGCTGGTGAAAGTGGCTGCGCACTGCCCGCAGTGGGCCGGACTGGGGCTGGCCATGCAGGCCTACCAGACCCGTGCGCTGGAGTTGATCGAGCACATCACTCTGCTGGCCCGCAAATACCAAATCAAGCTGATGTGCCGCCTAGTCAAGGGCGCGTACTGGGACGCCGAAGTCAAGCGCGCCCAGGAGCTGGGCCTGCCGCATTACCCCGTGTTCACCCACAAGCACCATACCGATGTGTCGTACCTGGCCTGCGCTCGCGCGCTGCTGGCGGTGCCCGATGCCATTTACCCGCAGTTCGCCGGGCACAACGCCGGCACCATTGCCGCTATTTTGCAAATGGGTGCCAAAACCGGCGCGCCCTTTGAGCTGCAGCGCCTGCACGGCATGGGCGAGGGCATTTTCCGCGAGGTGCTGAAAAACCCGCTGGTCGCCTGCCGCGTCTACGCCCCGGTGGGCGCCCACAAAGACTTGCTGGCCTACCTGGTGCGCCGCCTGCTGGAAAACGGCGCCAACTCCAGTTTTGTGCACCAGCTCGCCGACGAATCGGTGGGCATGGAAGAGCTGCTGATTTCACCTTTGCGTCTGGAGCCACACCCCAGCCTGCCGTTGCCGGCCGATCTGTTCGGCAAGCACCCCGGCAGCCGCGCCAACAGCACCGGCCTGGACCTGACCGTGGCAGCCATGCGCGACCCACTCTTGGCCGCGTTGCAGACCGCTCCTGTGCCGGTGGTGCCGGAGTTTGATGTCAAAAACATCCCCGGCGCTTATGCAAGCTGCGCGAGCAGCTATCAAAAGTGGAGCAAAGTGCCGGTGGAAGAGCGTGCTGCCACCCTACGCCGCGCAGCCGATGCGCTGCAAACCGCCATGCCGCAGTTCTGCGCGCTCTTGGTGAAAGAAGCCTTCAAGACCTGGGGCGATGCAGTCAGCGAAGTGCGCGAGGCGGTGGACTTTTTGCGCTATTACGCGGACGAGGCGCAGCGCATCATGCAGCCCATCAGCTGCCCCGTCGTTGCCAATGCGCAAGTGGGCTACCAGTACGGCGTGACCGGCGAGACCAACACCCTGCGCCTGACCGCGCGGGGCGTGTGGGTGTGCATCAGCCCGTGGAACTTCCCGCTGGCCATCTTCATGGGCCAGGTCGCTGCCGCACTGGCTACCGGCAACACCGTGCTGGCCAAGCCGGCCGAGCAAACATCGGGCGTTGCCAAAGCTGCGGTGGATCTAATGGTCGCCGCCGGTGTGCCGGCTGACGCGTTGCAGCTCTTGCACGGTGCCGGTGAAACCGTGGGTGCCGCACTGGTAGCCCAGCCCGGCGTGGCCGGTGTGGTGTTCACCGGCTCCACCCAGGTCGCCAAAATCATCCAGCGCGCACTGGCTGCGAAAGACGGCCCCATCGTGCCGCTGATTGCCGAGACCGGCGGCATCAACGCCATGCTGGTGGACAGCAGCGCGCTGCCCGAGCAGGTGGTGGACGCGGTGGTGATGAGCGCCTTCCGCTCCGCCGGCCAGCGCTGCTCCGCGCTGCGCCTGCTTGTGGTGCACAGCGCGATTGCCGATGGCGTGATCGAGATGTTGCAGGGCGCAGCCCAAGAGCTGCAGGTGGGCAACCCGGCCGACCTGGCCACCGACCTCGGCCCGGTGATTGACCGCGAAGCGTTTGACAACATCCAGCGCCACATCACGCGTCTGAAAAATGAGTCAAAAGTGCTGCTGGCGCCCACAGATTCTGCGCAAGCAGCTACTAAATCAATAGCAAACCTGATTGCGCCCCATGCGTTTGAGGTAGCGAGCATTGCCCAGGTAAAGGCCGAAATCTTCGGCCCGGTGCTGCAAGTGGTGCGCTGGGACGGTAACCCGGAAGACGTGATCGCCCAGATCAACGCGCTGGGTTACGGCCTGACGCTGGGCATCCAGACCCGCATCGACAGCCGTGCCCAAGCGCTGGCCGCGCAGGCCCATGTGGGCAACATCTATATCAACCGCAACATGATCGGCGCGGTGGTGGGTGTGCAGCCTTTTGGCGGCGAAGGTTTGTCAGGCACCGGCCCCAAAGCCGGTGGCCCGCACTACCTGTACCGCTTCTGCGCGGAGCAAACCGTGACGGTGAACACCACCGCTGCGGGAGGCAATGCCGCTTTGTTGGCAGGCATGCACTGAACGGTACCGTCCGGTCCCGCGTCTGTAACCACAGCAGGCGTGGGACGGAGGAGTGCCATGAAGCGCCGCCCCCGACGCGCTTCTATCAAGCGGTAGGCGCTGTCACGCTCCGGCGCAGCAAGCTCCGCAGCTTGGCGGGCTGGATGGGTTTCTTCAAGAGCGTCAGGCCGGCGCGGTGGGCCTGGTACTTCACATCTTCTTCTAGGTCGCCGGTGATCAGGCAGGCCGGGATGTCGGATTGAGCCGCGTCTCGCAATTCCAGAATCGCTTCGATGCCGGTCAGGTTGTCGCGCAAACGGTAGTCACTGATGATGAAGTCAGGCCAGTTGCCGTTTGCAGCGGCGTCCAGCGCTTCCTGGCCGCTTTCAAACCAGGTGACGTCACAGCCCCACGATTGCAGCAGGCCTTGCAGCGCCTCACCGCCCATCTGGTTGTCTTCAATCAGCCAGATGGCCGTGCCGTGGACATCATGGGCCACGGTTTGCTGAGCGACTGGGGGCTGCTCGGTCACAGCCGGACGCAAGGTCGTGCTATTCGCGGTGACAGAAAAACGGCTACCGCAACCCAAATTGGAGCGCAAGTTCAGCGTGTGGCCCAGCAGCCGGCACGCGCGGTCCACCATGCTCAGCCCCAGACCCAGGCCTTTGGCGCGATCCCGCTCGGGGTTCTCGACCTGAAAAAACTCTTCAAACACCGTGGTGTGCAAGCTCCGGTCGATGCCGATGCCGCTGTCCCATACTTGGATACAAGCTTGCTGACCGCCGCCAGCGGGCCGGCAGCTGACGAGCACGGTTCCGCAGGGGGTGTATTCGATCGCATTGGCGATCAAATTCAGCAGCACCCGCTGCAAAAGCACCGGGTCGCTGATGATCCAGGTCGACGTGGGGCGTATCCGCAGGCGCAGGCCTTTGCTGTTGGCAGTTTCCGAGAACAGCACCCGCATTTGATTGAACAGTGCATTCACATTGACCGGGCACAAGGGGCTGTCGGTGGAGTTGGCCTCCAGGCGCGAGTAGTCAAACAGCACATCCAGCAGCTCTTGCAAGGCCTGTGCAGAGGCTTCGACACCCTGCACCAGATCAGGGTAGCTCTCTGCGGCTTGCGTGCCATCTACCCGACGGTTGTGCATTTGGCTCAAGCGGGCCACAAACATCCCCAGCGCATGCGCCGGTTGTCGCAAGTCGTGGCTTGCCGCCGCCAAAAAGCGGGACTTGGCCACATAGGCCGCTTCCACCCGGTCGTTGGCCAGGCGCAGTTCCCGGTTGTGGGTTTCCGACTGTTGCAGCGCCCGGTTTTTGGTGCTCTCGAAAATCTGGGTCAGCAAAAACAGCAGCAGCACAAAGCCAAACAGGCTGCAGCTGAAAAATATGTGGGTGAGCTCGGTGTTGTAGTTGCGCGGCACCGGGATGCCGATCAGCGGCAGCAAGCCGAAGACGGACACCGCCCCGAGCGTCATCAGGAGCCAAAACACCGTCCTGCTGGTGAATCCAAACAGCAGGGTGGCCGCGATCGGGGCGAGTGCCACCCACACAATCACCGGGGATTGCACCCCGCCCGTTTGTTGGATCACGGCACAGACGGCCAGAAAACAAATCGTGGTTTGGGTGGTGGCCAAGCGGTTATAGGCGCTGTGGCTGTCGATGCTGCCGAGTCGCAGCTGGTTGAGCATCAGCAATAAGCCGTTGCCCAGCATGATCCACACGCCCGTGAAAAACCCCATCAGCCAGTTGAACCCGGCATAGAGGCAACAGGCCAGTGCAACTGCGGAGCCGAAATAGCTCAGCAGCTGGACCCGCTCCGGGTCTAGCATCGGGGTTTGCGTTTGGCTCACGCGGGGTCGGAACCTATGAAGTCTGGGACATGGGGTTTGCCATCCAGTACCTGGCGCACCGCCTCGCGAATGGCGCGCAGTCCGCTGGATTTGGGGCAATAGCCGTTGGCGCCCGCTTGAATGGCTGCATGGTAGTCGGCCGGGTTTTCAGAACCTGCGACCACCAGCACGGGCAAGGCCGTTTGCATCTGGCGAATCTGGCGGATGGTCGGGAGGCCGCCCAATGGCTGCATTTCCAGATCGATCAGCACCGCTTTGATGCGCGGATACCGCTCCAAGAGCTCCAGTCCGTGGGCCCCGTCAGTCGCTTCGAGCACCTCAACCCCTGGTTGGAGTTGCCGCAGCGCCGCGACCAAGCCTTGGCGCACGATCGGATGATCATCTATGACGAGCAGTTGCATTCGTAGAGTGTAGTCTCTTGTTTTTGACCTGATTGTTCCCGCGCGAAGGCCAAGCGGTTACAAAATGTGTATCGCTTGCCGATTGAACGTGCTGCCTCAAGCGGCGATGTGTGCCAGATTCCTAGTGCTTTTCGCCATTGGCAAAAGCTCACCATTTGATATGGTGGGGATCTGTTATTCAGGAGTTCCCATGACCATCGCTCAAAGCCGGACCAGTACGGAAGCACTTGCCCAGTTGGGCGACAAGGTATTGCTGTCAGCCATCGTGTTGTCTGCGGTGGTGTCGGTCGCACTGGGCTTGTCTTTTGTAGACAGTGGGCTGGCCATTACCGCCACGGTGTTGCTGCTGGGGCTTGCCTTTGGGGTGTTTGCGGTGGCCCGTTACACCGTGCTCAGCCG
The DNA here is from genome assembly GCA_002390825.1 of Rhodoferax sp. UBA4409. Classification (GTDB taxonomy): domain Bacteria; phylum Pseudomonadota; class Gammaproteobacteria; order Burkholderiales; family Burkholderiaceae_C; genus Allorhodoferax. The sequence goes on from DGQR01000057.1 coordinate 8,734, forward strand.
GTTTGTGTTGGCGTTTGTGTTGGTCTCTTTCGTGGCACTGCACATCCAACTCGCCAGGGGCATGGAGGAAATGCACTTCGGGGTGTTCGTTTCCTTGGCGCTCTTCTTGACCTACCGCGATTGGCGGGTCATTGTTTTCGGTGCCGTGCTCTATGCGATCCACCACGTGGTGTTTGACCGTTTGCAGGCAGCGGGTTTTGGTTTGTACTGCATCACCGAGCCCAACTTTGGCCGCGTCGTGATCCATTCGGTGTACGTGGTCATCCAGTCCGGCGTGCAATCCATCATGGCGATCAACATGGCTCGCGCAGGCCGGGAGGGCGACGAGTTGCGGGTGCTCGTGGCCCAGGTCAACCGGGAAAACACGATCGACCTCAACGTGCACGACATTCCGACCACCACCCGCGGTGGCACCATGCTCCGTGAAACGCTGGCGCGCATGGATGCCGCAGTTGCCGCGGTGCGTCGCAGTACTGGCAGCATCGATGTAGCCTGTGACGAGATTGCGACGGGTAACGAAGACCTCAGCAACCGGACCGAGCAAACGGCTGCTAACCTGCAACGCACGGCCAGCACGATGTCGCAGCTCACCGGTGCGATGGCCCAGTCGGCCGAAAGTGCCCGTCAGGCCAATGCACTCGCTATGACCGCCAGTACCACTGCGGCCCGCGGTGGCGAGGTGGTGAGCGAGGTGGTGCTCACCATGCAAGGTATCAATGAAGCGAGCCGCAAGATCAGCGACATCATCGGAGTCATTGATGGCATTGCCTTCCAGACCAATATTCTGGCGTTGAACGCCGCAGTCGAGGCGGCCCGCGCCGGTGAGCAAGGGCGTGGTTTCGCGGTGGTGGCCAG
>DGQR01000057.1:9702-20009 GCA_002390825.1 Rhodoferax sp. UBA4409
CGCGGTGGTGGCCAGCGAGGTCCGAAGCCTGGCCGGTAGATCGGCCGAGGCCGCCAAAGAAATCAAGACCCTGATCAGCACCAGCGTGGACCGTGTGGAGCAAGGCACTACCTTGGTCGATAAAGCCGGCGAAACCATGACCGAAGTGGTGAGCAGCATCCGCCGGGTGACAGACATCATGGGCGAGATCAGCGCCGCCAGCGCTGCGCAGTCCGAAGGCGTGAACGAGGTCGGCGAAGCTGTTGCCCAGATGGATCAGGCCACTCAGCAAAATGCATCTTTGGTGGAAGAAATGGCCGCTGCCGCCGGCAGTTTGCGCCAACAGGCCCAGGACTTGGTGCGCACTGTGGCGGTGTTTCACCCATAGCCCCAGCGGGTGTAGTGCCGGCCGCCCTGCGGGGCTGGCGGGTTTGGCACCTTGGGGCATGATGGCAGCCTTTTAACCCCCTCCGTTTGACTGATGCCCGGCAACCGCTCTGTACCGAACCGCTTCTCCAACTCGGACCCGCAGGTCCAGCTCGGTAATTTTCCTTGGTACGAGATGTTGTGGCGCACATTGCGCGGTGATTTCAAGCCGCTTCGCGCGCCAGACCAAGGCTATGCGGCTTTTGAAGCGGCATGGACCGTACCCGTAAACCACGATGCTTTGCGGCAAGCGCCGGAGACACCACAGGTGACCTGGCTAGGGCATGTGACCGTGTTGCTGCAAGTCGCGGGGCTAAATATCTTGATGGACCCCACGCTGGCAGAGTTTGCCGGCCCGGGGGGCAGGGTCGGTGCCCGCCGCCGTGTGAAGGCGCCGCTGACGCCCGCGCAGCTGCCCCGCATTGATCTGGTGTTGATCTCTCATAACCATTACGACCATTTGTGCGATGCCACGATCCGTGGCCTGTTGGCCGCCGGTCAGACGCCGCGCTTTATTGTGCCCAAGGGGCTGAAAGCCTGGTTTGACCAGCGTGGCATTTCCCGGGTGCAAGAGCTGGATTGGTGGGAGTCGCTCGATGTGGCGGAGGGTATCCGGGTGCACTTCACGCCGGCTCAGCACTGGAGTCGGCGCACCCCGTGGGACACCAATGCCTCGTTGTGGGGGGGCTATTGTCTGGAGTGGCATGCAGCGCCCGCGGCGCCTTGGCGGTTTTTGTTCCCCGGTGACACCGGTTACAGCCGTGACTTTCAAGCTATCCGCCAGAGGATCGGGCGTATGGATTTTGTGGCGCTCCCCATCGGGGCTTACCTGCCGCGCGACTTCATGAAGCCGATGCACGTGAACCCGGCCGATGCGGTGCAGATGCTGCTGGACCTCGACGCGCCCCTCGCCATGGGCGTGCATTGGGGCACCTTCATGCTGACCCAAGAAGCATTTGATCAACCCCCACGCGACCTTGCGATCGCGCTGGCCGAGCGCAATCTCGCACCCGGGCACGTGTGGCTAATGCGGCATGGCGAGACCCGCGCCATACCGCTACCAGCGGTGGACCGGATCGCGGCTTAAACCACGCGCGGTTTTACTTTTGACGCAGCCAGCTTGGCGTTGCTGCGTGCGGTGTCGGTGTCTTCGGCCCGTGCCAGCGCAACCCCCATACGTCGCTTGGTAAAGCTCTCGGGTTTGCCGAATAGGCGCAGATCGGTGCCGGGGATTGCCAAGGCCTCGTCCACCCCGTCAAACACCATGCCCTGGGCATCGGCACCGCCGTAAATCACGGCACTGGCGCCCGGATTACGCAAAGAAGTGTCGACCGGCAAGCCCAGAATCGCGCGGGCATGGAGCTCAAATTCGCTTTGGTGCTGGGTGCACAGGGTCACCAAGCCGGTGTCGTGGGGGCGGGGGCTGACCTCGCTGAACCACACTTGTTCGCCTTTGACAAACAACTCCACCCCAAACAGGCCTTGCCCGCCCAGGTTGTCGGTCACCGCCTTGGAGACTTCGCGTGCGCGCTCCAGGGCGGCGGCGTGCATTTGCATGGGCTGCCAGCTTTCGACATAGTCGCCACTGACCTGCACGTGGCCGATGGGGTCGCAAAAGTTGGTCACGATCTGGCCATCTGCGCCGACCGAGCGCACGGTGAGCTGGGTGATTTCGTAATCGAAATCGATAAACCCTTCCACAATGACCCGGCCGTGGCTGACGCGGCCGCCGGCCATGGCGTAGTCCCATGCTTTTTGGACATCTTCCGGGCCGTCAATTTTGCTTTGGCCTTTGCCGGAGCTGCTCATGACCGGTTTGACGATACAGGGGTAGCCGATGCCTTGCCCGTTTACTCCATCGATCGCCGCCTGCAACTCGGCGAGCGAGTCACAAAACTGGTAGGGGCTGGTGGGCAGGCCCAAAGTTTCTGCTGCCAAGCGGCGGATGCCTTCGCGGTCCATCGTCAAGCGGGCGGCCCGGGCGGTCGGAATCACGCGCACCGTGCCTGCGGCCTCCAGCTCTTCGAGCATGGGCGTGGCAATGGCTTCAATCTCCGGCACCACTAGCATGGGGCGCTCCGCTTCAATCAGTGCCTTGAGCTGCGCCGGATCACTCATGGTGATCGTGCGCGCGTGGTGGGCCACTTGCTGACCGGGCGCGTTGTCATAGCGATCTACCGCAATGGTCTCGACCCCCAGGCGTTGCAGTGCAATCAACACTTCTTTGCCCAATTCACCGCTGCCGAGCAGCATTACTTTTGTCGCATGGGGGGAGAGAGGCGTTCCGAGTGTGGTCATGGTCAAGAGGGGGGGGTAAAGATGGTTAGGATGCGATTGTCGGTGTGAACAGGGCAGGTTCGGTGGAGGACCGGATTTTCAAACCAAAAACCCTTTTGCCCTCATGGGGATGTGCGGTTTTTATGCTTTTTTCATTAAATCCATTAAATTTAAAGATCTGTAAGTTGCGTCTGATGTCGGTCGCTGAATTGGAGTCCCTATGCAGCAAAGTTCCTGGTTTTCCCGCTTAGGCGTGGGTAGCAAGCTCTCTTTGAGCTTGATGGCAATGGTGAGCGTATTCGTCGCCCTGCTCGTGATAAGCATCGGTGTGACCTTGGTCCGCGTGGTGGAGTCCCGTGCCAGCGATGAGGTCGCAGAGAAAACCAAACTCATCGTGTCTTTGGTCGAGGCCACCGACAGTGATTTGCGCAGCCGTACGGTCACTCTGGCCAAAACGTTTGACGCGCGGCTCGGTGCCGGGTTTGATTTGACCGGAGAGAGCATCGACATTGCCGGCAAACCCACGCCAGCACTGGCCTTGGGTGGCAAACCCATCAATATGGATTTCAGCGTGGTGGATCAATTCACCGAGGCCACCGGCGCAGTAGCGACCATCTTTGCGGCATCGGGCCAAGACTTTGTGCGGGTGAGCACTTCCCTGAAAAACGACAAGGGCGAACGTGTGGTGGGCACACTGCTTGACCGCGCCCACCCCGGCTACAAAGCCGTGATTGAGGGCGGGACCTATGCCGGACCGGCGACCCTGTTCGGGCGCCAGTACATGACACACTATGAGCCGATCAAAAATACCGCAGGCAAAGTCGTTGGGTTGGCATTCGTGGGCATGGACTTCAGCAATTACTTGAAGCAACTCAAAGACACGATCCGCGCCATGAAGATCGGCGAGACCGGCTACTTTTATGTGCTGGACGCCCGCACGGGCCCCAATTTGGGCAACCTGATCGTGCACCCCGCCCAAGAGGGCAAAAACATTCTGGATTCCAAAGACTCCAGCGGCCGTGAATTCATCAAAGAGATCCTCGAGCAGAAAAACGGCAGCATTCGCTACCCCTGGAAGAATGCCGAACTCGGCGACTCTGCCGCGCGTGAGAAGGTCGTGGCCTTCAGCCACTTGAAGCCTCTCAACTGGGTGATCGCTGGCGGCGCCTATGTGGATGAGTTCACTTCTGAGGTGCGTCAGATCCGGAATATTTTTGCCGCGGTGGGCGTGGGCGTTGTGCTCTTGACGGCCATTGTGTTGTTTGTGATGGTGAAGCGACTGGTGTCGGTGCCATTGCAGCAGGTGCAGCTTGCCGCCAGCCAAATCGCCAGCGGCGACTTGACGGTGCAGATCAAGGCCCAGAGCCAGGATGAAATCGGGCGCCTGGTCGAAGCGATCAACCAGATCGGTTCTGGCCTGGCTGGTGTGGTGTCGTCGGTGCGCGAAGGCTCTGAGAGTGTGGCCAATGCCAGCTCCGAAATTGCCCAAGGCAACCACGACCTGTCGATGCGCACCGAGCAGCAAGCCAGCGCGCTGCAGCAGACGGCTAGCAGCATGGCCACTCTGAGCAGCACTGTGAACCACAACGTGGACAACGCCCGCCAAGCCAACCAGATGGCCGTGAACGCCTCAGACGTGGCCCTGCGCGGTGGTCAGGTGATGGACCAGGTGGTGGAAACCATGAAGGGTATCAACCAGTCCTCGGCACGGATTGCAGACATTATTGGTGTGATTGACGGCATTGCCTTCCAAACCAACATCCTGGCCTTGAATGCTGCGGTCGAGGCAGCGCGTGCGGGTGAGCAGGGTCGTGGTTTTGCGGTGGTGGCTAGCGAGGTTCGCTCCTTGGCAGGCCGGAGTGCCGAGGCGGCCAAAGAGATCAAGGGCTTGATTGATGACAGCGTCGGACGTGTAGAGCAGGGCACCAAGCTGGTGAACCAGGCGGGTGAGACTATGACCGAGGTGGTTGCGTCGATCCGGCGGGTGAATGACATCATGGGCGAGATCACGGCGGCGAGCTCTGAGCAGAGCGCCGGTGTGCACCAAGTGAGCGACGCGGTGAACCAGATGGACCAGACCACCCAACAGAACGCCGCACTGGTCGAGCAAATGGCTGCCGCAGCGAGCAGCTTGCGCACCCAAGCGGGCGAGCTGGTCAATACCGTAGCGGTGTTCCGGACCGGCAACGATGCCGGTCACTCGTCCACCCGCTTACTTTCGCATTAAGGTACTTTTCCCGAACAGGGATTCGATCAAATCCACCGCCACTTCGGCGGTGCGATTACGTTCATCGAGCGCGGGGTTCAGTTCGAACACATCCAGGCTGCCCATGCGCCCGGTGTCTGCAATCATTTCCATGCAGAGCTGCGCTTCGCGGTAGGTGGGGCCACCTCGCACGGTGGTGCCTACGCCGGGTGCGATATCCGGATCCAGAAAGTCGACATCAAAGCTCACATGCAGGTGGGTGTTGCTGTCCATCAGCGCGAGGGCCAGTTCCATGGCGGAGCGCATGCCCATCTCGTCGATGTAGCGCATGTCGAACACTTCGATGTTCTGCTCATGCACGAAGCGCTTTTCGCCTTCATCCACGCTGCGGATACCGATTTGGCGTACCCACTTGGGTGAGATCGCCGGCACCTGACCACCAATCTCGATCAATTCCTGCGGGCCGAAACCGCAAAGGCAGGCCACGGGCATGCCATGGATGTTGCCGCTCGGGGTGAGCGAGTTGGTGTTGAAGTCGGCATGGGCGTCCAGCCACAGCACCCGCAGCTTTTTGCCGGTGTCGCGGCAGTGGCGGGCCACGGCGCTGATCGAGCCGATACCCAGGCAGTGGTCACCGCCCAGCACGATGGGCATGCGCCCGTCTTGCAACTCGGCGTAGACCGCGTCATGCAGGCTGCGGTTCCACGCAGTCACTTCAGGCAAATGGCGGTACCCGTTGACAGGGGGTTGCCACGGGTTGTTGGGCCCGCTGAGGTTGCCGGTGTCACGGACCTCGAGTCCGTGGCTCTGCAAAACGTGGTGGATGCCCGCCACGCGCAAGGCCTCCGGCCCCATGCTGGCGCCGCGGCTGCCCGCGCCGATGTCGGTTGGAGCGCCAATCAGGCTGATGTGTCGGTTCATGGTGTTTGCAATTGGAAAACAGGGAGCCGCTCGCCGACCAGCAGGCCGCGGGCGTTGCGAATTTCGGCGGCACGCCACGGCTTCAAAGCGGCGCGCTGCGCCTCATCAAGCCAGCCGAGCTGGTCGAGGACCTCCACGCTGGCTGCAAACAGGGCGGGCTTGTTGCCATCGATGATCTTGAGGGCAAAGGCCTCGCCCCGGCTTTTGCTGCCCACCACCTGCACGCCATCTGCACCGACCTTGCTCACCCAGTCGCCTCTGCCTACGCGCATGAAGTCCAGGTCGTTACGCCCTGTGCCGCTCACCATCTCGGGGTAGGCGGTCATGGCTTCGCTCAAAAGTGCGAAGCTGGTACCGAACTCGGCATCCTGCGCGCCACTGGCCAGGCGCGCATAGCCGGTCGCCAGCTTGGACAAGGGCATGGCAAAGTTGGGTGCAGAGCATCCGTCAATGCCGCGCGGCATGTCTTGCACGTCCATGCCGACGGCGCGGGCAACATCCCGGGCAATAGCTTGCTGCAGCGGATGATCGGGGGCGGTGTAGTCGTCCAGGGGCAGGTCATGCTGCACGCAATAGGCCACGAACCCGGCGTGTTTGCCGCTGCAGTTGTTGTGGGCTTCGGTGTAGGTGGCCCCTTCGGGTGCGCCTTTGTCAAAGTAGCTGAACAGCAGTGGCACATGGCAACCGCAGCGCAGGGTCTGATAGGTGTTGCCCGATTTGCTCAACATGCTGACGGCGGCATCCACGTGCATGGCCTCGCCGTTGTGGCTGGCGCAGAGCAGGGCGTTTTCAGCCTGGGTGAAGCCGAAAGTCGCGGGGCCACCCGCTTCGACAAAAGGCAGTGCTTGCAGCGCCTTCAGGGTGGACCGGGTAAAGGTCACCAAGTGCGGGTCACCGGCAAAGGCCGTGAGTTGTCCGAGGCGGTTGGTCACAGCGACCGCGCCGAAATGCAGGCACTCGGGGGTGCCGCCACGGGTGAGTTGGATCAGGGGTGTGAGGTTCAAGTGCGTGTCTCTCCTGCACACAAGCGTATCCGAATTTGCGCATTCCCTTGCCCGGGCTGTCTATACTGAAACGCTATCTACACTGCCAACCTCTGCATAGCCCATGCTTACCTCTGAACAGAAAATCCGCTACGCGGAAGACGGCTACCTGATCCTCCCCGACTTCAAATCCAAGGCCGAGATTGCAGCCCTGCGCGCGCGGGCAGAGGCCATCGTAGACGCCTTCGATCCGGCGGAGAGCCGCACCATCTTCACCACTAATGAGCAGGCGCGCAAGGTGGACCATTACTTTTTGAACTCGGCCGATCGCATCAGCTGCTTTTTTGAAGAAGAGGCGTTTGATGCAAACGGTGCTTTGCGGCAAGCCAAGGCGCTCTCGATCAACAAAATCGGCCATGCGATGCACGACAAGGACCCGGTGTTCGAGGCCTTTTCGCATGGGCCTGCGTTGGCAGAGTTGGCGGCCGATCTCGGGCTGACCCAGCCGCAAGTCTGGCAGTCGATGTACATCTTCAAGCAACCCGGCATCGGGGGCGAAGTGGGCTGGCACCAGGATGCCACCTTTTTCGACACCACCCCCATCAGCGTGACCACCTTCTGGTTTGCCCTCGAAGACGCCACCTTGAGCAACGGCTGCCTCTGGACTGAGCCGGGCGGCCACCGGGGCCCCCGGGGCGTGTTACGGGAGCGTTTCGAGCGCGAGGGTGACACCATCACCATGCGCAAACTCGACAGCACCCCGTGGCCTGCCAGCAATGTCAACGCGGTGCCCCTGGAGGTTCAGGCCGGCGCTTTGGTGGTGTTCCATGGCTTCCTGCCGCACTACAGTGCCCCGAATCGCTCCGCAGTCTCCCGCCATGCCTACACCCTGCATGTGACCGATGCGAGCACCACCTATGCCGCGAGTAACTGGCTGCAGCGCAGCGCAGCCGACCCGGTGCGGGGCTTCTTGGTTTAGTTTGCTATAAATTTAATAGCTATAAGCGCATGTATTGATGGGGCTTGAGTCTTATTTGGCGATGTGTCCAGCGCTGGGCGCCTGAGCTTAAGCTGCCGAGTCGGGATTGGGCTGGTAGGCGCTTAGAAAGGCCATGAAGGTTTCAATCAGCATTGGCTTGCCGAAGAAGTAGCCCTGGGCGTAGTCAACCCCCATGTCTTGCAACAGCCGGGCTTGCTCGGCGGTTTCGACGCCTTCGGCCAGTACTTTGGCACCCACCGCGCGGGCCAGCAGCACCATTTCCGGAATCAGGCTGGAACGCAAAGAACGCTTCTCCATGTCCATGACAAAAGAGCGGTCAATCTTCAGGGTTTCCGGATGCAGGTCGCTGAGCAATTTGAGGTTGGAGAAACCGGTGCCGAAGTCGTCAATCGAGATATGGAATCCGGCGTGGCGTAGTTTGCGCACCTCGGTCACCAGCGATTCGGACATGTTGTATTCGGTGATTTCCAGATCCAGGGTGATGTGCGGCGGAATGTCCGGTTGGCCCGTCGGGCGCAAGTGTTCCGACAGCACCGCGGCCCGGATGCTGTCCGGGAAAAAATTGAAGGCCACCCGAAATGGCCGATCCGCAGGCAAATGCGATAGCAATTCATCGAGTGCCTTGCGGCTCACGGCGCGGTCGAGTTGCCACGTCAGCTGGCGGGCGATGATGGCGGGTATTGCCTCGTCCGGCATGATCAATTGGTGCCCGTCCTGCAAGCGCATCAACACCTCGCAGCCGATGACTTCACGGCTGCGCAGGTCCAGCAAGGGCTGGTACATGCAAACCACATGCTGTGGCTGGCACAGCTTGTGGATCCGGCCTTCAAGGTTATGGCGCTTGCGCAGGTAGGGGAGCAGCGTCAAATAACCCAGAACTGCTACGGACAGCGCGATAAACACAAGCGCCCCGACAAACACCTCCTGGGTGGCCAGCAAGGTCGTCCAGGTCAAGCGGGTCTGCAGGGTATAGGCGCCATCCGGCTTGGCTGAAGTCACCAGAATCCCGTGCTGTGTCCAGCGCGTATTGCTACTGTCCGGGTCACGCAGATAAAAGCGCTTGAACAACTGGAGATCATCGGAAGACACCCATTCCGCCACATGGGCCACGCCGCGGCGTTCGCCTTTGCGATACCACATGACGTCCACCTGGTTGGTGAGCAGATCGAGCACATAAGGCTCCACGACCAGGTGGAATCGACCGCGCTGAATCGTGGAGGCCCTGACCCGTCCTTGCGTAATGTCAACAGGCACTTGGTAGCGGGTCAGGGTGCCGTCTTCGAACAGAACACTCTCGCCCGAGGTCGGCACCGGTGTGAGCAGCAGGCCGTGGCTGGTCGAACATACGAGGGCGTTTGGCCCGTCCAGCAGGCCGATTTCTCTGAAATAACGGTACTCAAACAGAAAGGCGTGCAGCTTGCGAAGGTTGGCGCCGTCACATGCAATGCCGTCTTCCAACTCCAGACGCAACAGCAGTTGCTCTGCCTCGATGGTGACCTCGTCTTGGATCCGGAAGGCCGCCTGGTGCGTTTCGTCCAGTTTTTGGGACACCTGTACCGTGAGGACTCCCATACCCAAAGCGCACACCAGCAAGAAAATGACACACGCTGCAGCCAATGCCATGGTGCGAATGGGTTGGTCACTCTGGAGTAGTGTGGGCTGCATGGGCGAGTGGGCGGTGGCAATATGGGCGAACATACCCGAATAAAGTCTCCCGAGGCACTCAACGTGCCCCAAAGTCCCCAGAAACTGCGCGGTCCAGGCGGTCTGGCGAATACAACTGTTGCAATTGACAGCCTATTTCCACTTTTCAATTGCGTGGCTGTATGCGACAGTGGACTCCCGAGTGTGTCTGGAGCGCGTCATGAAAGCCATAGCCTTCGTAACTCTCAGTACTGCATTGCTTGCAGAGCCTGCTTGTGCGCAAGAGTGGGTATCGCTGACCCGCCTGCCTTCGGGTGCGGCGCCTTCGCTCAATCAATCAGACCGCAGTTTGCTCGACAGGGCGGTGGCGGAGCGTAAGTCGATCGGCCTGCTACTGCACAACACCGTGGTGGCCTTCGATACCCGGTATGACGGCACTCACAAAAAGATTGGGGTGTCCCTGACCTCGTTCAGCAACAGTCCTTTGGAGCTGGCCTACGACCCCACCGGCAAAAGCCTGATCGCCCAATGGCGCTCGGTCCACACCACAGCGGCAGGGCAGTCTTTTCAGTACCAAGCGTTTGTGGGCGAGTCCGGGGCGATCAACTTCGTTGTCAGTTCGAAGTTCTGATCCCTGCGCTAAAAGCGGGGCAGGTCGGGGTGCTTGAGCTTGCCGCCGCGCACCAGCTCTTTGCCGTATTCGGCGCAGCGTTGCAACGTGGGAATAACCTTGCCAGGGTTGAGTAGCCCCTGCGGGTCGAAGGCAGCCTTCAGCGCAAACATCTGGGCGTTTTCTTCGGCGCTGAACTGCACGCACATGCTGTTGAGCTTCTCGATCCCCACGCCGTGTTCGCCGGTCACCGTGCCGCCC
>DGQR01000057.1:20122-36836 GCA_002390825.1 Rhodoferax sp. UBA4409
GTGCAGGTTGCCGTCGCCGGCATGGAACACGTTGGCGCAGCGCAGCTGGTATTTCTTTTCCATCTCGGCAATCGCCAGCAGGATGTCGGCCAGCCGCGCACGGGGAATGGTGCTGTCCATGCACATGTAGTCAGGGCTGATGCGGCCGCTGGCCGGAAAAGCGTTTTTGCGTCCGCTCCAAAAGCGCAGGCGTTCGGCCTCGCTGTTGCTCACCGCAATGCCGGTGGCACCGGCTGCGCGCAGCACCTCGCTCATGCGCCCGATTTCTTCTTCCACCTCTTCGGGTGTGCCATCGCTTTCGCACAGCAGAATGGCTTCCGCGCTCAGGTCGTAGCCCGCGTGTACAAAGTCTTCCACCGCGGCGGTCATGGGCTTGTCCATCATCTCCAGCCCGGCGGGGATGATGCCGGCGGCGATCACCGCAGCCACCGCATCGCCCGCTTTGCGCAGGTCGTCAAAGCTGGCCATGATGCAGCGGGCCAGCTGGGGCTTGGGCACCAGCTTGACAGTGACCTCGGTGGTCACTGCCAGCATGCCCTCGCTGCCGACCACCACGCTCATCAGGTCGTAGCCGGGCGCATCAAGCGCGTCGCCACCAAACTCGATGGGCTCGCCTTCCATGGTGAAGCCGCGCACCTTGAGCACGTTGTGGAGCGTCAGACCGTATTTCAGGCAGTGCACGCCGCCCGAGTTCTCGGCCACGTTGCCGCCAATCGTGCAGGCAATCTGGCTGCTGGGGTCCGGCGCGTAATACAGCCCATAGGGCGCGGCCGCTTCACTGATAGCCAGGTTGCGCACGCCGCATTGCACCACCGCCGTGCGGCTGCGCTTGTCTACCTTCAGGATTTTGTTGAACTTGGCCAGCGAGAGCGTAACCCCCATGGCGTGGGGCATGGCACCACCCGACAGGCCGGTGCCCGCGCCGCGCGCCACCACCGGCACATTCAAGCCATGACACACCCGCAGCACTGCAGCCACCTGCTCTTCAGTTTCCGGCAGGGCCACCAGCAGCGGGCGCTGGCGGTAGGCGGTCAGGCCGTCGCATTCGTAGGGCGTGGTGTCTTCCGTCTGGTAGAGCAGCGCATGCTTAGGCAAATAGGCCTCTAGCGCAGGCACTACCTGCGCGAGTAGCTCTCTTTTTTGTAGCATTTCCCGGGCGGTTGGATCAAGTGGGGCGTTCATGGGGGCTATCCGGTGCTGAAAGGGCGGTTGCGTGGAACCTCACTCTAAAAGAAAGCGGCCCCCCGTGGCGTGAAGAAACTTGCAGCGCTGTGTGAAAAAGGGCCCGGTGACGGGTCTCGGGGGCGGCTAACCCACCGCCTTTTTGAGCCATTCGGCGAAGGCCGTCACTTCCCAGCGGTCCATGGCGCCGGTGCGCCAGCACAGGTAATGCGCGTGGGGACTGGGTGCATTGTGGGCATACAGGCGCACCAGCGAGCCGTTGTCCAGCCAGGGGGCACCCAGCTTCAGGCGAATCAGGCCCACGCCCATGCCGGCGGCGGCGCCGTCGCACATGAGGCCGATGTCGTTGAACTGCGAGCCCTCTACCGGCTCCGGCCAGTCCAGCCCGTTGGCCGCAAACCAGGTGCGCCAGGGCTCCAGCGGACTGCGTAACAGGGGCAGGTTGGCCAGGTCTTGCGGGGTTTCGAACGGGCCGTGCTCACGCACAAAAGCCGGCGAGGCGAGGGGTGTCACCTCGTCTTTCATCAGGCACACATGCTCCATGTCGGCATAGCGGCCGGCGCCAAAACGCACCATCAGGTCTGCATCTTCGGCAACCACGTCGAGCAGGGGAATGGACACCTGCAGTGTCAGGTCGATCTCGGGGTAGGCGTCGGTGAACTGGCGCAGCCGCGGGATCAGGATAGAACGCGAAAACGTGGGCGTGACCGCCAGGCGCAGCTTGCGCTTACCCGGTGCCGCAGCGGCGCTGGGAAATTTCTGCAGGATGGCCAGGCCCTCACGCACATGGGCCAGGTATTCGCTGCCCTCGGTGGTCAGCGAAAAGTCCGCCCGGCCAAACAGCTTGGTGCCGATGATCTGCTCCAGCTGCCGCACCCGGTGGCTCACGGCGCTGGGGGTGACAAAGAGTTCTTCTGCCGCCAGGGTGACCGAGCGCAGGCGCGCCAGGGCTTCAAAGGTCAACAGGCACTGAATCGGGGGGATGCGGGAGGCACTCATGGCGGGGATGATGCCATTAGTGGGGCGGGTGCAATGAGGGGCATACGCGGACCTACGAAGAAGACACCTTGTTCATAAGCAGATTTGCAGGGTTTAGCTTCATTTTTATAGTTGGCCATGCGGCCTCGGGTCGGACTCATCGTATATAAATCAAGCACTTAAAAAATCCACGGGAGGAAAACATGGGTCCATGTAGCTTTGTTCATAAGACGTGTTTGACGCCTATAACACGTTAAACATCATGTCCAAGGGACGCTTCATCCTCATCCTCTTCGTCGTTGGATTCCTGTGCTTCGTCACAGGCGGAGCTGGCGCGTTTTACTTGGCAAGAAAGATGCAAGATCACTTTGAAGTCAGCTCTGCTGCCGCCGGTATCGCAATAAGTACCTCGGCTCTAGAGTCGCTGCGAATTGGGGACAACGAAAAGGCAGCTGCGACTTTGGAATCCGTCCTCGATGGACATGCTCTTTCGTTAGCTCTTTTTTCAGGGTATGAGAGCAGAAGTGATGTAAGCCTAGTTTTAGCCAAGGCACGGGCTTACCGAAGTGCTCATCCAAGATCTAGTGGAAACCCAGATGTGGATGCAGCCGTCAATGCGGCTTTGACGCGTGATGGCAAAAAATGATGTTTAACATTTCGGCCCACGCAGACACACAGCAGCAGAATGCCGCTGCGCGGCAGTTGCTGCGTGCTGGTGGCCTTCAACGTTAAGTCTCATCTATGGACCCTTCACGCGCACTAACCTTCGAAAGCGAACGGTTCGACTACCGCTCCGACCTCCCTGAGGAATCCAACGCCGGCAATCGGTTCTACGGAAAGGATGTCGCGGAATTCCTTGCACGCGCCTTAGCGTTGCGGGGGGTTCCTTCGGACTTCGTGGACGAAGATTGGGGTTGGCTTGTTTTCGCGACGCGTCAAACGGCGCAAGACTTTGAAGTTGCGATCTACAACTTATCGGAGCATAGAGAGGGTGGGAGGCCAGGCGCAAATCGCTGGGGTCTGTGGGTAAGGCAGCATCAGCCCAAGAAGATGCTCGGGCTCTTTACTCGCCGCGTCGAAGTTCCAGTGGCTCTGGAGATATATGAAGCCGTCACCGCGTGCGTTGTCGACGCAGGCGCGACGCCCGAACCTTGGACGGTCGGTGAATGAAACTTAACATGCCAATCGACACGGACCCACAACTGCAAGAGGCGGCTTCGCCGCACGTTGTTGTGGTCCGGTCATCTTCACGTTAAGGCTCAAATGGCTGCAACTTGTCCGTGCTGTCCTACCGTCAACTTCATTTGCTTCTGGGGTCCTCGGCGCGAGGCCGGTTGGAAGCGGCCAATGCTAGCTGTCTGCTGCCTGCCTTTCGCCCTCGGAATTCCGGCGCTACTATGGTTTCGAGGCGATCAAATCGACCTGGGATTTCTAGTATTGGCAGGCGCACTTTTCGCGGCGTCTATCCTCGGTTTGGTCGTCAGCGTGGTCGGCTGCAGCGCCTGTGTTTCGCGCATACTGGGCGAACTTTGAACCTTAACCAGTTGCTCCATCGGATCGGCCACCTGCGGCGGCCGTCCGCTGAGCGCCAGCGTTAGCGCACTTCGCCCTATGGACATCATCGAATCAATGAACATGATGCGGCGGCTTGAATCGCTGCCCGAAATCTACGACGCCGAAGATAAGGCGGTAATTCGAACTTTGCATTCGTACTTTTCGGAGATGTATGAGACAGAACTTCGCGACAAATCTGCTATGGAGAGTGGGGAGGATTATTCCAATTACGCATCTGGGTCAATCGCCGAAAAGGTCGCAATTCACGAGAGATATTGGAGCAACCCCGCACTCTTTTACGTTCCGTGCTCGATATCTGGCGACCCAGCGCACAACTGGGAACTACTGACCGGTATCGAGATTTTTAGAAATGGCGATGACGATAACCGCCTGTTCATTTTCTCTGCAAAGTATCCGTACTCGTGGGGCGGAATTAGTAATCGGGTCTATGTGTTAAAGGTCGTGGATGGAGTACTCAAACTTGAGCACCAATTCATGTAGTGCGCTAACCCATCATTCCACCGGACCTGCGCGAAAAGCCGCGCAGTCCGGTGAATTCGAACGTTGGGCGTCATCAGCACATGCGCAGGAGCGAAGTCAAAGTGAGTAGGTCTGCTATCACGATTGGTGCGCTCGCACTGACCTTGGTTGTTTCAAACGTCTGGTGGGCGTATCAATCACTTGATGCAGGCATCACGCGAACCTATGCGCAGGCTTCGCAAGAGTCGACGACGGAGTTGCTGGCGCAAACCCTTGCGGTCTTGCCTGTCGTTGCCAAGGCGGGTTCATCGAGAGACCAAGTTGTTGCTGCCGCTCGCTTGCCAGCAGATCGAACTGAGCCCTACGAGAAGGGTGGCTTTGTTTGGGTGGGACAGCTTGGGTTGAAATTCAACGCACAAGGTCAGTTCGAGAGCGCAGTCACGTCGGAAGAGGCTGCAACGAAATGACGCCCAACCCTTCCATCGAGCGGAGATCAACCGGCAAGCCGGTTGCTCCCGCTCATGTCAAACGTTGGGCGTCTCAATCATGACTGTCGACCCTTTTCGCATTCCCACAGACCCCGAGATCGCCGAAGCCGAGCGCAAACTGAATTTCAGCTTCCCTTCTTCGTACATTGAATTCCTCAAGGGCGGTAGCAATGTCGCGAATGCGATCTTCGAGCCCGCCGTAATCTTGCCAGGGTGCGACTACTTGAACCTATTCGAAATTGCAGAAACAGCTTGGAATCACGATGGTGTGCCTAAAGATTGGCTGCCATTCATTGAAGACAACAGCGACTATTTCCTTATTTCACAAGCTGGCGAAGTACGGTACTGGTCACACAACGGCACTACAAATGAAAAGTGGCCAACCTTCTCTTCATGGTTCCAGCAAATCTGTGTGGAGCGGCGGTAGTGCAACCGACGCCCAACAATCCGGTCCGCTGAACTTCCACGTAACGACTGCTTTAGCTCAATACGAAAGCAGGCTATTTTTCTCTATATGCCCCGGCTTCGGATTGAAGGTCCGCATGAAGTCATAGCTTCTAAATAACTAGCGTTGAACTGGTCAGTTTCACTGAGTTGGTGAATTTTCAATGTCACTTGAAATTCGCAGGGCCACAGTCCTTGACGCCAAGATGGTTTGTGCCGCAGTACGTCGGTCAATAACCGAGTGCTGCCAAGCTGAACACAGGGGTGACACAAAAATCATTGCCACGTGGCTAGAGAACAAGACGACTGAAAACGTCGCCTTGTGGATTCAAGAGGCGGTGGGCAATCTGAAACCGCCTCGGTGCTGATTCGCTGGTTCATTGGCACCTACCAAGTTCAAATGACCGAAGCCGCCAAACCCAGCTCCGGCGGCTTCCGCGACGTTCTAGGGGTTCGCTACCCTTACGCTCAGAGGTAGGTCGAGGCCAAGCCACCATCCACCGGGATGTTGACACCACTCACCCAGCGCGCCGCGTCGCTGCACAGCCAGGCAATGACCGAGGCCACCTCGTCCGGGAACGCCGGGCGCGCCATGCGGTGAGCATCGGCCTGCACACGGTCTGCGCCCAGCATGGTGACGAAATCGCCGAGGATAGGGGTGAACACCGGGCCGGGTGCCACGCAGTTCATGCGCACCCCGGTTTTCAGGAACCATTCCTGCGACTGCACCGTGTTCCACACAATCAGGGCTTCCTTGAAGTACTGGTAGCAGGTCTCTTGGGGTACCGGATTTTTTTGCAGCCACTGGGCCCCTGCGTCAAAGCCTTGGACTGCAGCCAACGCTTTGTGGACATCCAGCCTCAGCGGCCATTCGGCTCCGAGAATGGACGCCACATTGACAATGCCGCCGCCGCGCCGAATGCGCGGCAAGACCTGCTCGCTCAGATGGCGCAAGCCGAGGTAGTTCACCCGCGCCACCAGCTCGCCATCGGCAGTGCCGGGTACGCCGGCAATATTGCAGAGTGCGTCGATCTGTGCGGGCAATTGAGCCACTGCAGCATCGATACCGGCCACCGTGCTCAAGTCCGCTTTGACAAAGCCCGCCATCGAGATGCTGGCGTCATTGCGGTCTACGCCGATCACGTGGGCGCCTTCAAAACGGGCCAGCCGGGCCACCTCAGCCCCAATGCCGGAGGACACGCCGGTCACGACAATCGTTTTTCCATGCAAGTTCATCATGTTCTCCTGGTGTTCAAAACGGGTAGGCGGTGGCGTGGTCTTTGATGGTGACCCACTGCCACTGGGTGTATTCCTCCCAGTCAGCCGGGCCGCCCACACTGGTGCCGTTGCCGGCAATGCCGGGGCCGCCAAAGGGGTTGACGCATTCGTCGTTCACCGTCTGGTCGTTGATGTGCACCATGCCGGACTTGAGCTGCCGGCCCACCGCCATGGCGCGCCCCACGGAGGCCGAAATCACCGCCGAGGCCAAGCTGCCGTGGTGCTGGTTGGCCAGCGCGACGGCTTCGGTTTCGTTGCGGTAGCTGATGATGTTGGCCACCGGGCCGAAGGTCTCTTCGTCAAACACCCGCATGCCGGGGCGCACACCGGAAAGCACGGTGGGTTGGTAGAACAGGCCGTCAAACGTGCCACCCGCCTCCAGCTTGGCGCCAGCGGCAATGCTGTCTTGCACCAGTTGGTGGATGCGATCGCGCTGTTTGGCGTCGATCACCGGACCCAGTGCCACCTGGCCGCTGGCACCATTGCCGACCGGCAGGTGCGTCGCCTTGGCCACCATCTTTTCAATCAGGCCTTGCGCCATGCTCTCGTGCACCAGAATCCGGTTGGAGGCCATGCAAATTTGCCCCTGGTGGAAGAACGCGCCCCAAGCAGCATTGCTGGCCGCGACGTCGAGGTCCGCGTCATCCAGAATGACCAGAGCATTGCTGCCGCCCAACTCGAGCGACACCTTCTTCAAATGGCGGCCTGCCAGTTCGCCGATGCGGCGTCCCACGGCAGGGGAGCCGGTGAAGGCAATCATGGGCACCAGCGGGTCGGTGACCAGCGCTTCGCCGGCCTCCGCATCGCCCGGCAGCACTTGCAACAGCCCTGCAGGCAGACCGGCCTGGGCGAATACGCTGGCAATCATTAAGCCGCCGCTCACCGGGGTACGGGTGTCCGGTTTGATGATCACTGCATTGCCGGCAGCCAAGGCGGGTGCCACGGCACGAATGGCCAAAATCATCGGAAAGTTGAAGGGCGAGATTACGCCCACCACCCCATGTGGCACGCGGCGGGCCAGGCTGGTGCGGCCGTATTGGGTGGGCAGTACTTGGCCTTGGGCTTGCAAAGGCATGCCGGCCGCTAAGTTGCACAGCAGGGCGGCCTCGCGGATTTCATGTTGCCCCTTGGGCAGGATGCCGCCCGTCTCGCGGGCAACGAACAGCGACAGAGTGTCGAAATGCTGTTGAAACAGAGTCGCAGCACGGCGGAAGATCTCTGCCTTTTCGCGGGGATGCACCATCACCCACCGGGCTTGGGCAATGGCGGCTGCAGCAGTTGCCTTGGCAACGTCCGCCGCGTTGGCAATACCCAGGGTACACAGCACCTCGCCGGTGGCAGGTTCGATCACTTGGCGTACACCGTTGCCGAGCGCGGCCGGAGGGGTGGCTGAAAAATCCAGCCATGCATTGGTCTCAGTCGTTCCCATGGGAAAGCATCCTTTCAATCGGTTTATCAAATCGCCACTTCGCGAGTGGTTGTTTGATGGATTGCAAGGCGCAGACCAGCAGTGGGCGTGGACCCGGGAAAAGTGCACGGTAGTGACCCGGAGTTCACTCGAGGGTTAAGGACTTTCCCTAGGTGAATTTTTTGTGCGCGGCAAAGGGTTAACCCGCGCCGAAAAATGTATCAAATGATTAAATAATATAACGATATTTCACCATTTGATCACTTGAAAACCGTTATGCCATCCAGGGCCTCACGCATCTCTTTGGCCGATGTGGCCCGCACCACCGGCACTGTGTTGGGCGGCGCACAGCCCGAGCGCAGCCGTGTCTTCGGGGGCGGTTTTGCCAGCACCTCTGTCAGTGGCGATGCGCACCCGAACTTGGCCGATATCAGCGAGTGTTTGTTTTTTTCGCCCGGAGACGGCCGCATCTGGCTGCAAGACCAGCGGGTCGTGCTGATGCACACCGAGGCGTTGGGCTCGCTGCGCCGCGAGATGGTGGACAGCCTTGGCCTCAAGCAAGCGCGCGGCTTGCTGACCCGGGCAGGCTATGTGAGCGGCGCCCGGGATGCGCAACTGGTGCGCAAGCAATGGCCCGACGCGGAGCCGCTGGCCTCTGCGATTGCCGGAACCCGCCTGCACGCGCTGGAGGGCATGGTGCAGGTGGAGCTGGTGCATGTGGCCTATGACGCCAAGACCGGCAGCTACGAAGGCGAATTCTTGTGGCACAACTCCAGTGAGGACGACGAGCACATTGCGGCCTATGGGGTCGGCGGGTCACCCGCCTGCTGGATGCAAGTGGGCTACGCCACCGGGTATGTGAGCACGCTGTTCGGGCGCCTGATTGTGTTTCGCGAGCTCGAATGCCGCTCCATGGGGGACGGGCATTGCCGGGTGGTTGGCAAATCGGCCCACCAGTGGGACGGCGTCGAGGAAGACATGCGCTATTTGAATGCGCATGAGTTCGTGGATGCCGCCGCGTATGACCGCGGTGAGGAGCAAGCCGCCGAGTTGCCCGCTGCAGACCGCGTGGCAGCCGACGCTATGGTGGGCGCGTCTTCGGCGTTTAAAGCGGCCTGCCAACAGCTCAGCCGGGTGGCCCGGACGTCGGCGACGGTGCTGTTTACCGGCGAGTCGGGCGTGGGCAAAGAGAAGTTTGCCAGCATGCTGCACCAGATCAGCCCGCGCAAAAACCAGCCTTTTATTGCGGTGAATTGCGCGGCTATTCCAGAGACCTTGATCGAGTCGGAGCTGTTCGGTGTGGAGCGGGGTGCGTTCACCGGAGCCACGATGTCGAGGCCGGGCCGGTTTGAGCGCGCCCATGGGGGCACCCTGTTTCTGGACGAAATCGCTACCCTGAGCTTTGTGGCCCAGGGCAAGCTCTTGCGCGCCCTACAGGAGGGGCAGATCGAGCGCGTGGGCGGCACCCGCAGTGTGGCGGTGGATGTGCGGGTGGTCGCCGCGACCAACGAGGCCTTACGCGAGGCAGTGCGCAAAGGGACGTTCCGGGAGGACCTGTTTTTTCGGCTCAATGTGGTGCCCATCCATCTGCCGCCCTTGCGCGAGCGCAGGGATGACATACCGCTGTTGATGAACCATTTCATCCACCACTACCGCCGCAAGCACGATTGCGATGTCAAAGGCTTTACCCAAGCGGCGGTGCGCCACCTGGTGAACTACGACTACCCGGGCAACATCCGTGAACTGCAGAATCTGGTGGAGCGGGCGGTGATTCTGGCGGATGCAGGTGGCTTGATTGATGTGCATCACCTCTTTACCGGCGGTGAAGTTCACCGCTCGGAGGCACTGACCTTGCGGCAAACAACCGATGCCGGTGTGCTGAATCTCGCGGGCAAAACGGCTGCTGCGCCCGTGCACCCGGTCTCGGCGGCGCAGGCGATGACTTTGGAGCAAACCGAGCAATCGCTGCTCCAAAAGGCTATAGCAGCTTCGGGGGGCAACCTGTCGGCAGCCGCACGGCTGCTGAACACCAGCCGCGCCAAACTGGCCTATCGGGCTAGAAAGCACGGGCTGGTGTGAGCCGGTGCCGGTGCCTGTGCCTGTGCAGCCAGTTTGCGGCAAGGTTCAACCGTTAGCATTCATCCCACGCGGTTAACAGTTGGGTTGAATTCAAATTGTTAATCGTTCCTTTTTTGATAGCTACTCGCGCATATTCTGCGTGGGCTAGGCGTTGATTTTGCTCTGAATCCATTGAAAAAAATTTCTATCTCTGCCCAGTCGCCCGCGGTCAAGTCCAAGCCGGCGGCGCGTGTGCGCAAACCTGCGGCGTCGGCCAGTCTGGCAACTGCCAAAAGCGGGCGTCAGCGCACGGCGGTCCCTGATGTGCTTCCGGTGGAGCCTGTGGATACCAGTTATTTGCGCACGCTGGTGGGTTACAACGCCCGGCGCGCGTCACTCGCGATCATCGAGACCTTCATGGTGCGCATGGCGCCCTATGACCTGAAGGTGGTGGACTTCTCGGTGCTCTCGCTCGTCGCGCACAACCCGGGCATCACCTCCCGCCAGTTGTGCGCGGCACTCAACGTGCTGCCACCCAACTTGGTGGGTCTGATCGCGACACTGGAGCGGCGGGGACTGATTGAGCGTTTGCCCCACCCGAGCGACGGCCGGGCCATGGGGGTGCACCTCACGCCCCAGGGGGTAGAGCTGATGGCGCAGGCCGAGCAAACGGCCTTTGACCTCGAGATGGATGCCACCTCCCGCTTGACGGACGCAGAGCGCAAAACCCTGATCCGCCTGCTGCAAAAGGTTTACACCCCGGCCGACTGAGCGGCGCTTTACTCGCCGGCTACCGCTGCGGGGTCCAGGCGCAGCAAACGCACCGCGTTGTCTTTCAGGATGCCGGGCATCACCTCGGGTTTGAAGCCCGCTTCCTGGAAGTCTTTCATCCACCGCTCCGGGGTGATGAGCGGGTAGTCCGAGCCGAACAAGACGCGGTCTTTGAGCAGGGTGTTGGCGTATTGCACCAGTTGCTTGGGAAAGTATTTGGGGCTCCAGCCGGAGAGGTCGATCCAGACGTTCGGCTTGTGGGTGGCCACACTCAGGGCCTCGTCCTGCCATGGGAAGCTGGGGTGGGCCATGACGATTTGCATGTCCGGGAAATCAATGGCTACATCGTCGAGGTGCATGGGGTTGCTGTACTCCAGCCTCAGTCCACCGCCGCAGCGCATGCCGCTGCCGATGCCACTGTGGCCGGTGTGAAAAATGGCGGGCATGCCGTATTCGGCAATCACTTCATAGATGGGCCAGGCCATCTTGTCGTAGGGGTGGTAGCCCTGCACCGTGGGGTGGAACTTGAAGCCCTTGATGCCGTGCTCTTCGATCAGCTTGCGCGCCTCGCGCGCACCCATCTTGCCTTTGTGCGGGTCGATGCTGGCAAAGGCCGTCATCATGTCGCTATTGGCTTTGGCGGCTTCGGCAATCTCTTCGTTGGGAATGCGGCGGCGGCCCATTTTGGACTCGGCGTCCACGGTGAACATGACCAAGCCGACTTTCTGTTCACGGTAATAGGCCACGGTTTCTGCAATCGTGGGGCGGCGCCCATTTTTGAAGTACTTGTCGGCGGCGCGGTCGTACTCCTCGCCGTAGTTGTCAAACGGATTCCAGCAACTCACTTCCGCGTGGGTGTGGATGTCGATGGCGCGCAGATTTTTGTAGTCCATGGTTGTCTCCTGTTAATTGTCTGTGGACGCACGGGGGCAGCCTCCCTGATTGCGTGCTTCCCGGGAAGGATAGCAAGGGAAACTACCTAGAAAAAGAGCGTTCAAGTGACTTGATTTGGTTATTAACTATAACCAAAATTGCGCCATTATGAAAACTTTTACGCAACACCACGATATCCATTTCGAACGCCTCGGTGAGGAACAAGAAGTGGCGGTGATCCGCCTGACCCGCGGCGCCAAGCGCAACGCCCTGAACGACAGGCTCATCCTCGCCCTGCGGGATCTGTTCGAAAACATGCCCGAAGGCGTGCGCTCTGCCGTGATCGCCGGCGAGGGCCCACATTTCTGTGCAGGCCTGGACCTGAGTGAGCTCAAAGAGCGTGATGCCGGCCAGGGCTTGCACCATTCCCGTATGTGGCACGCCGCGCTGGAGCGTGTGCAATACGGGCCCGTTCCTGTGATCGCAGCTCTGCAAGGCGCTGTGGTGGGCGGAGGCTTGGAGTTGGCAAGCGCTTGCCACATTCGTGTGGCAGATGCTTCTGCGTTCTATGCCTTGCCGGAAGGTTCCCGCGGCATTTTTGTGGGCGGCGGCGGTGCGGTGCGTATTCCCAAATTGATCGGCGCAGCCCGCATGACCGACATGATGCTCACCGGCCGTGTGTACAACGCGCAGGATGGTGAGCGCATTGGTCTGGCGCAATATCTGGTGCCCGAAGGTGCTGCCTTCGACAAGGCCCTAGAGCTGGCGGTGCGCGTGGCGCAGAACGCACCGCTGACGAACTACGCCCTGATGCACGCCTTGCCGCGCATTGCAGAGCAACCGGCCGACCAGGGGCTGTTCACCGAAGCCATGATGGCGGCTATTGCCCAAAGCGCACCGGAAGCCAAGACCCGTCTGAACGACTTCTTGGAAGGCCGTGCCGCCAAGGTACGCAAGCAGGACTGAGGCCATGAGCGACATGCAACTCTCCACCCCGCGTTACCGCGAGACCAAATTCGGTGTCACCCGCATCACCGTCACCAACGGCGCGCCCGGCGTCCGCTATCTGCAGGCTGATCTGGCATTGGGTGCCTATGCCCGCCGTATCGCGGACTACCTGGTGCATTGGGCAGAGATCACGCCGGATCAGACGTTCTTGGCCCGACGCCGGCAGTTGCCGGACGGCACGACCGGCGAATGGCAGCACATTACCTATGTCCAAGCGCTGGAAAGCGCTCGCAGCATCGGGCAGGCGCTCTTGGATCGGGGCTTAAGCCCGGAACGGCCAGTCGTCATCCTGAGCGAGAACAGCCTCGAGCACGCCATGATGGCGCTGGGTTGCCTGTATGCCGGCGTGCCCTATTGCCCGGTGTCTCCGGCCTATGCGACCGTGAGTCAGGACTACGAGAAGCTGCGCCATGTGATGGACACCCTGACGCCGGGACTGGTGTTTGTGGCAGATGCATCACGCTATGGCGCTGGCGTCGCCGCCACGGTCGGCCCGGATGTCGAAGTGGTGGCTGCAGCCGGGCAGATGCAAGGTCGGGCGGCAACTTCCTATGCCTCCCTGTTGGCCACAACGGCCACGCCCGCCGTGGACGCTGCCATGCATGCCACCGGCCCTGGCACCATCGTGAAGTTTTTGTTCACCAGCGGCTCCACCAAGCTGCCCAAGCCGGTCATCAACACGCAGCGCATGTGGTGTGCCAACCTGCAGCAGATATCCCTGTCATTGCCCGTGTTTGCCGAGGCGCCGCCGGTGTTGGTGGACTGGCTGCCCTGGAATCACACCTTTGGTGGCAACCACAATTTCGGGCTCACCCTGCAACACGGCGGCACGCTGTACATCGATGATGGCAAACCCACTGCGGCGCTTATTGGCGAAACGCTGCGCAACCTGCGGGAGATCGCGCCGACGGTGTACTTCAATGTGCCCACCGGCTTCGAGATGATTGCGTCGGCCATGGAGTCGGATGAGGCTTTGCGCACCACTTTGCTGTCGCGCCTGAAGGTGTTCTTCTATTCCGGTGCAGGGTTGTCCCAACCCGTGTGGGACAAGCTCCACGCTATTCAGGAGTCCGCCATCGGCGAGCGCATTGTGATGGCTACCGGCCTGGGCATGACCGAGTCTTCGCCCTCTGCCATGTTCGTGAACAGCCCGGATGTGGCGTCCGGGGACATCGGCGTTCCAGTGCCGGGTATGACGCTCAAGCTGGTGGAGGTGGATGGAAAAACCGAAGTGCGCTACCGCGGGCCCAACGTGACCCCCGGCTATTGGCGCACCGAGGTCGCCACCCGGGACGCATTTGATGAGGAAGGTTACCTCTGCACTGGCGACGCGGTGAAGTGGATTTCCGAGTCTGATATCCACCGTGGCCTGCGCTTTGATGGCCGGATCGCGGAGGATTTCAAGCTTTCTACGGGTACCTTCGTCAGCGTGGGTCCCATGCGCGCCAAGATCGTGGTGTCGGGCGCGCCCTACATCCAGGACGCGGTGATTACCGGACTGAACCGCAAAGAAGTCGGGGCGCTGCTGTTTTTGTCTGCAGCTTGCCGCGACGTAGCGAATCTTCCAGCGGATGCGCCTTGGGCGGATGTGGTCCAGAGTGCGCCAGTGCGCCAGCGTATAGAGGCCGTTATCGACCAGCTGGCCCGCGAAGCCACAGGCAGTGCCAGCCGCATCGCACGCGCACTTCTGATGGTGGAGCCACCGTCCGCCGAAAAAGGCGAGATCACCGACAAAGGCTCGCTGAACCAACGGGCTGTCTTGAAACACCGCCACACCTTGGTTGAGGGGCTGCACGACGACGCCCTGCCTTTCATCATCAAACCCACGGCCTGAGTGCGCCTCAGCCCAGGAAGAAGACATGCATATTCAAGGACAAACCGCACTGGTAACCGGTGCAGCATCGGGTTTAGGTGAGGCGACTGCCCGTGAGCTGGCCAGACTGGGCGCGAAAGTCGCCGTGCTGGACATTAACGGAGCACAAGCAGAAACCGTGGCGTCTGCGATCCGGGCAGAGTTCGGTGAGGACCGTGCCATCGCGCTGCGTTGCGACATCACGCAAACCGACAGTGTGCAAGCGGCGCTCGCCGCCGCAGAGCAGGCGCTTGGTGCCGCGCGCATCCTTATGAACGTGGCCGGCATCGGCAGCGCCAAGCGCGTGGTGCAGCGGGACGGAACTGCAGCGCCCTTGGAAGACTTTGCGCGTGTGGTGTCCATCAACCTCATAGGCGCCTACAACATCAGCCGCTTGTTTGCGGCCGCCTGCAGCAAGCTGGCGCCGCTGGACAACGGCGAGCGTGGCGTGATGATGTTCACGGCATCGGTCGCCGCGTTTGATGGCCAAGTGGGGCAGCAGGCCTACAGCGCATCCAAGGGCGGCCTGGTCGGCATGACGCTGCCCATGGCCCGAGACCTCGCGCAGCACGCGATTCGGGTTTGCACGGTAGCCCCCGGCTTGTTTGCCACCCCCTTGATGAAGGAGTTGCCGGAAGCCGTGCAGCAATCTCTTGCGGCCAGCATCCCCTTTCCGCCCCGTTTGGGCAAGCCGCAAGAGTTCGCCGAACTGGCCTGCCACATCGTGACCAATGGACACCTCAATGGCGAAGTGATCCGGCTCGATGGCGCGCTGCGGATGGCGCCGCGCTAAATCAGCAGCAATTTCTTTCCCTGTGCAACCTGCCAATTAAAAATAGGAGACAACCATGTTCACTCGCAGGCAACTCATTCAGGCCTTGGGCAGCAGCGCTGCTTTGGGCGCGCTGTATCCACTCACTGCGCAAGCGCAGGTAGACCAAGTCAAGGTGTACTTTGGCTTCCCGCCGGGCAGTTCCGGCGACACCGTGGCGCGCCGGGTCGCGGAAAAGTGGGCGGGTACGCCCTTCAGTAAAAACGCAGGCATTGTGGAAAACAAGCCCGGTGCTGGTGGTCGTATCGCCCTCGAGGCCCTCAAAAGCGCGCCGGCCGATGGCTCGGTGCTGGCGCTCTCGCAGGTGTCAGCGCTTGCGAACTATCCGCACATCTTCAACAAGATGCCGTACACCGACAAGGACTTTGCCCCTGTCTCTATCGCGGCCATCATGCACCACGGCCTGGCGGTGGGCCCCATGGTGCCTGCCAATGTCCGGACAGTGAAGGATTTCCTGGCGTGGGCCAAGGCCAACCCCAAAGACGCGAGTTACGGTTCGCCCGGTGCGGGCTCCACACCGCATTTCATTGGCGCTTTGCTGGGCATCAATAGCGGGGTGGACCTCCGGCATGTGCCGTATCGCGGCTCGGTGCCTGGTGTGACCGATCTGGTGGGTGGTCAAGTGGCCGCCATGGTGACGCCGCATGGCGACTACCTGGCCAATTACAAGGCTGGCAAGTTGCGCATTCTGGCAACCTCCGGCCCCAACCGCTCGCCCTACGCCCCCGAGGTTCCCACTTTTGCCGAGCAAGGTTTCCCGGAGCTGACGACTGAAGAGTGGTTCGGTTTCTATGCGCCTGCAAATACTCCGAAGTCAGTGGTGATGGCTGCCAATACGGCGATCAACGCAGCCTTGAAAGAAAAATCGGTCATCGACAGCCTGGCGCTAGTCGGCTTGATTCCCCGCGGCTCCACGCCTGAAGAGCAAGCCCGCTGGCAAAAATCAGAGTTCGACACCTGGGGGCCCTTGATCAAGAAAATCGGATTCACCGCCGATTCCTGAGATCCGGGAAAGTAGGGGGAAACGCTCTAT
This sequence comes from Rhodoferax sp. UBA4409, assembly GCA_002390825.1. Taxonomy (GTDB): domain Bacteria; phylum Pseudomonadota; class Gammaproteobacteria; order Burkholderiales; family Burkholderiaceae_C; genus Allorhodoferax. The sequence goes on from DGQR01000057.1 coordinate 36,362, forward strand.
CGAGAAGGAGAGGCGTCAGTAGAATGGCCCTCTTTTTCTTTCGGGAGTTGCCCTGTGTCTGATGCCCTCGCCGTACTCCCGCAGTACCTACTCCCCAAAAAAGCCCTTACGGCGTTTGCCGGTCTGGTGGCTGGCGCGCGCGGGGGTAAGGCTACAACGGCGCTGATTCGCTGGTTCATCGGCAAATACAAAGTCAACATGGCGGAAGCCGCCAATCCGGACCCCGCGGCGTACCCGACCTTCAACGAGTTTTTTACCCGGGCTTTGAAGCCCGGTGTCCGCCCCTTGGCACACGCACCCTTTGTGTGCCCTGTGGATGGCGCGATCAGCCAGTTCGGTGCGATCGACAAGGACCAGATATTCCAGGCCAAGGGTCACCACTACAGCAGCACGGCCCTGGTGGGCGGTGATGCCGGGTTGGCCGCTCAGTTCGACCACGGCACCTTCGCCACCATCTACCTCAGCCCGCGCGACT
>DGQR01000057.1:36975-49417 GCA_002390825.1 Rhodoferax sp. UBA4409
CATCCACATGCCCTGTGACGGTGAATTGCGCCGCATGATCTATGTGCCGGGCGATCTGTTTTCAGTCAACCCCACAACCGCCCGCGGTGTGCCGGGCCTGTTTGCACGCAACGAGCGAGTGGTCTGCGTGTTCGATTCGCCCCATGGTGAGTTTGTGTTGACTTTGGTGGGTGCCACCGTGGTCGGCAGCATGGCGACCACCTGGCATGGCGTGGTGAATCCCCCGCGCTTGCCACAGGTGACCGAGTGGCATTACGAGCCGGGCAACGTGGTTCTCAAGCAGGGCGATGAGATGGGCCGTTTCTTGCTTGGCTCTACCGTCGTTTTGCTGTTTCGCAAAGATGCGCTGAACTTCAACCCCGAATGGTCGCCCGCCAAACCCGTACAGCTGGGTGAAAGCATGGGTATTTAATCGAGCGGACGGGGCTGGAATTCAGTATCCTGAGTTTTTTGAAACCCCACAGAGGGCTTGCCATGAGTAACGCTGACGTCGTACCCGAATCTTCTGCTTCTGTCGTTGGAAGCAGTGAGCCCCCTGAGTCGGTTCCTTACCGCCGCACGCGCATCGCTGCGCTGGACCGTTTGACCGTCCGCTCGACTTTGTGGATGGCGTTTGCCAGCATGCTGTTGGGCGCGGTGGTGATCGGGGTGTTCTCTCTGTTCCAGATGGGACGCTTGAACGCCTCCACCAAGGTGATTTACGAGCAGGAATACGCCGCTGGTCAGGCTGCCGAAGAGGCTCGTAGCCTGATTCTTCGCGCCAGCCGCGCCCAGACACAGCTGCTCACGGCTACCACGGCAGCCGAGCGGGACACCTTGGGCGCTGCGATCGAAACCAGCTTGGCAGATATTGCCAAGCGCTTGGACATCATCAAAGGCCTGTCTGACTCTGAGGAAACCACGGCCACCAGCCAACAGCTGATCGATGCCATGGGCAACTGGACCAAACGCCAACGTGCCTATATTGCATTGGTGAAAGAGCAGCCCCTTGATCTGGTGCAGATGAGCACCGATGTACCCACCGAGGACGCCCGCTTGCTCAACGACACCCGCAAGTTGGAAAAGCTGGTCGACACCTTGGTGGAGCAACGCGCACAGTCGGCCAAGGCCACGATTGAAATGGCAGGCCAGATTTACCAGTCTTCGCAAATGTGGGTCGTCGGCATCATGCTGTTGCTACTCGTGTTGTCGCTCGTGATCAGCGCTTGGGTTACCGGACGCCTGTCCCGCCAGCTGGGTGGGGAGCCGGCGTATGCCAAGTCCATTGCCAGCCGTATCGCGGATGGTGACCTGACCATGCAAATCCGGCTGGCCCCCAAAGACAGCGACAGCTTGCTGTATTCGCTGCGCGACATGCAGATGAAGCTCTCGGACACCATGCGCGACATCGCCGACAGCTCCAAGCAAGTGGCCAATGCCTCGCGCGAGATTTCCATGGGCAACCTCGATTTGTCTCAGCGCACCGAGCAGCAAAGTGCCTCCCTGGAAAAAACCAGCACCAACGTGGAGCAGATGGCATCGCTGACCCGGCGCTATGCCGAGAGCGCCGCGGAAGCTGCACAGCTCTCGGGCAATGCCAGCCGCTCCGCCCGCCTGGGTGGAGAAGTGGTGGCCGATGTGATCCGCACCATGGAGAAGATCAGCAAGAGCACCCAGGCTATTCACGGCAACATCAGTGTGATTGAGGGCATTGCGTTCCAGACCAATATCCTGGCGCTCAATGCGGCAGTCGAGGCCGCGCACGCCGGAGAGCAGGGGCGTGGCTTTGCGGTGGTTGCGCAGGAGGTGCGCTCACTGGCCGAACGCAGTGCCAAAGCAGCCCGTGAAATCAATGCGCTGATCGAGGAGTCCACCCGCCAGGTCACCGAGGGCGCAGAACTCGCCAGCAAGGCGGGCCAGACCATCAGTGAAATGGCAGAAACCGTTCTGCAAACCAGCGCTGTGATGGAAGAGATCTCAGGTGCTTCGGCGCAGCAGAACCACGGCATTGAAGAAATCAACCGGGCGGTTGCGCAGTTGGATGACAGCACCCAGCAAAACGCCGCGCTGGTGGAAGAGGCCGCCGCTGCAGCGCAATCGCTGGATGAGCAAGCGCAGTCGTTGGATCAGTTGGTCGGGCGCTTCCACTTGCGCAGTTAAGCTCTGGTTGGCACCAAAAAAAACGGCGGCCCTTGGCCGCCGTTTTTTATTTCCGGTGTGGTTAGCGGAAGATCACCGTCTTGTGGCCGTTCAGCAGCACGCGGTGTTCGCTGTGCCACTTGACCGCGCGTGCCAGCACTTGGCTCTCGGTGTCGCGGCCTAGCGTGGTCAGGTCTTCTACGGTGCGGCTGTGGTCCACGCGGGCCACATCTTGCTCAATGATCGGGCCTTCGTCCAAGTCCGCAGTGACGTAGTGGGCGGTTGCACCGATCAGTTTCACGCCGCGGTCATGGGCTTGGTAATACGGCTTGGCACCCTTGAAGCTGGGCAAAAAGCTGTGGTGGATATTGATGGCACGGCCATTGAGTTGTTGGCACATGTTGTCGCTCAGGATCTGCATGTAACGGGCCAAAACCACCAGTTCAGCGCCTTCTGCCTCAATGATCTCGAGCTGCTTGGCCTCGGCCTGCTCTTTGGTAGCGGCAGTGACCGGGATGTGGTGGAAGGGCACGTTGTAGCTTGCAGCGAGTTGATAAAACTCGCGGTGGTTGGACACGATGGCCCGGATGTCCAATGGCAGCAACCCGCTTTTCCAGCGGAACAGCAAGTCGTTCAGGCAATGCCCTTCCTTGCTGACCATGATGACGGTGCGCACCGGCTGTGCTTGGGTGTGCAGGCTCCATTGCAGCTGCAAGGTTTGTCCCAAGGTGCCGATCTGGGCTTTTAACTCGTCCGCACTGAGCGAGTCGCAACTGAACTGCACCCGCATGAAAAACAGGCCGGTGTCGTGGTCGTTGTACTGGGCTGCTTCTTCAATATTGCCACCGCGTTCCAGCAAAAAACCCGAAACAGCATGGACAAGCCCCAAGCGGTCGGGGCAGGAAAACGTAAGAATATAGGTCTGGCTCATCCCCCGATTGTCGCAGTTCCGCGCAACCGGGGCAGAGCCGCCGGCAATGTCCCGAGTCAGTGAATCTGCACGGGTGTTTGCGCCAGCTCGGCGTATTGCTCGAGGGTGTCTTCCACTTCTTCTTGGGTGGGCGTGTTGACTTGCCAGGCCATGATGTGCTGCTGGAAGAGTTCGGCCCAAGAGCCGTCCAGGTACACCTCTTTGTTGGAGCGTTTGTCCACAATTTCAAAGCCATGGCGCGCCAGGCTCGGTACGCCCAAGGGGTAGCGCTCGGTTTTTTCCGGTGCCTGACCCTCGGCCTCGCCATTGGCGAGCATGTGGGTGACGGAGAAAGAATCGGAGTCGTAGAGCGTTTGCATAGGTGTTACCTGAGAGATGAACCGTAAATGGATGCCATCTGCACCGATTCAAGAGTAGCAGCAAAAACGCGCCCGCGTGCGAACCTCAGCGGAATTGGGTATTTGCCCCCACTAAATCAAGGTAATCCCCGTTGGCCTCGGTAATGCGTATCCGCACCGGGACATAGTGCGGAGTGGGCGCGTACCAGAGCTCCAAGCGCTGCTTGCGCTCTGCCGTGGGTTCATGGGTGAGCTTGATGGCCTGAAGCGTCCCGCTTGGCAGCTTTACCGTCTCCGGCGCAGATGGGTGAAAGCTCCATTGCTCGGCGTACCGGTCGCCGATCGCTTGCATGCTGATGGCTTTTCCCGCGGTGACAGATGTACCGGCTCCGCCCAACAGGCTGGCCAGTTGCATGAACACACTGAGTTGGTCTTGGGCACCGCGCTGCAAAGGGGCAGCCGGAGTGCCGGCGCTAAAGCGGATCCGGTTTGCATCCCGCTCGAAGTAGGCAAATATCTCGGCTTGGCCTATTTTTTGGCTGCTGAAAGTCTCGGGCTCCAACCCGCGTGCGGTGAGCCTGCCCGCACTGGTCCACGCCTGAAGCGTGAGTCCGAATTTGCGGATCAGCAACTGCGTTTGATAATTTTTGCCATCCCGCGTCCACACCAACTCCGCGTTGCCGCTGTAAGACGATCCACCTATGAGCCCATCGACTTCATAGGCGATGCGGGCCGACGGTGGCGGCTGGTACAGCGCGGCAGCAGCCGGTGCGGCCTCTGCAGGGCTAGTTTGGGCCCACGTGGGGCTGGCCCATGCGGCTGCGAGCGCCAGCAGGGCGCGCCTTGTAGTGGTTGTGGATGTGTCAGGTGGCACAGCTGGTGGGTTTATTCAAAGGGGTTGGCTTCCGGTCCAGACCATGTCGAGCACGTTGCCGTTGGGTTCTGACAGCCGGATGTGGGCGGGCATATAAGCCAGTTGGGGTGCCAGCCAGATTTCTGCTTTGGTGCTGTACTCCCCCGTGGGCTCGCGTGTGAGCTTGATGGCTTGCATATTGCCGCCCGGAACGCTGATGCGATCCTCTGCGGACACCACAAAAGTCCAGGTTTCCGCTTGCCTCGGGCCGATGGACTGGAACGACAGTGAGTCGCCAGCGCCGAACCGGTTGGGCTCACCGGCCCACATGCTCGCCAGTTGCATGAACACACTCATATGGTCTTGCGCCCCCGGTAGCAGGGGGGCGGGCGCAGAGTTGGCGCTAAAAATCACACGGCCTTCTTCGCGCACAAAATGCGACGCCACTTCTGCGCGGCGGAAGCCTTTTTCACCAAACCGCGCAGGTGCCAGGCCGGCGACAGTAAGCGCGCCTTTGCTGTTCCACTGCCGCAAGCTCAGCATGAATTTGGTGACATTCAGGCTGGCCTGGTAGGCGGCGCCGTCGTGTCGCCATGCAATCGTTGCGCTCACCACGTTTTGTTGGCCGTCCGTCAGTCCGCTCACGTCGTAGTTGAGTTGCATTGGCGGCGGAAATGCAAAGCGCAAAGGCCGTTCGGTGCTCTTGGCGGGCGCGGTGGGGAGGGCAGCAGGGGTTTCAGCGGCGCTGTCTGCGGCTTTGTCCAGACCTGCCGGCTCGCTGGATGGTGCCGCGGTGTCGACCTGTTCACTTGGCGAGTCTTCGGGCGGCGTAGTGGCCGGGTTGTTGCTTGCAGGCGTTGCGCTGGCACCGCTGGCGGTATCGCTATTGACGGCCACGCCTATGTCGGTGTGACGGGGGGCGGCTGCTGCAGGCCGCGGGGGGGCCACGACAGGGGCTGCAATGGGCGGCGGCGTGTCCGGTTTGGCCTGGTTGGCAATCACCCGGGTTGACAGTGACGGCAGGAGCATAGGGGGCGCATCCACCGCGCTGCTTTCAGCCAGCCACGGCATGGTGTACGCAAAGCCCCCTAGCAAACCCCAGTGCAACACCAGCACCAAGACCCCCAGGGCTGCGAGGTGCCAAGGGCGTCGGCGCAGAGGCGCTGAGGTGGCGTAATCGGTGGCCATCATGTTGTGTAGAACGTTGCGCGGCAGTGTACGGTAGACACAAGTGTGCGCGGGCTTTGCAAACCCAGCGAAAATGCGCGCATGAAACTCGCCACCTACCAGGACGGTACCCGTGACGGCCAATTGGTCGTGGTCTCGCGGGACCTGAGTCAGGCCCATTACGCCACCCACATTGCCAACCGATTGCAGCAGGTGCTGGATGACTGGAATTACCTTGCCCCGGCTTTGGAGGAGGTCTACACCCAGCTCAACCAGGGGCGGGCGCGTCACGCGTTCGCCTTTGACCCGGCCCAGTGCATGGCGCCTTTGCCACGGGCCTATCAGTGGCTTGATGGCTCTGCGTATCTGAACCATGTGGAGTTGGTGCGCAAAGCCCGGGGCGCAGAGATGCCCGAAAGCGCACAGACCGACCCCTTGATGTACCAAGGCGGTAGCGACGACTTGGCGGGCCCGCATGCCGATATCGTGTGCGCCAGCGAGGCCTGGGGCGCGGACTTCGAGGCGGAGCTCGCTGTGGTGACCGGCGATGTGCCCATGGGCTGTGCCTCAGACCGTGCCTTGGATGCAGTCCGCCTGATCGCGCTGGTCAACGATGTGACCCTGCGTAACCTGGTGCCCGATGAGCTGACTAAGGGCTCCGGATTTGTACAGAGCAAACCCGCGACCGCATTTGCGCCTGTCATGGTCACCCCCGACGAGTTGGGCGATGCCTGGGCCCGCGGCCGGGTGCACCTGCCGGTGCAGTGCGTTTGGAACGGCCGCAAAGTCGGGCTTTGCGAGGCCGGGTCCGACATGCACTTCCACTTCGGTCAGCTCATTGCGCACGCGGCAAAAACCCGGCGCCTGCGGGCCGGCAGCATCATCGGTTCGGGCACCATCAGCAACAAAGGGGTGGCGCGCAAGAACCGCACAGACTGGCCCAACGGCTACAGCTGCATCGCCGAAAAGCGCGCCATGGAAACCCTGCAAGATGGCAGGCCCACCACGGAGTACATGAAGTTCGGCGACACCATCCGCATCGAGGTCAAAGGCCGCGATGGCGCCAGTGTGTTCGGCGCCATCCTGCAAGAGCTCGTGCCGGCGGAAGGCCGGCCGCGGGCTGCCGCTCAGGCCAGCGCTGTCACTCCAGAATCCACCATTACCGATGCGTCCCCAGATGCATCTCCAGAAACCACCCTAGGGAGCTCCGAATGAAAACACGTGCCGCCGTCGCCTGGAAAGCAGGCCAACCCCTCACCATTGAAACCGTGGACCTGCAAGGCCCCAAGTTCGGCGAAGTGCTCGTCGAAATCAAGGCCACCGGCATCTGCCACACCGACTACTACACCCTGAGCGGTGCCGACCCCGAAGGCATCTTCCCTGCCATCTTGGGCCACGAAGGCGCCGGCATTGTGGTGGACGTGGGCCCGGGCGTGACCAGCCTCAAAAAGGGCGACCACGTCATTCCGCTCTACACCCCCGAGTGCCGCCAGTGCAAGTTCTGCCTGTCCCGCAAAACCAATTTGTGCCAGCTGATCCGCGGCACCCAGGGCAAGGGGCTGATGCCGGATGCCACCAGCCGCTTCAGCCTGAATGGCGACCCCATCTTCCACTACATGGGCACGAGCACCTTCAGCAACTACACCGTGGCGCCTGAAATCAGCTTGGCCAAAATCCGTGACGACGCACCTTTCGACAAGGTTTGCTACATCGGCTGCGGCGTGACCACCGGCATTGGCGCGGTGATCTTCACGGCCAAGGTGGAAGCCGGCGCCAACGCGGTGGTGTTTGGCTTGGGCGGCATCGGACTGAACGTGATCCAGGGCCTGAAGATGGTGGGCGCGGACAAGATCATCGGTGTGGACCTGAACCCCGAGCGCGAGGCCATGGCCCGCAGCTTCGGCATGACCCACTTCCTGAACCCGAAAGACATCGAAGCCGCTGGCGGCAACATCGTGGACGCTATCGTTCAATTGACCGATGGCGGCGCGGACTACAGCTTTGAGTGCATTGGCAACACCAAGGTCATGCGCCAGGCTCTGGAGTGCACCCACAAGGGCTGGGGCCAGAGCATCATCATCGGCGTGGCCGAGGCCGGTGCCGAGATCTCCACCCGCCCCTTCCAGCTGGTCACCGGCCGGGAATGGAAAGGCTCTGCCTTCGGCGGCGCACGCGGCCGTACCGATGTGCCCAAGATCGTGGACTGGTACATGGAAGGCAAGATCAACATCGACAGCCTGATCACCCACACCATGCCGCTGGAAGACATCAACAAGGGCTTCGATTTGATGAAGCGCGGCGAATCGATCCGCGGCGTCGTCATTTATTGATGAAAAGTGCTGCTGGCGCAGGTAACGCTTGCGTAAGCAGCTACTCTTTTGATAGCAAAAAATGCAAAACTCCCACTTTGAACTGCTGAGCGAGCACGCGTGTTTCGGCGGCGTGCAGCGCTTTTACAAGCACGCCTCGACAGAAATCGGGCTGCCGATGCGTTTCGGCGTGTTTCTGCCGCCCCAAGCACCGGCAGGGCCGGTGCCTGCGCTGGTGTTTCTGGCGGGTCTGACCTGCACCGAAGAAACCTTTGCTTTCAAGGCAGGTGCCCAGCGGGTGGCCGCCGAGCTGGGCCTGGCACTGATCACCCCGGACACCAGCCCGCGCGGTGCGGGTCTGGCGGGCGAGGCTGAGCATTGGGACTTTGGTGTGGGCGCAGGTTTTTACCTTGATGCCACCCAAGCCCCCTGGAGTGGCCACTGGCGCATGGAGAGTTATTTGATCGGCGAGCTGTTGCCGCAGATCACCCGGGAGTTGCCGGTCGATGCCGCCCGCATCGGCTTGAGCGGTCACTCCATGGGCGGCCACGGCGCCCTGACCCTCGCGCAACGCCACCCCGGCATGTTCAAAACCTTGTCGGCGTTGGCGCCGATTTGCGCCCCCATCCAGTGCCCCTGGGGCAAAAAGGCGTTTACCGGGTATTTGGGGCCGGACGAGAGCCTGTGGGCCGCGCACGACGCCAGCGCCCTGATGGCCGCTCAATCCGCTGCGCCGTACCCCGGCGGCATTCTGGTGGACCAGGGGCTGGCAGACAAATTTTTGGCGGAGCAGCTGTACCCGCAGGCCCTCGAGGCCGCGTGTGCCCAAGTCGGGCAGCCGCTCACCCTGCGCCGTCATGCGGGCTACGACCACGGGTACTACTTCATCAGCACCTTTATCGAAGACCATGTGCGGCACCACGCCGCGGGGCTGGCGGGCTAAGCGCCTGACCCACAAAAAAGCGCTCCCTGTGGAGCGCTTTTTTCATGGAACTACGGCAGCTCAGCTGGCTGCGGCGACCTGCTGCACAAAGGTCTTGATGCCGCGCAGCATCATTTCAATCGCCACCGACACCAGCACCAGACCCATCAGGCGCTCTGCCGCCACGACCAGTCGGTCGCCGATGATGCGTTGAATCCGCTCGGCCGATACCAGCACCACCGCGCTGACCAACATGGTCACGCAGAGTGCGCCGATCCACTCCATGCGGCGGTCGGGCTGTTGGGACACGAGCAGCAGCACCGTGGCCAGGGCCGAGGGGCCGGCCACCGCGGGAATAGCCAGCGGCACGATCAGGGGCTCTGTCTTGATCTCGCTCTCTGCGGTGCTCGGTGGAGGAAACACCATGCGCAGCGCAATCAGGAACAGAATCACGCCGCCGCCGATCTGCAGGGACAGCTCGCTCAAATTCATCACCCGCAAAAAGCTCTCGCCCACAAACATGAAGGTCAGCAGCAGGGCGAAAGCGATCAGGATTTCCCGCAGGATCACCTTGTGCCGCCGCTCAGGCGCCACGTGTTTGAGCGCGTTGGCAAAGATCGGAATGTTGCCGATCGGATCCGTGATCAGGATCAGCAGAATGGTCGCAGAGGCGAAGGTGTAATTCATCATGGCGCGTAACGCCGGGCAGGCCGGCGTGGTCGAAAGAGCGCCCGAGAATACCAGCCCTCCGCGCTGCCGCGCTGCCGATCAGGCGTCTTCGAGGGCGCTTTGGCAGTCGATGCAGCGCTCCGCATCGGGGGTGGCGCGCAGCCGGGCTTCGGGGATGGTGGTGCCACAGGCGATGCACCGGCCATAAGTGCCGAGCGCTGCCCGTTGCAAGGCCCCGTCGATGCGGCGCAGTTCGGCCGTTTCGTGTTCGTCCAGTGCCAGCTCCAGGTCGCGCTCGGTGTTGGCTTGGGCCTGGGGGTCTTCGTGTCCGCTGAAATGTGCGGCCGAGGCCAATGCCCGGCTAGGTTCGCCACCGCGCAGCTGGTTCAGGCGGGCGCGCAAGTCGTCGCGCTGCTGGAGCAATTGTTTCTGGTAGCTGTGGAGGTCGGGGTGTGTCATGGTGCTTCCTGCGTTGTGGTGTTGTCATGCTCTACCTGCCCGCCGGAAAAAGCTTTGATGCGGGTCAAGCTTGGGGCGATGACCACGCCCCCTGCCGTCGGCTCGTACATAATCGCGACCCATGTCCTCCCTCCAATCCTTGCGCCAGGCACGCTCCATCATCCGTTGGATGTTGGTGTGGTTTGCGCTGTCGATTGGCGTGGCGGTCGCGGCACCCGTGGTGAACCCGCAGGCGCTCACCCTGGTGTGCACCACGGCGGGTGTCGTCAAGCTGGTGTCCGGCAGCGATGACACCGGCACCCAGCCGATGGTCCATGCGCTGGACTGCGTGCTGTGCTTGTCTGCAGGTGCGCCGCCGTCTGTCTTCCCCGCGGTTGTATCGCCCGAAACCCCTCCTGCCGTCCGGCCGATGGCCGCCTTCCGGCACTTCACCCCCCAAGATGCCGACCCCGCGTCGGCCCGCGGCCCCCCCGCTTTGATCTAAGTCCGTCGGCAGCTTGTAGCTGCTTGGCTGGCGGTTCTCGCTTTCCATTCGTTTTTTGTGAGTCAGGTGAGCCTCGCCGTGCGTGTTCGCACCGGGCTACGCCGATCTTGTTGGGGTGTTGTATGGTTCATTTTGCTATTAAATTAGTAGCTGCTTGCGCAATGATGACGGGCGCTGGTGCTGTTTTTTCTCATGTAACGTTGGCCGACCAGGCTGCAGCGGCCGGCGCGGGCTACCGTGCGGTTCTGCGGGTCGGGCATGGCTGTGCCGGTGCGGCCACCACGGCGATCACGGTGGCAATTCCTTCCGGGTTCACCAGCGCGCAGCCCCTGGTCAAGCCGGGTTGGGCGGTGAGCACCAAAATCGGCAAGCTCGAGCAGCCTTATGAGGCCCATGGCAAAACCTATACCGACGGCGTGCAGGAAATCACCTGGACCGCCAAAGGCGCTGAGAATGCGCTCCCCGATGCGTTTGCCGACGAATTTGTGTTCCGCGGCACCACCCCCAAGAAGCCTGGCACTTTGTGGTTCAAAGTGGTGCAGGCGTGCGAGTCCGGCCGGAACGCTTGGGTCGAGATCCCCGCGCACGGGCAAAACGCCCACCGTTTGGAATTCCCCGCGGCCCGCCTGGATGTCCTGGATGTCCAGGCCGCCGGCGGCCATGCCCACTGAACTTTTACAGGAGTAGCTATGACATTGATCCGTTCTATTGCCACCGCGGTGTGCGTCACCGGTCTTGCGTTCACGTCGTGGGCCCAAGCCCAAAATGTGGAGGTGCAAAACGCATGGGCCCGCGCCACGGTGCAAGGCCAGAAGGCCACCGGCGCCTTCATGACATTGACCGCGCAAACGCCCGGTCGCTTGGTGTCCGTCAGCTCCCCGGTCGCCGGAGTGGCCGAGGTGCACGAAATGAAGATGGAGGGCGACGTAATGAAAATGCGTGCGCTCGCTAACGGATTGGAGCTGCCTGCGGGCAAGCCGGTCGAGCTCAAGCCGGGCGGTTATCACGTCATGTTGATGGACTTGAAGTTGCCTTTGCAAAAAGACACCACCATCCCGGTCACGTTGGTTTTCAAAGACGCCAAGGGCGTGGAAACCAAAAAAGAGCTCAAGCTGCCGGTCTCGCAAACTGCCCCCGCCGGAGCGGCTGCAGCGCCTGCGCACGGTGCCCACAAGCACTAAGCGGCTAACGCCTCAGCGCCTGTAGCGTGGCCTTGCCCCACTCCATGAACCGCATGCCACTCCATCGCCGATGGGCGGTGTGGCTCATGCTGTGCGTCATGGGGCTGGGCGCGGCATTGCCCACCGTATCCCGCGCAGCGGCATGGGCCAGCGCCGGGGCGTGGGTCGAAATTTGTAGCGCCAATGGTGCAGCCCAGTGGGTGCGCGGAGCCGCAGATATGTCGGTAGAAGCACCTGCCGACGCGCCTGTGGCCCTCTCGCTAGACCACTGCCCGTTTTGCCTGCAACCCTCAGACCGTGCGGCGCCACCGCCCGCCGCCTTGCCCTTTGCGGCAGAGCCCGCCCGTAGCGTCGCGATTGCGGTGCTGCCAGCCGCGCACCTGCTTCACACACTCTCGCGTCCGCCGCCAGCGCGGGGCCCACCGGACTTGACATAAGCACCTTCCTGCACCGGCTGTGTGCAGGCTCTTTCCGCGGCCTGGCGATGTTTCTTCGCCGGTTGCGGTGCTTCATGTTTCGTGGATGTTTGAACTATGTCTTCTCTTGCCCCCAAGGCGGCGCCGTCGCGCGCAGCCTCGTCTTCCCGTCTGTATGCAACTGCCTGGCGCTGGCATTTTTATACCGGTCTGTTTGTGGTTCCCTTTTTGTTGGTGTTGGCGATCACCGGTTTGGTGATGGTGTATTTCACCGGTTTCCAGAGCCGCCTCGGCAACCTGGTGTACCTGCAGCCGCAAGCCACGACCCAAGCGGTCACCACTCAGGCCAAAGCCGTGTTCGCCCAGTTTCCGGATGCCACGCTGAAGGAATACATCGCGCCCAAGTCGCCGGATCTGGCGGCCTGGTTCATCGTGGCGCGGGGTGACGCGACCGAGGCGGTCGCGGTCCACCCCTATACCGCCACTGTCCTCCAGTCCACAGACAAAGAGAGCACCGGCTTCACCTGGGCCCGGAAGATTCCCCCCCGCCCGCTGCTGGGGGGACCCCGCCAGCGCGTCATGGGGGGGGCCTCTG
>DGQR01000032.1 GCA_002390825.1 Rhodoferax sp. UBA4409
AGCGAGTCGTCGGCATTGAGCATGCGCTTCAGGCCGGTCGCGCCCCAGTAGCAGGTCACTCCCGCCACCAGGCCGATGATCACTGCCGCGCTGGGCGACACAAAACCTGCCGCTGGTGTGATCGCCACCAGTCCTGCCACCAAGCCCGAGCAGAGCCCCAGCAAGGACGGCCGCCCGCGCATGACCCACTCACCCAGCATCCAACTCATGGCGCCGGCGGATGCCGCAAGGTGCGTAACCGCCATGGCCAAGCCCGCCCGCCCATCGGCCGCCACCGCCGAGCCGGCATTGAAGCCGAACCAGCCCACCCACAGCAGGCCTGCGCCCACCATGGTCAGGCCCAGGTTGAAAGGCTCAAACGGCTCTTTGCCATAGCCCTTGCGGGCGCCCAGCATGTAGGCGCACACCAGGCCCGAAACGCCCGCATTGATGTGCACCACGGCTCCGCCGGCAAAGTCGAGCACGCCCATTTGCACCAGCCAGCCGCCCGGCTCCCACACCCAGTGGGCAATCGGGGCATACACCACCACCGACCACATGCCGATAAAGAGCAGCATGGCCGAGAAGCGCATCCGCTCGACCAGCGCACCCACGATCAGCGCCCCGGTGATGATGAAGAAGGTGAGCTGAAACATCGCATACACCGACTCCGGGATATTGGGTGCCACATGGCTCACCGCCACCAAGCCCGCCTCTTTGAGGTAGCCCAGCCCGCTGAACCACATCCGCTCGGTGCCGCCCAGCCAAGCTGTGCCCGGCGTAAAGGCCAGCGAGTAGCCCACTGCAAACCAGAGCAGGCTCAGCAAGGCTGCCACCGCCACCACACTCGCCATGGTGTTGATGACACTCTTTTTGCGCACCATTCCGCCATAAAACAAGGCAATACCGGGCAGCGTCATCAGCAACACCAGTGCGGTGCTGGTCATCATCCAGGCCGTGTCTGCGGCGTTGATGCTGTCTTGCTTGGCCAGAAAGGGTTTGGTCGGCGCTGGCGATACCGGCGCCAATACAGGCGTTGGAGTCGGGGCTGTTGCCGGTGCTGGCGCGGCAACCGCGGCCGGGGCAGGGTCAGGTGCAACCACCGCTGCAACTGGCGCGGCCTCGGTAACAGTGCCGCTGGCGGGAGTTTGTGCCTGGGTAGTGAGCGACCAGCTCAGCGCGACGATGCCCATCCATAGCGCTAGGGAGGGCAGACCTTTTTGGTGCATTGTGTTCCTCTGTGTTTTCCAACACAGGTCACAAAGCACGAGCTATGCCAGAGGCGCCAAGGGCGTCTTCTTTAGCGACGCGAGCGCGACACCTTCAGGAGTACGTCACCCAATCCGCGTGGGCTGCGTCGTCCAAATGGGGCAGGGTGTTGTAGGTCACCAGCATATGGCGCTTGGGCGTGTAGGCCAGCTCGGTCACAGAGCTGTTGCGGATGCGCAGGTTCAGTTCAATCGTGGTCTCGGGCGTGGTGCCCAAAACATACCCCACGGCGGTGGAGATGGGCCCGCCACTGCTGACGATCAGCACATTGCCGGTGTGCGACTTGCGCACATGCTCCAGCGCGCTGGTGACCCCGCGCACAAAATCGTCGTAGCAGGGCATGCCCTGCGGGCTGACCACCCCATTCATCCACTGGGTCAGGCCGTCGCGCAGCAGCCGGAAGTGGTGGCGGTACATCTCGGGCGTATCGGGTTTTTCGAGGGGCGTGGGGTGAATCGCCTTGATCACCGCTTCGCTGTCGTATTCATTCAGGCCCGGCCACTCAAGGGGCTGGTGCGTGAGCCCCGCGCCTTGGGCAATGCCGGCCCACGTCTGGGCGTGGCGCTTGAGTGTGCCGGTGATCACCGCGTCAAACTGCAAGCCCTTTCCCGCAAAGTACTCCCCCAGCCGCACGCTCTGCCGGTGGCCGAGCTCGCTCAGGTTGTCGTAATCAGCCGCCCCGAAAGAGGCCTGCCCGTGGCGCACCAAATAAAGATTTCCCATGGGCAGGATTTAAGCCCAATCGGCACTTGGCGCTTGTTAAATGTGCGACAGCAGCTATGAAATTAGGAGCGATTTGCCTTTGGCTGGTTGGCGGTGCTATGTAGGGCAGTGCACAAACAAACGGGCTGCATCGGCGTTCAATGGCTGATGCCCACGCCATCTCTTTACGAAACCTTGGAAGTCAGCCCGCAGGCCAGCCCTTCGGTGATCCGCGCGGCCTACCGCTGCCTGGCCCAGCAACACCACCCAGACAAACACCTGAACTCCGACGCCGCCGGGCAGCGCTTGGCGATGATCAATTTCGCGTATTCGGTGTTGGCGGACCCGGCGAAGCGGCGGGGCTATGACATTCGCGAGGGGATTGATGCTGCGTTTGTGGAGCGACGGGGGCTAGATGTGAGGCCCCGGAGTCACCATGCGCCGGATGCTGCGGGTGGTGTCAATTGCCGGCCGTTCGCTTTTCGGCCATTGATTTGAGTGAAGATGCGCGCGGCTGTTCAGGGGCTGAAGGCAGCTTTGGAAGAAATTGGCTGAACGCTGACGTTGGCAGCGATCAAAAGCAGTAGCTAACGTTAGGGCTGGGGGACGAACCCGGCGGGAAGCGAGGAGCAACTATCGACTGCGGACCGCATTGGGTCAGCCAGTTGAAGTCCACTCTAGCGCTTGGTTAGTCACTTTTGGTGCTTGCTCTTGCAGTTCTCGCCTTTGCTCGCGCATCTTCAAGGCCAAAGCGCTTGTTCCAAGTGGGGCGGAGATCGTTGATCAGACTGTCCTCTAGGCCTGCGGCGAGGTTGAGGTGGAAGCCACCGAAACGCAGCAGACCATGATCTGGCAACACATAGACTTCGATTAGTTCGCCTGCTAAGAGAGCGGCAAAAATGGCTGCATTTCCTCGAAGGTTAGTTGCCTGCGTACCTCGCGGGTTCTGGTAGCCATAAAGCCGCTTGCGCAGTTGCTGCGTTGTTTTGCCAATGTAGAGCACCTCTCCCTTTGAGACAAAGGCATACAAAGCGTTTGTGCTGCTCGCATGTTCATTCAAAGTGATACGAATGCCGCCCGCTTCAGTTGGAAGCCATTGGCCACAGCATCGAAAACCGATTTCTTCCAACCGTTGCAAAGACGTAGTGGTAGCCATGTGGCGCCTAACGTTGGAGGCTTACAGCGCGCAGCAAAAATCGCGCAGCAGCAACCTGCTGCCGTAAGTGCGCTTGCGCGGACCAGTTAGACCACGGTGTCATAGTGATTGATCTTTCATTATTTGCTGCCAGCGCTAATTTTGCTGAAGACAGCATTACCGAAACTTTGTCAGGGGGCTTTGGACGGATACCTTGACTAAATCAAAGGTCATCCAGTCACAGCCTTTCAACTTGAGCCCGTGCGCCCAAGTGAGCTGACGGGGCTGCGGCCCGTTGAATGCTTGGCCTTTGAAGCTGAACATAGTGCTCAAGCTATCGATGGTGCCATTGGGACCGTTCTCGCTCTGCTTAAGTAAGGGACTAGGCGTCGCGATACACATGCTCGCGATGATGATCCATGAAGATGTGATGCTCTACGGTTAGCAGCTTGGGGTCGATTCGCATCTTTGTGCTGATGTGAAGCTGGTAGGCGGCAGCTCCTTCCATTCGACGTGAGAGAACTATCCGGCCTTGCCGGTCAAAGGTAACGAGTCCTGAGTCGAAGGCCGCATCTAGGTTCGGGGCTAGGAGTAGGCCGTTGAAAGGATTGAGACGCTCGACATTTGTGGATGTCTTCCAAGGCTTGATGTGCGAGGCGCGAAGCAAAGTAATGCATGAGGCGCCTGAGACTGCGCATTTGCCCCAGTATTCGATCAGCCTTGCCCTAAAAACTCCCTGCCCAATCCGGCTGTTCAGAATCGCTTGCCGCTCGGTCTTTGTTGTTTGGGCGACTTCATCGAAGTCTGAGAGCAAATCGGCAGCAGGATCGTTGGCATCTTTATGTTGCGCTGCCAACCCAAAGACCTTATCCGAGGGAATCATTCGACTGTCAAAGCCGCCTTCTCCGTGAAGAGACTCAGCGAGCTTGTCTTCAAAACCTAATCCGAGAATCGCGTTCACTGTATGCATGTACGCACCCATGCCCGTTGTCTCTAAGACTCGGTAGACGACCCCCTCCCCGTTCTCTATGCCGACGATCATTTTGTTGCCACCGCCGTCTATTTCGAAGTCGATAGCGGTTGACACGATCAGGTCGAATTGCGGGATCTTGGTATCAGAGACGTAGTGTGATGTGATCATGTTCGTGATTGCGGTGCCTAATGTTCTG
>DGQR01000090.1:0-184 GCA_002390825.1 Rhodoferax sp. UBA4409
GCCGTCCGCGCGCCCAAAGCGCGCATCTACCATGCGGTGTCTACCGGATATGCCGGCATTCTGGGCGTCCTGCTCAAGCACCGGAACAAGCGCCCTTTCATGCTCAGTGAACATGGCATCTACGTCAAAGAGCGCAAGATCGACCTCTACCAAGCCCAGTGGATCAAGGACAACCGCAGCGTGT
>DGQR01000090.1:248-5580 GCA_002390825.1 Rhodoferax sp. UBA4409
CAAGGACAACCGCAGCGTGTTTGAACACGACCCCTCGCGGGTCAGCTACTTCAGGCAGTTGTGGATCCGTTTTTTTGAGCATCTCGGCTACGTGACGTACCACGCGGCGAACGACATCGTTGCGCTGTACGAGGCCAACCGGCAACGGCAGTTGCTCGACGGCGCGCCCGAAGAGCGCACCTCCAACATCGCCAACGGGATCGACGTGGTGAAGTTCGGTGCCTTGCGCCAAGACTGGCCGGATGGCCCGCCGCAGGTGTTGTGCCTGATTGGCCGTGTGGTGCCGATCAAAGACATCAAGACCTACATCCGCGCTGCGCGCATCATCGCCAACCGCATGCCCGGGGTGGAGGCCTGGATCGCCGGCCCCGAAGACGAGTCGCCGGAATACGCGCAAGAGTGCCGCGACTTGGTAGCCCAACTCGGACTCGAAAACACCGTCAAATTCCTGGGTTTCCAAAAGCTCACTGAGCTGCTGCCCCAAGTCGGGCTGGTGGTCCTCACTTCCATCAGCGAAGCCCTGCCCCTGGTCATTCTGGAGGGCTATGCCGCGGGCGTGCCCACCGTCAGTACCGATGTGGGCTCTTGCCGCCAACTCGTGTATGGCTTGCCGGGCGAAGATGAGGCCCTGGGCGCATCCGGGCGGGTGGTGCGGATTGCAGACCCCCAGGCCATGGCAGAAGCCACGCTCGAGCTACTGGGCGATCCGGCCGAATGGCAGCGGGCCCGCGAGTCAGGCATCCGGCGGGTCGAGAAATACTACGCACAGCACATCATGTTTGACCGCTACCGGTCGCTTTACGACAAGAATTTCGCATGGCAGGCATAGGCTTCGAACTCCGCAAACTCCTGCGAAAGCAGACCTATGCAGGTTTGCTGCAGGCCTACGCGTTCGCCGGCATCATCAGCTCCGGGCCTTGGGTGCTTTCCATCGTGGGCATCATGCTGATTGGCCTGCTGAGCGCAGGGGCGGGGGTGGCGTCGCCCAAGGTCAGTGTGTCGCAGTTTCAGGTCACGGTGACCTATCTGTTTCTGATTTCACTGATCAGCACCGGCCTGGTTCAACTGTCGTTCACCCGCTTTGTGGCGGACCGCACGTTTGCCAAAGACGAGGCCGCCATCCTGCCCAACTTCAACGGGCTGATTCTGGTGGTGATGGGCATCAGCATGCTGGTGGCCCTGCCCTGCGTGGCGATCTTTTTCCCAGAGCAATCGGTGCTCTACCGCTTGCTGTTTGTGATGGGCTTGGGAGTCATGTCCGCGATCTGGATTGCGACCGTGTTCCTCACCGGCATGAAGCATTACCGCGCGATTGTGCTCATGTTTTTTCTGGGCTACAGCGCCACCTTAGGGCTAGCCTTGTTGCTACGGGGGCCCTTAGGTCTAGAGGGCTTGTTGCTCGGCTTTGTTCTGGGGCACTACCTGCTCCTGATGGGCATGGTCTATCTGGTCTACCGGCACTACCAGTCGGACCGCTTTGTCGCGTTTGACATCTGGAAGCGCGGCGCCATGTACACCAGCCTGATGGCCACCGGCTTCCTGTTCAACCTGGGGGCGTGGATCGACAAGCTGATGTTCTGGTATTTCCCCAGTACTGGGCAGCAAGTTATCGGGCCCCTGCATGCTTCGGTGATTTACGACTTCCCGATCTTTTTGTCGTACCTGTCTGTCATCCCCGGAATGGCCATTTTTCTGGTGCGGATCGAAACCGACTTTGTGGAGTACTACGTCAAGTTCTACAACGCTGTCCGCGAGGGCGCCACGCTGGACTACATCGAGCGCATGCGCAACCACATGGTTTACCACGTGCGCCGTGGCTTGTTTGACATCGCCAAAATCCAGGGGATCGCCGTCCTCTCCACCTTTGCGGCCGGCGGCGTGGTGCTCCAAGCGCTGGGCATCTCCACCTTGTACCTACCGCTGCTGTATGTGGATGTGGTCGGTGCCGCGCTGCAGGTGGTGCTGCTGGGGATATTGAATATTCTGTTTTACCTCGACCAGCGCCGCGCGGTGGTTTTGCTAACCGCCATGCTGCCCCTGTGCAATGCGGTGTTCACCGGCATCACCTTGCACCTGGGCGCGGCATGGTTTGGCTATGGCTTTGCGCTGGCGATGCTGGTCACCGTGCTGACCGGCATCTGGATTCTTAGCCGCAAGCTCGAGGTTCTGGAGTACGAGACCTTCATGCTCCAGTAAGGGCCGTCGCCCTCCTGCCGCCCTTCAGCTTCAGGCCTTGCGATAGCCGTCGGGGTTGCGGCTCTGCCAACGCCAGGAGTCTTCGCACATCGACTGCAGGTTTTGCTCAGCCTGCCAGTCCAGCACGGCTTTGGCCATGGTGGCATCGGCATAACACTGGGCCACATCGCCGGGGCGGCGCGCCACCACGTCGTACGGCACAGGCTTGCCACTGGCCTGCTCAAAAGCACGCACCACGTCGAGAACGCTGTAGCCCTGGCCGGTGCCTACATTGACGGTGAAAGTGTCAGCCCCTGCTAGGAGTTTGCGCACTGCCGCCACATGGGCCTGGGCCAAGTCTTGCACGTGGATGTAGTCACGCACGCCGGTACCGTCGGGTGTGGCGTAGTCGCCGCCAAAGACTTGCAGGCGGGGGCGCTTGCCCACCGCAACCTGGGTCACAAAAGGCATCAGGTTATTCGGGATACCGGACGGGTCTTCCCCAATCAGGCCGCTCGGGTGGGCACCCACCGGATTGAAGTAGCGCAGCACACCCGCACGCAAGGCAGGAAGCGCGGCGCACTGGGCGGCGATCATGTCCTCACACACCAGCTTGGTGTGGCCATAGGGGTTGGTATGGCTGCGCGGAAACGACTCGGTGATCGGCACCGACGCCGGGTCGCCGTAGACCGTGGCGCTGCTGGAAAACACCAACTTCTGGCACCCGGTTGCGGCCATGGCCTGCAACAGCGCGATCGTGCTGCCGAGGTTGTTTTCAAAATACTTGAGCGGCTGGGCCACGCTTTCGCCGACTGCTTTGAAGCCTGCGAAATGGATCACCGCCTGGATCTGGTGCTGCGTCAGCAAGGCTTCAAGGGTCGCACGGTCGCGGGCATTGCCGCGCTGGCACAGCACTTCGCGCCCGGTGATTTGCTGCAGGCGCTGCAAAACCTCCGGGTCGCTGTTGGAAAAGTCATCCAGAATCAGCGGCTGGTAACCAGCCTCCACCAAGGCCACATAGGTGTGGCTGCCGATGTAGCCGGCCCCGCCGGTCAGCAAAATAGTCGTCGGTGATGTCATTTTTATGGGCTCCCTCAAAAGTCGCGTGTGTCGGTAACACCCGAACTTTACTTGCCTTTGATGACGCTGTAGCCAAATCCGGCGGTGCTCACAACACCAGCAGCGCCCGGAAGTCGTTCACATTGGTGTGGGTAGGGCCGGTGGTGAACAAGTCGCCCAGCGGCTGAAAGAAACCCACCGCGTCATTGCGGTCCAGGCAATCGCTCAAGGACACGCCAACCGCTGCTGCACGCTCCAAGGTGTCCGGGGCGACCAGCGCACCGGCGTTGTCTTCTACCCCGTCAATGCCATCGGTGTCGGCGGCCAGCGCCCACACATTGGCCTGCGCTTGCAGGCCAAGCGCCAGGCCCATACAGAATTCCCCGGCCCGTCCACCGCGGCCTTTGACGGCGCCTTCGCGGCGCGGGCGCACGGTCACGGTGGTCTCGCCGCCGCTCAGAATCACACAGGGCTTGGCAAAGGGTTGCACGGCAGAAGCCGGTTTGAGCGCCGCGGTACGGGCCAACGCGGCATGCACCTTGCCCACTTCGCGGGATTCACCCTCCAGCTCGTCGCTGAGGATGTAGGCATGCAAGCCCATGCTGCGGGCCAGATCGGCAGCAGCTTCGAGCGACTGCTGGGGCGCGGCGATCAGGTGCACCGTGTTGTTGGCAAACACGGCATCGCCGGGCTTGGGGGTTTCCAATATACCGGACTCCAGCGCTTTGAGCACAAAATCGGCCTCTAGCCCCGACGCATCCTGCGCGAGGCGCTTCAAAATTGATAGCGCATCCGCACAGGTGGTGGGATCCGGCACCGTGGGGCCACTGGCGATCACGCTGGGGTCGTCGCCCGGCACATCGCTGATCAGCAGCGTCACCACCTTGGCGGGATAGCAGGCTGCGGCCAAGCGCCCGCCCTTGATGGCGGACAGGTGCTTGCGCACGCAGTTCATCTCCTGAATGCTGGCGCCGCTCTCCAGCAAGAGCTTGTTGATGCGCTGCTTGAGCTCCAGGCTAATGCCGCACTGCACGCCGTCCACCTCCCACTGCGCAGGCAGCGTCAGCAAGGAAGATCCGCCACCGGAGATCAGGCAAATCACCAAGTCGTCCTCGGTGAGCCCTTCGGTCAAGGCGAGGATGCGTTGGGCCGCTGCCAAGCCGGCTGCGTCAGGCACCGGGTGAGCGGCTTCCACTACTTCAATGCGGGCTGGAGCTGCGTCTGCAGGCAGGGGTGGCGTGTGACCATAGCGCGTAACGACGAGACCTGACATTGGCAAGTCTTGGGGCCACAGCGCGTCCAGCGCATGCGCCATGGCGCCACCAGCCTTGCCTGCGCCCAGCACCAGGGTGCGCCCTTTGGGAGGCTCGGGCAAATATGCACCCAGCGTGTGGGCCGGCAACGCTTGGCGCACCGCAGCCCAGTACAGCCGGCTCAGCAACTCGCGCGGAGCCATGTCGGAGAAATGCGCAGGGGCTTGGGGATGGGTTTCAGTACTTGGCATATTCATCGCTTCATGCAAAAGTAAATGGGGCAAAATTCAGGGGCGCATAGCGCTTCAGCACAGCCCGGGATGCTCGGCAACGTGGTGCTCGCCTCTGGCAGCCAATAAGGCCTGCCAGCGGGATTCGGCCTCGACAGGAGCCACCTTGACCGGTGGGACGCTTGTTTGACGGAGAAACACATTCATGGGCACTTTGCTGATCCACAACGCGCGCGCCATCGCCACATTCGATTCGGCCACTTTCGACCACGCTGACCCGGCGCAATCCATCGAGCTGCGCAACGCTTCGATTTATATCGAGGGTAACCGCATCGCCTTTATTGGCGCTACGGCCGACTTGCCACCGCAGGCTCTGGAGGCCGACGAGGTGATCGACGCGCAGCGCCATCTGGTCACCCCCGGGCTGGTGAACACCCACCACCACATGTACCAGAGCCTCACGCGGGCCATACCCGGTGTGCAAAACGCAGAGCTGTTCGGCTGGCTGCGCGGGCTGTACCCCATCTGGGCCGGCCTGACCCCCGAGATGGTGCAAGTGAGCACCCAGATCGCCATGGCCGAACTGCTGATGAGCGGCTGCACCACCAGCAGCGA
>DGQR01000090.1:5659-13407 GCA_002390825.1 Rhodoferax sp. UBA4409
CATCTACCCCAACGGTGTGCGACTGGACGACAGCATTGGCGCGGCCGCAGAGATCGGCATGCGTTTCGTAGCCACACGCGGCAGCATGAGCGTGGGCCAGAGCCAAGGCGGCCTGCCTCCGGACCGGGTGGTAGAACAAGAAGATTTCATCCTGAAAGAAAGCCAACGGCTGATCGAGCAACACCACGATACGAGCTGGGGCTCCATGCTGAATGTGGCGCTGGCGCCCTGCTCGCCGTTCAGCGTGAGCCGCGACCTGATGCGCGAAACCGCGCTGCTGGCCCGCAGCTTGAGCAAGGGAATGAATGGCCAGGGCGTGCGCCTGCACACCCACCTGGCGGAAAACGACCACGACCTGGCCTACAGCCGCGAGAAGTTCGGCTGCACGCCCACCCAATACGCCCAGGACCTGGGCTGGTTGGGCGACGACGTGTGGCACGCCCACTGCGTGAAGCTGGACGACGAAGGCATCAGCCTGTTTGCCGCCAGCCGCACCGGCGTGGCCCACTGCCCCTGCAGCAATATGCGCCTGGCCAGCGGCATCGCCCCCATTCGCAAAATGCTGAACGCCGGCGTGCCGGTAGGTCTGGGTGTGGACGGCAGCGCCAGCAACGACGCGGCCCACATGGTGAATGAGGCCCGCCAGGCCTTGCTGCTGGCCCGCGTGGGCCGCGCCATGCAGCCACCCGAGAAGCGTGTGCTGCCAACTGGCGAGCACCGCACCTTCTTCGGTTGCGATTTGGGCCCCGCCGAGATGACCGCCCGGGATGCCCTGAGCGTAGCCACCCGGGGCGGCGCGCAAGTGCTGGGCCGCAAGGACATCGGCCACTTGGCGGTGGGCATGTGTGCGGACCTGGTGCTGTTTGATCTGGATACGCTGGGCTTTGCCGGTGGCGCGGTGCACGACCCTGTCGGCAGCCTGCTGCTGAGTGCCAGCCCGCAGGCGGACTACACGGTCGTCAACGGCAAGGTGGTGGTGCGCGAGGGCCACTTGGACACGGTAGACCTTGGCCCGCTGATGGAGCGCCACAACCGGCTGTCGCTGCAGCTGGCTGCGGCTGCAGTCCACTGACCTCACCTGCGCAGTAGCTAAAGGCAATAGCGCGGATTTGCTCCTGAAATAGGAGCTACTCGCGCAATATCGACGGGCGCCAGAGGCCAATTCAAGCCTCAACGCACGAGGCAGGGGCGCTTGGGGTCAAACTTCCAGCCGGGGATCAGGTACTGCATGGCCATCGCGTCGTTGCGTGCGCCCAAGCCGTGCTGCAAGTAGCGCTGGTGGGCTTTTTCGACTTCAACCATGTCCAGCTCCACACCCAAACCGGGCGTGGTGGGCACCGGAATCTGCCCGCCCACAATTTGCAGCGGGTCTTGGGTCAGGCGCTGACCGTCCTGCCAGATCCAATGGGTATCAATGGCCGTCACCTTGCCCGGTGCAGCGGCCGCCACATGGGTGAACATGGCCAGCGACACATCAAAGTGGTTGTTGGAATGCGAGCCCCAAGTCAGTCCCCAGGTCTGGCACACCTGCGCCACCCGCACCGAGCCCTGCATGGTCCAGAAATGCGGGTCGGCCAAGGGAATGTCCACCGACTGCAAGGCCAGCGAATGCGCCAGCTCGCGCCAGTCAGTGGCAATCATGTTGGTGGCAGTGGGTAGGCCTGTGGCGCGACGGAACTCGGCCACGACTTCACGGCCGGAAAACACACCCTCAGCCCCGCAGGGGTCTTCGGCATAGGCCATCACGCCATGCAAGTCGCGGCACAGGCGCACTGCGTCATTCAACAGCCATCCGCCGTTCGGGTCCAGCGTGATGCGGGCTTGCGGGAAGCGGGCATGCAAGGCGCGGATGGCCTCCACCTCTTCTTCGCCGCGCAGCACGCCGCCTTTGAGCTTGAAATCCTGAAAGCCGTAGCGCGCAAAAGCGGCATCTGCCAAGCGCACCACACCGTCGACGTCCATGGCTTTCTCGTGACGCAGGCGTTTCCAGTCATCTGTCTGATCCGGCTCGCTGATGTAGGGCAAGTCAGTCTTCTGACGGTCGCCCACATAGAACAGGTAGCCCAGCACCGCGACGCTGCTGCGTTGTTGGCCATCGCCCAGCAAAGCCGCCACCGGCACGCCTAAGTGCTTACCCAGCAGGTCGAGCAAAGCGCTTTCCACGGCGGTCACTGCGTGGATCGCCACGCGGAGGTCAAAGGTCTGCAGGCCACGGCCCTCGCTGTCGCGGGCGGCAAAGGCTTCGCGCATACGATTGAGGACGGCGTTGTAGTTGCCTACTGCCTGACCCACCACTAAAGAGGCAGCGTCTTCCAGCGTCTGGCGGATTTTCTCGCCGCCGGGCACTTCGCCCACACCGGTGTTGCCGCTGCTGTCGGTCAGGATGACGATGTTGCGGGTAAAGAAAGGTGCGTGGGCACCACTCAGGTTCATCAGCATGCCGTCATGTCCGGCAACCGGGATGACGCGCAGCGCAGTCACCACAGGGGTGCCGCGCACAGAGGGTTTTTCAGACGGGGTCATGGTCAATCTCCTTAGCGGGGCGCTCGATATGAAAGGATGGGTGGCGCCCCTACATATAGGACATCATACAACTAAACCGCGTCGACCTGCGACTTTCTCAAACGGTCCTTGCTGTTCGCCAAGTGGGTGCGCATGGCGGCGCGGGCTGCATCCGCGTCCTGATTGCGGATGGCGTTGAAGATGTATTCATGCTCACCATGCACCCGCCGCAGATACGCCAAGCGCCCTTCCGGCGCACTGCTGGCGGTGTTGATGCGGGTGCGCGGAATGATCATGGTGCCCAGGTACGTCATCAGGTCCGCAAAGTGACGGTTGCCCGTGGACTTGGCAACTTCCATATGGAAACTGAAGTCAGAAGGCACCGCATCCGAGTCTTCTTCGATCGACTTTTGGAACGCATCCAGCATTGCTTGCATGGCTTGCAAATTGGCCTCAGTGCGGCGCTGTGCCGCCAAGCCCGCCGCCTCGGTTTCCAGCGAAATCCTTAGCTCTAGCAGGGCAATCACATCTGCGACAGTGGCGAAATCCACATCTGCGATCTGGAAGTTGCCGCTGCTCTGCGGTGCCAGTGCAAAGGTGCCTACGCCGTGGCGAGTCTCTACCAAACGGTTGGCTTGTAAGCGTGAAATGGCTTCGCGCACCACCGTGCGGCTGACATCAAAACGGCCCATGATTTCTGACTCGGTGGGCAGTTTGTCGCCGGGTTGGATCGCGCCTTCGCGGATGCTGGCGGCCAGACTTTCGACCACTTCGTTCACCAAGCCTTTGGCGCGGCGCGGGCGCAAAACGTCGGTCGCCTCCGGTGTTGCACCAGACGCTGCAATTGTTCTAGGGGTTTGCACTAGGTCCATGGAAAAGTCCTTGACGCGGTCTGAGACGATGACCACAATTTAACACATCAGACAACATACAACTGACAATTCAGCTCTCTATTTCATGACCATTAAAGTACACCACACTTTGCTGATGACCGGCGCTGCAGGCGGCTTGGGCACTGCCATGCGCGACCGTTTGAAGGCCAATTGCGAGGTCTTGCGCCTCTCTGATCGCAGCGATTTCGGCGCTGCCCGTGCCGGCGAAGAGGTGGTGCTGGCTGACTTGGCCGATGCCGCAGCGGTAGATGCGATGGTCAAAGGCGTGAACGCCATTGTCCATTTCGGCGGCATCTCGTTAGAGGGCCCGTTCGAGCCCATTCTGCAAGCCAACATTTTGGGCGTCTACAACTTGTACGAAGCAGCCCGCAAGCATGGCGTGAAGCGCGTGGTGTTTGCCAGCTCCAACCATGTCACCGGCTTTTACAAGCAGAGCGAAACCATCACCCTGAACCACCCTGCCCGCCCCGACAGCCTGTACGGCGTGAGCAAGGCCTTTGGTGAAGACCTGTCCCGCATGTACTTTGACCGCTACGGTATCGAGACGGCCTGCGTGCGTATCGGCTCTTCGTTTGCCGAGCCGCGCGACCGCCGCATGTTGGCCAGCTGGCTGAGCTTTGATGACCTGCACCGCTTGGTCACCGCCTGCCTGACCACGCCGGTGCTGGGGCACACCGCGATCTTCGGCATGTCGGATAACGCAGTCACTTGGTATGACAACAGCGCCGCCCGCCATGTGGGCTATGTGCCGCAAGACAGTTCCGACCCGTTCCGCGAGGCGGTCTACGCCCGCACGCACGAACCTGATGTGACCGATCCGGCCGTGATTTACCAAGGCGGCGGCTTCTTGTTCCAGGGCGAGCCCATGACGGCGCACCTGCCACCCAAGAAAACCGCCTGAGGTGTCTGTGTCTGTTCACACCCCTGCCGTAGAGGCTGTCAGCATGAGCCGAGACAAAGTGGGCGAGAGCCCTGTCTGGTCTGTGGCCAACCAGTGCCTGTACTGGGTAGACATCGAAGGCCCGTTCATTCACCGATTGAACTGGGGCAATCGCCACCAGAGTACCTGGACACTGCCGGAGCGCGTGGGCTGCATCGCCATGACTGAACGCGGCACCCTGATTGCCGCCATGGAGACGGGCATTTTTGAAGTCACCTTGAGTGACCCACCCGTCGCGCACCTCAGCCTGTTGGCCAGCGTGACCCATCCGCACCCGAGCATGCGCTTCAATGACGGTCGCTGCGACCACCACGGCCGCTTCTGGGCGGGCACCATGGTCCGCGACATGGGACTTGCCAGCCCCGCCGGCGGCATCTACGGCCTGGACGAGAGCGGACTACGCGGCCCGGTGCTGGACGGTTACATCACCCCCAACGGCATGGCTTTCAGCCCAGACGGCACAACCGCCTATTTGTCCGACTCACACCCCAGCCGCCAACAAATCTGGAAGCACTCTTTCGACACCGCCACCGGCACCTGGGGCCCGCAAGCCGCTTGGGTCGACATGCAAGCCCTGCCCGGCCGGCCCGATGGCGCAGCGGTAGATGCAGAAGGCTGCTACTGGATCTGCGGCAACGACGCAGGCCAGATCCACCGCTTCAGCCCAGAGGGCATGTTGTTGCAGTCGGTTGCCGTGCCGGTGAGCAAGCCGGCCATGTGCGCCTTTGGCGGGCCTGAGCTGCGCCACTTGTTTGTCACGTCCATCCGCCCTGCCAGCCCAGCTCCCGGCTTCGATGCCACGCTGGACGGCGCCTTGCTGGTCTTGGAGTCCGGCGTACAGGGCCTTCCCGAACCCTTGTTTTCCCGTTTTCCCGTCCGTTAACCCCAAACCAATCCCCATAGAGGAGACAACATGAAACTGGTACCTACCGTCCTGGCCGCTGCAGTGGCTGTTTTGAGCCTGACAGCACACGCCACAGAGTTCAAGTCCGCCGACATCCATAACTCGGACGACTACCCCACTGTCACCGCAGTCAAGTTCATGAGTGACGAGCTCAAGAAGACCACCGGCGGCAAGCACAGCATCAAGGTGTTCAACAAAGGTGCTCTGGGCACCGAAAAAGAAACCATTGACCAGGTGAAGATCGGTGCGCTGGATATGGTGCGCGTGAACATCAGCCCCATGAACTCGGTGTGTGCCAAGACCAACATCCCGGTGCTGCCTTTCCTGTTCCGCTCGGTAGACCACCTGCACAAAGTGCTGGACGGCCCGATCGGTGAAGAAATCGCCAAGGACTGCGAAGCGCAAGGCTTTGTGCTGCTGGCCTACTACGACTCCGGCGCGCGCTCGATCTACAGCAAGAAGCCCATCAAGTCGGTGGCCGACACCAAGGGTCTGAAGATCCGCGTGCAGCAGTCTGACCTGTGGGTCGCACTGACAGCCGCGATGGGCGCCAACCCCACACCCATGCCTTTCGGTGAGGTCATGACCGCCCTGAAGACCGGCATTATTGACGCGGCAGAAAACAACTACCCCTCTTACGGCTCCGGCAGCCGCCACTTTGAAGCGGCCAAGTTCTACAACAAGACCGAACACTCGATGGCTCCCGAAGTGCTCTTGTTCTCCAAGATTGCCTGGGACAAGCTGCCCAAAGCCGAGCAGGACCAGGTCCGCGCAGCAGCCAAGGCATCGGTCGCTTTCAACCGCACCGCCTGGGCGGCCTATGAGAAGAAAGAATTCGACATGGTGAAGGCTGCCGGCGTCGAGATCGTGGAAGTGGACAAGAAGTCCTTCCAGGACGTCATGGGCCCTGTGTATGACAAGTTCGCCAGCACCCCTGATATGAAGCGCCTGGTGAAGGCCGTGCAAGAAACGAAGTAATTCGCGTCTGTGCCACCTCCCGGCCTGAGGGCCGGGAGGTTTTCTTTCTTCACCGGAGCTCCCCATGTACACCCGCTTCTGTGCCACGTTATCCAAGCTCAGTTTGATGCTTGCGGTAGCGGGCCTCATCGTGCTCATCGCCTGCGTGCAATACCAGGTTATCGGGCGCTATGTATTCAACGACACCCCCACCTGGGCAGAGGCTTTGGCCTTGCTGCTGGTGCTCTATATCACCGCACTGGGCGTGGCCGTCGGCGTGCGTGACGCCGGCCATATAGGCATGGACTCCATCATCAGCCTGTTGCCTGACCGCCTGCGCCTGAAGCTGGAGATCGTGATCCACGTCCTGGTGGGCATTTTTGGCGCACTGATGGCCTACAACGGCTACATCTGGGCCGCCCTAAAGTGGAACGACCAGAAGCCCATGCTGCCCATCCCCTCCAGCATGGACTACGTGCCGCTCATCATCGCCGGCGTGTTGGTGGTGCTATTTACGATTGAACATGTGATCGCCCTGCTGCAGGGCAAGGAAGTGGTGCCGGCATGGAACTGATTGTTTTGGGTGTGAGCTTCGGCTTGCTATTGATCATCGGCGTGCCTGTGGGCTTCGCCGTGGGTCTGTCATCCGTCGCCACCATCATCACCGCCGGTTTGCCGGTGGCAGTAGTGTTCCAGAAGATGGTGGGAGGCATGCAAGTGTTCTCCTTTCTGGCGATTCCGTTTTTCATCTTTGCCGGTGAGTTAATGCTGCACGGCGGCATTGCACACCGCATCGTGCGCTTTGCCAACAGCTTGGTGGGCCATGTGCGAGGCGGTTTGGGCATGTCCAACGTGGTGGGTTGCACGCTGTTCGGCGGTGTGGCCGGCTCTCCGGTGGCCGACGTGTCCGCCATGGGCTCGGTGATGATTCCCCTGATGAAGAAGGAAGGCTACGACACCGACTACGCGGTGAACGTAACGACGCATGCCTCACTGGTCGGCGCTTTGATGCCCACCAGCCACAACTTGATTTTGTACACCTTGGCCACTGCAGGCATCGCGTCGGTGAGCGTGCTGAACATGATGCTCGCTTGTGTGATCCCGGCCTTGTTACTGACCGTGCTGAACCTGCTGGCTGCCTACGGTGTGGCTATCAAACGCGGTTACCCCACACGCGGCGCCTTCGCCGGCTGGGGTGAGGTGTTCAACAGCTTTGTCGCTGCACTGCCCGGCTTGCTGATCGTGGTCATTATTCTGGTGGGTATCTTGTCGGGTGTGTTCACCGCCACCGAGTCAGCAGCCACTGCCGTACTCTGGGCTTTGCTGATCACCGCTGTGGCTTACCGGTCCCTGTCCTGGAATGACTTCATCAAGTCTTGTGCAAAAGCGAGCAAAACGACCGGTGTGGTGTTGTTCCTGATCGGTATCTCCAGCGCCTTCGGCTACTTCTTGGCCATGTATGACGTGCCCGAGCGTACCGGCGAGCTGATGGGAACCATCACCCAGAGCCCCTGGATGATCTTCCTGATGATCAACCTCGCGTTGTTCGTGC
>DGQR01000222.1:0-7945 GCA_002390825.1 Rhodoferax sp. UBA4409
CCGAGCGCGGCATCACCGCCTTCGCCCTCGAGGCCGCGCCGCGTACCTCGCGGGCGCAGAGCCTGGACGTGCTCTCCTCGCAGGCCAACATCGCCGGCTACAAAGCCGTGATGATGGCGGCCGACAAATATCAGCGCTTCTTCCCGATGCTCATGACGGCAGCAGGTACGGTGAAGGCTGCTCGCGTGGTGATCTTGGGGGTCGGCGTGGCCGGTTTGCAGGCGATTGCCACCGCCAAGCGCCTCGGGGCGGTGATCGAGGCCTCCGATGTGCGCCCCAGCGTTAAGGAACAAGTCGAGTCCTTGGGGGGCAAGTTCATCGACGTTCCTTACGAGACAGATGAAGAAAAAGAAGCCGCTGTAGGCGTGGGCGGTTACGCCAAACCCATGCCCCAGAGCTGGCTGGACCGCCAGAAAGCTGAAGTTGCCAAGCGCGTGGCGCAGGCTGATGTGGTGATCAGCGCCGCGCTGATTCCCGGTCGCGCAGCCCCCACCCTGATCACCGAAGACATGGTCAAGTCCATGAAACCCGGTTCGGTGATTGTGGACATCGCCGCGGGCAAAGGTCCGAATGGCGGAGGCAATTGCCCGCTGTCCGAGGCTGACAAGACCGTGGTCAAACATGGCGTCACCCTGATCGGCGAAACCAACCTGCCAGCATTGGTGGCGGCAGATGCTTCATCCCTCTATGCGCGCAACGTGTTGGATTTCTTGAAGTTGATCCTCAACAAAGAAGGCGCTTTGCATATCGACCTCGAAGACGACATCGTGGCAGCGTGCCTGGTGACCCAGGGCGGCGAAGTGCGCCGCAAGTAAGCGTCACTGCACAGGCCTGTGTTGACGCATTTCCCCGAATCCACCCTCACTTAAGGAGCGACACCATGGAAATGGTTTCCCCCACCATCCTGAACCTGATCATCTTTGTGCTGGCCATTTACGTGGGTTACCACGTGGTCTGGACCGTGACGCCCGCACTCCACACCCCCTTGATGGCCGTAACCAACGCCATTTCCGCCATCGTCATTGTGGGGGCCATGCTGGCCGCTGCACTAACGGAAACAGGTCTGGGTAAAACCATGGGCGTGTTGGCGGTCGCGCTTGCTGCTGTGAATGTGTTCGGCGGCTTCATGGTGACGCGCCGCATGTTGGAAATGTTCAAGAAGAAAGAAAAGAAAGCCCCCACCGCAGGAGCCAAAGAATGAGCCTGAATCTCGTCACTCTGTTGTATCTTTTTGCCAGCGTCTGCTTCATTCAGGCGCTCAAAGGCCTGTCGCACCCGACCACTTCCATTCGCGGCAATGTGTTTGGCATGGTGGGTATGGGCGTGGCCGTCTTCACGACCGGCGCCTTGATCTTCAAACTCGCAGGGCAACTTGGCCAGGACGGCATGACCGGCATGGCCTGGGTGCTGGGCGCCTTGCTGGTGGGTGGCACCGCGGGCACGCTGATGGCCAAGCGCGTGGAGATGACCAAAATGCCGGAGCTGGTGGCCTTCATGCACAGCATGATCGGCTTGGCAGCGGTGTTCATTGCCGTGGCTGCGGTGGCTGAGCCTTGGGCCTTCAGCATTGCGGCCAAGGGCGAGGCCATCCCCACCGGTAACCGCTTCGAGTTGTTCTTGGGGGCGGCCATTGGCGCCATCACCTTCAGCGGCTCGGTCATTGCATTCGGCAAGCTCAGCGGCAAGTACAAGTTCCGCTTGTTCCAGGGCGCACCGGTGCAGTTCGCCGGTCAGCACAAGCTCAATCTGGTGTTGGGTCTTGCCACTTTGGGCTTGGGTTTGATGTTTGCCTTCACCGAAAACTGGACTGCGTTTTTTGTGATGCTGGCGCTCAGTTTCGTGATGGGCGTTCTCATTATCATCCCCATCGGCGGTGCCGACATGCCGGTGGTGGTGTCCATGCTAAACAGCTACTCCGGCTGGGCGGCAGCGGGCATCGGCTTCAGCTTGAACAACAGCATGCTCATCATTGCCGGTTCGCTGGTCGGCTCCAGCGGCGCCATTCTGAGTTACATCATGTGCAAGGCGATGAACCGCTCGTTCTTCAACGTGATTCTGGGCGGCTTCGGCGGCGATGCCTCTTCCGGTCCAGCAGGTGCCGCGGTACAGCGCTCCGTCAAAAGCGGCAGCGCAGACGACGCAGCCTTCGTGTTGGGCAATGCCGAAACTGTAGTGATCGTGCCCGGCTACGGCCTGGCTGTAGCCCGAGCTCAGCACGCCGTCAAAGAACTGGCTGCCAAGCTCACCGAAAAGGGCATCACCGTCAAATACGCCATCCACCCGGTAGCGGGCCGTATGCCCGGCCACATGAACGTGCTGCTGGCTGAGGCCGAGGTGCCCTACGACCAAGTGTTTGAGATGGAAGACATCAACGGCGAATTCGGCCAAGCGGATGTGGCCATCATCCTAGGCGCTAACGACGTGGTGAATCCCGCTGCCCACATCAAGGGCAGCCCGATTTACGGCATGCCGATTCTGGAGGCCTACAAGGCCAAGACCATCATCGTGAACAAGCGCTCCATGGCCGCGGGTTATGCCGGCTTGGACAACGAGTTGTTCTACATGGACAAGACCATGATGGTGTTCGGCGACGCCAAAAAAGTCGTCGAGGACATGGGTAAAGCCATCGAATAGAGGCGCACGCCTAAGTACAGCCCGCCTAAGGTAAACACCGTGGGCGGGCTTGTTCGTCTGCATCAAAATAGCAGGCTGCATAAAAATTGACCGGAGACATAAGACATGACTGAACGCGTTTGGCTCGGCAGCTACCCACAAGGTGTGCCTGCTGACATCGACCCTGCCAAATACTCCTCCTTGGTGGCGTTGCTGGAAGAAAGCTTTCGCAAATACGAAGGCCGCGTGGCCTACAATTTCATGGGCAAAGATGTCACTTTCGGTCAGACCGATAGTTTGAGCCTGGCGTTTGCCGCCTACCTGCAAGGCCTGGGCCTGAGCAAGGGCGACCGGGTCGCCATCATGATGCCCAATGTGCCGCAGTACCCGATTGCGGTAGCCGCCATTTTGCGGGCCGGTTTTGTCGTGGTGAATGTGAACCCGCTCTACACCGCCCGTGAGTTGGAGCACCAACTCAAAGACTCCGGCTCCAAGGCCATCGTCATCATTGAGAACTTTGCCCACACGCTAGAGAAGTGCATCGCCGCTACGCCTGTCAAGCACGTGGTCTTGTGCTCGATGGGGGACCGCTTGGGCCTGCTCAAGGGCACCATGGTGAACTACGTGGTCCGCAACGTCAAAAAGATGGTGCCTTCTTTCAGCCTGCCGGATGCAGTGCGTTTCAACGAGGCCATTGCCCGTGGCACCAAAGCGCCCTTCAAAAAGCCCGAAATCAAGGCGGACGATGTGGCGGTCCTGCAGTACACCGGCGGTACGACCGGAGTGTCCAAAGGTGCGGTGCTCTTGCACCGCAACGTCATCGCCAATGCATTGCAGTCAGAGGCCTGGTATGCGCCGGCCATGGCCAAGGTGCCCGCCGATCAGCAGCCCACCACGGTGTGTGCGTTGCCGCTGTACCACGTGTTCGCCTTTACGGTAGGCATGATGCTGTCGGTCCGTACCGGCGGGAAACTTATTTTGATTCCGAACCCGCGTGACATTCCGGGGGTCCTGAAAGAGCTATCGAAGCACACTATCCACAGCCTGCCTGCGGTGAACACCCTGTTCAATGGATTGGCCAATCACCCCGACTTCAACAAGGTGGACTGGAGCCATTTGAAAGTTGCAGTGGGCGGTGGCACCGCCGTTCAGAGTGGTGTGGCAAAGCTGTGGTTCGACAAGACCGGCTGCCCCATTTGCGAAGGGTACGGCCTGAGCGAGACCTCGCCCACCGTGAGCTGCAACCCGATTACCTCCACGGAATTCACCGGCACGATCGGTGTGCCTTTGCCCAGCACCTACATGAAGCTCTTGGATGATGAGGGCGTAGAGGTCGCGCAAGGGCAGAGCGGAGAGATTGCCATCAAAGGCCCGCAAGTGATGGCAGGTTATTGGCAGCGGCCGGACGAGACGGCCAAGGTCATGACGCCCGATGGCTACTTTAAAACCGGTGACATCGGGGTGGTTGACGCCCGCGGTTTCTTCAAAATCGTAGACCGCAAAAAAGACATGATCCTGGTGAGCGGGTTTAACGTGTTCCCCACCGAGCTTGAAGATGTGGTCACCCAGATCCCCGGTGTGTTGGAGTGTGCCTGTGTCGGGGTGGCGGACGCCAAAACCGGCGAAGCCGTAAAGTTGGTGATCGTCAAAAAAGATCCCAACCTGAGCGAAGAAGACGTGCGCGCTTTTTGCAAAGAGAACCTCACCGGCTACAAACAGCCCAAAGTGGTGGAGTTCCGGACAGATCTCCCCAAAACGCCAGTCGGCAAAATTTTGCGCCGCGAGCTGCGGGATAAGTAAGCCCCTTGATCGCTATTCTGAGTGCCTTGGCCGAGGAGCAGGCCGGCTTGGTGGAGTGCATGACCCGGGTGGAGTGCGTGGAGCACGCCGGGCGCACTTTCTGGTTGGGGCTTCTGGACGGGCAAGAGGTAGTGCTCACGCTGTCCCGCATCGGCAAAGTGGCGGCGGCCCTGACCGCGACCGCATTGATTGCCAAGTGGGGCGTCCAGCGGATGGTGTTTACCGGGGTCGCCGGCGGTACCGGGCCCGGGGTGGCGGTGGGTGATGTGGTGGTTGGCAGCCATTATTTGCAGCACGATATGGACGCCTCCCCGCTGTTCCCCCGTTACGAGATTCCATTGACGGGCCAATCCTTGTTTCCGGCGGATCCCTTGTTGCTGGAGGCCGCGTGTGCGGCGGTTCGCGAGGTTCAGCCCGATTTGCGCGGCGGGCGCTACCGCGCAGACCTTCACTGTGGAATGATTGCTAGCGGTGACCGCTTCGTGAGTGCCAGTAGTGAGGTGCATGCGCTGCTGGCAGACGCTGCCGCGTCAGGCTTCCATCCGTTGGCGGTGGAGATGGAAGGCGCGGCGGTGGCCCAAGTCTGTGCAGACTATCAGGTGCCTTTCGTGGCGATTCGCACTATTTCGGACCGTGCGGATGACGCTGCCCACACCGATTTCCCGCAGTTCGTGCGGGAGACGGCCAGTGTCTATGCGATGGCTATCGTGCGCAAAATGCTACGCTTGCTATAGAAATAATAGCTGCTTGCGCAATATTGACGGGCGCCAGAGGCTGAAATGGCTCTTATCGCAGCCAACCGCGCCGGTGGAAATACCACATCGGCACCACGGCGCTGGCAATCATCAGCCCGAGTGCGTAGGGGTAGCCCCAGGTCTGCCTGAGCTCAGGCATGAACTCGAAATTCATGCCGTAGACGCTGGCGATCAAGGTCGGCGGCAGCAAGGCCACGCTGGCGACCGAAAAAATCTTGATGGTTTTGTTCTGGTTGATGTTGATGAAACCGACGGTCGCATCCATCAAAAAGTTGATCTTGTCGAACAAAAATGCGGTGTGCGAGTCTAGCGAGTCAATGTCCCGCAAAATCTGCCGCGCCTGTTCAAACTGCTCGGCATTGAGCATTTTGCTGCGCATCATGAAGCTCACCGCGCGCCGGGTGTCCATCACGTTGCGGCGAATCCGGCCGCTCAAATCTTCGTGCCGGGCGATAGCGCCGAGCGCCTCGCCGGCAATCGCATCCGTCACGTTGCCGGAAAGCACCTTTTTGCTGACTTTCTCCAGCTCGTCGTAAATGCCTTCGAGCGTGTCTGCAGAGTACTCCGCATCCGCGTCAAACAGCTTGAGCAGGACTTCTTTGGCGTCTTCGATCAAGCCCGGGGCGCGTCGTGCACGCATGCGCAGCAGCCGGAAGACCGGGACGTCTTCATCGTGGATGGAGAAAAGCACCCCTTTGCTTTTGAGGTCGTCGTTTACCAAATTCAGGATAAAGGCGGCGCGGACGGTGCGGGGCTCATCGTCATCGGCAATCAAAAAGTCACTGCGGATATGCAGGTCACCATTGTCTTCCGCATAAAAGCGGGCGGACTCTTCGATGTCCTCGTCCATCGCGTCGTCTGGGATCGACAGTCCGTAGTACTGTTTGACCCAGCGCTTTTCTTCGAGCGTGGGGGATTCCAAATCGACCCAAATGGGGTGGAACTTGGACAGCTCTTCCAGCGACTCGATTTCTTCTTGAAAGAGTCGCCCGTTGGCGAGCGTAAAGATATTGAGCATGGCTCACTCCCAGGTGATGTTGGCTGCAATCGGGGGTTGGGTGCTTTCAACCCCGATGCAGTGGTGGGAGTTGAAAGCTACCGACTAGGGTAGGTTTCCAAGGAGTGCTCTCCGGTAATTCAGAAGCAGAAATTATCGCACCGCACAGACTGCTAGAGTAAGCGCCCTTTCTGTTCTCCAGCGACTCTTTTTACGATGCCCCTCTCCATGACTCCCCGGCGTGAACGCTGGCTGCTAATCACACTGGCGGGCATCCAGTTCACCAACATCCTCGACTTCATGATCATGATGCCTCTCGGGCCGGCATTGACCAGCCTGTTTCGCATCAGTGACGCCCAGTTCGGTCTGTTGGTCTCGGCCTATACGCTGGCGGGTGGCGCATCCGGCCTGCTGGCCTCGACCTACATTGACAAGTTTGATCGCAAGCGCTTGCTGTTGGTGTTGTACAGCTTGTTTGCGCTCTCCACCTTGGCTTGCGGTATTGCGCCCAGTTACGAGGCCTTGATGGTCGCGCGGGTGTTTGCCGGTCTTTTTGGCGGGGTGTTGTCCGCCTTGAGTCAAACCATTGTGGGTGATGTCATTCCTTTTGAGCGCCGTGGTCGTGCCATGGGTGTTGTGATGACTTCCTTCTCGGTGTCTACGGTGGCCGGTGTTCCACTGGGGTTGTTTCTGGCTGCACAGTTTGGTTGGCACATGCCGTTTCTTTTGATCGCAGCCATCTGCGTGCTGTTTGCAGTGTTTGCTTTCTTGACCCTGCCCGCATTGAATAGCCACCTTCAGGGCCACGCTGATGCATCTGCCTGGGGCCGGATATCGGAGGTGCTGCAAGACCGGAACCACCTTAAGGCCTTCAGCTTTTCGGCCTTGCTGATGTTCTCCGGATTCACTGTCATCCCGTACATCACGATCTTTATGCAAACCAATGTGGGTTTGCGCGCGGATCAGGTGCCTTATGTGTACCTGTGCGGTGGCGTTGCGACCTTGATTACCGCGCGCTGGTTCGGTGGCTTGGCGGATAGTTGGGGCAAGTTCAATACCTTTCGCGCGATTGCTTTGGCATTTGTCTTGCCTTTGGTGGGCTTGACGCTTTTGGGCCGTGTGGGAATGGCCGGCGCTTTGCTGGTGTCCACCTTGTTTTTTGTGTGTGGCAGCGGTCGCATGATTCCCGGCATGGCCATGGTGACTTCCGCTGCCAACCCGGCTTTACGGGGCACCTTCATGACGCTGAACGCATCGGTGCAATCCGCTGCCATGGGCTTGGCTGCGTTGGTGGGGGGGTACATCATCAGCCGGGATGCTGCCGGCCTGGTGCAGAACTATTGGCTTTCCGCCTCGATCGGTGCGGTAGCCAGCGTTTTGGCGGTGTTTGTTGCAGGAAGACTGAACCTTCATCAGGGTCTGGCCAAGCCGTCTTGAACAAGTCCATTTTTGTTGCGGTGCATTACAAAAAGTTTTTGCATTTGGGCCGAAACGGGCGCATAGTGAGTTCAACGAGACCGCAATTTGGTGAACAAGTTTGAGTGCGGAATGCCTGAGCGGCAGGAAGCTTTTTCAACCCTGAGAGCAACTGGAGGTTATATATGAATTTGACGATCAGCGGTCACCACCTTGAAGTTACCCCGGCCCTGCGTAGTTATGTCACGACCAAGCTCGATCGCATCATGCGCCACTTCGATCAAGTGGTAGATGTCAAGGTTTTGCTCACCGTTGAAAAGCAAAAGGAAAAGGAACGACGGCAACGTGCCGAATGCAACATCCA
>DGQR01000222.1:8162-9885 GCA_002390825.1 Rhodoferax sp. UBA4409
TTGCAAAATCACCACCACGAGGCACCGAAACGCCTGATGTAGTGTTGCAATTGAGTCCACAACACTAAAACCGCCCTAGTACGGGCGGTTTTTTTATGTGCATAATCCGCTCCTTACCATGAACCGCCTCGCGTCCATCCTCCCTCCTTCGCAAGTACTTGCGCAAGTCGATGTCACCAGCAAAAAACGCGCATTTGAAGAGGCGGGTTTGCTGTTTGAAAACCTGCACGGCCTCAGCCGGGCGTTGGTAACGGACAGCTTGTTTTCTCGTGAACGTTTGGGCTCTACAGGCTTGGGTCATGGTGTCGCCATTCCGCATGGTCGCATCAAGGGGCTCAAGTCACCGATGGCGGCCGTGTTTCAGCTGGCTCACCCGATCGGGTTTGATTCGCCCGATGATGTGCCCGTCAGCTTATTGATTTTTTTGTTGGTGCCCGAAGCGGCTACACAAAAGCACTTGGAAATCCTCTCCGAAATTGCGGAGCTGCTCAGTGATTCCGTGCTCCGCGAGCAAATCACCAGCTGCGCAGACGCGACCCAGTTGCACGGCTTGATTGCCGGCTGGCAATCGGCGAGAGCTGCATAACACCCCACTGCCGAGCCTGGTACTGCCGTGAAACCTACCGCCGTAAGCGCTGACGCCCTGTTCGAAGAATTCCGGGGGCATTTGCGGTGGGAGTGGGTGGCAGGCTTGGGTGCCTCAGAGCGCCGCTTTGACGAGGTGGCTATCAAAGCTGCCAGATCTGGTGCCGACTTGGTGGGTTACCTCAACTACATCCATCCTTATCGCGTGCAGATCCTGGGCGAGCGGGAGATTACCTACATCACCAACGCAACCCCTGAGGACTGTGCTCGCCGCATCTCACGCATCGTGACCTTGGAGCCGCCGGTATTGGTGCTGGCCGACGGGCAAGTGGCCCCGCAAGCGCTGCTCGCCATGTGTGAGCGCGCACAGATTCCCATGTTCGCGACCAAAGAGTCGTCCGCTTTTGTGATCGATGTGCTGCGGGCGTATTTGTCCAAGCACTTTGCAGATCGCATGTCCATGCACGGTGTGTTCATGGATATTCTGGGTCTTGGGGTGTTGATCACCGGTGAATCCGGTCTGGGTAAAAGCGA
The DNA here is from genome assembly GCA_002390825.1 of Rhodoferax sp. UBA4409. Taxonomy (GTDB): domain Bacteria; phylum Pseudomonadota; class Gammaproteobacteria; order Burkholderiales; family Burkholderiaceae_C; genus Allorhodoferax. The sequence continues at coordinate 9,282 of DGQR01000222.1, forward strand.
ATTAGGCTTGGAGCTGATCTCGCGCGGCAACGGTTTGGTGGCCGACGATGCAGTGGACCTTTTCCGCATCAACCAGACGACGATTGAAGGTCGCTGCCCGGAGCTTTTGCAGAATCTCTTGGAAGTCCGTGGGATCGGCTTGCTCGATATTCGCGGTATCTTTGGAGAAACAGCGGTTCGCCGGAAAATGCGACTGAAGTTGATCGTGCACTTGGTTCGCCGCGAAACCCTGGAGCGCGATTACGAGCGCATCCCTTATGAGCCCCTCACACAAGACGTGCTCGGTATTCCGGTTCGCAAAGTCGTGATCCAGGTGGTGGCAGGCCGCAACATCGCCGTGTTGGTGGAAGCTGCGGTGCGCAACACGATTTTGCAGTTGCGCGGTATCGATACCTACCAGGAATTTGTGGAGCGCCATCGCAAAGCCATGGCGCAGGGCTACTAGTTCGTAGCGTTCCGGTGCGGGCAGTCGCCCTTGGTGCAGTGGGCGTAAAGGCTCAGTGCATGGTCTGCAATCGCAAAGCCTTTGGACTTAGCAACCGATTGTTGGCGCTTTTCAATCTCGGCGTCGTAAAACTCTTCCACGCGTCCGCAGTCCAGGCAC
>DGQR01000021.1:0-5630 GCA_002390825.1 Rhodoferax sp. UBA4409
GCTGGCTCAAGGTGCGCACCTATTTGCAAATGTTCCCGTTCTACCGCAAGGGCATGTTCAAGCGGCAGAAATCCTTCCAAAAGTCTGATCGCCTCAAATGAGCACCGACACATTACTCTCCGCCCAAGACCTGAGCGTGCGCTTCGGCGGCGTGCTGGCGGTCAACAAAGTCAGCTTCGACGTCAAGCAAGGTGAGGTTTTCACCCTGATCGGCCCGAACGGCGCTGGCAAGACCACGGTATTCAACCTGATCAGTCGCATTTACACCCCCACGACCGGCAGCATTGCTTACCGGGGGCCGCAGGGCATGCTGCAACTGACCGATCAGGCGCCCCAGGATGTGGCGTCGCTAGGCATTGCCCGGACTTTTCAGAACATCGAACTCTTTGAGCACGCCAGCGTGCTGCACAACCTGCTGATCGGGCGTCACACCCACCGCAAAACCAGCATCTGGCAGGACTTGCTGTTCACCTCAGCCGTGCGCGAAGCTGAACTGAAAGCGCGGGAGAAGGCCGAAGAAGTCATTGAGTTTCTTGACCTGCAGCACTACCGCGACTCGTTGGTTGCTGGCCTGCCTTACGGCGTGCGCAAGGTGGTGGAGATGGCGCGCGCCCTGTGCACCGAGCCCAAACTGCTGTTGCTCGATGAGCCCTCCAGTGGCTTGAATGTGGAAGAAACCGACGACATGGCCTTCTGGATCCAGGACATCAAAAACGAGTTGGGCATCACGGTGCTCATGGTGGAACACGACATGAGCCTGGTCTCCAAGGTGTCAGACCGGGTTCTGGCCATGAACCAGGGTGAAGTGCTGGCCATGGGCAGCCCCCGCGAAGTGCAAACGGACCCTGCGGTCGTAGAAGCCTATTTGGGCTCGATCGACGATGTGTCGTCCTTGCGCCGCCAACCCACGCGGGAGGTTGCATGAGCACCCTGCCCCCACCTATCAGCGACCAGCCGGTGCTCAAGCTCTCGAACGTCGAGAGTGCCTATGGGCCGATCAAAGCCATCCGTGGTGTGAGCCTGCAGGTGCGACGCGGCGAGATAGCCACGGTGCTCGGCTCCAACGGCGCGGGCAAAACGACGATTCTGAAAACCATCTCGGGGATCATCGATCCGCGGAAGGGCTCGGTCGAATTCAAGGGCCAGGACATCACGGCGCGCGATCCGGCGCACATCGTGCAAGAGGGCTTGAGCCACGTGCCTGAAGGGCGTGAGGTTTTCCCGCTGCTCAGCGTGCATGACAACCTGCTCATGGGGGCCTTTACCCGCTCGGACCGCGATGGCGTTGCCAAAGATATCGCCACGGTGTATGGCTATTTCCCGATTCTGAAAGAGCGCGCTACCCAGGATGCGGGCTTGCTCTCAGGCGGACAGCAGCAGATGCTGGCGATCAGCCGCGCGCTCATGGCCGACCCCGACCTCATTCTCCTCGACGAGCCCAGCCTGGGCCTTAGCCCGAAACTCACCAAGGAGATTTTCGAGATCGTGGTGCGCATCAACCGCGAACGTGGCACCACCATCCTGCTGGTCGAGCAGAACGCCAACATGGCGCTCAACGCCTCGGACTACGGCTACGTGCTCGAAAACGGCCGCATCGTCATGGAAGACACCTGCGCCAACCTGCGCGAAAAAGACGACATCAAAGAGTTTTACCTTGGCATGAAGGAGGACGGTGTGCGCGGGGAACGTCGTTGGAAAAAGAAGAAAACCTGGAGATAGCAGCATGAACGGACTCTGGGACACCAGCAACATCCAGCCACAAAGTGGTATTGCCATGACCGGTGACACGATACCGGCCATGTTCTGGAACGCCGTGGCCGCACGCGGCCCCGACATCTGGCTACGCCAGAAGCACCTGGGGCTCTGGCGTAGCTGGACATGGAATCAGACGGCCGAGGCCGTGCGCGAAATTGCAGGCGGATTGATCAGCCTAGGCTTTGAACAAGGCCACACCGCATCCATTTTGGCCAACACCGTCGTCGAATGGGTGTGGGCGGATCTGGCTGTGTTGTCGGCGGGTGGCGTGTCGAACGGGATCTACCCCACCGATGCGCCAAGCCAGGTGCACTACCTGTGCGAAGACTCGACCACAAGCATCTTGTTCGTCGAAGACGATGAACAACTCGACAAAGCCCTGGAAGTGCGCGCGCAGTGCAGCACCCTGCGCAAAATTGTGGTGATGGACATGGAGGGCCTGCGTGGCCTTGACGACCCGGACGTTATCAGCCTAGACGCCCTGCGCGCACTGGGCCGTACCTATAACGCAGCCCACCCGAACGCAGTAACCCAACGCAGCGCCAACTGCAAACCCGAAGACTTAGCGATTCTGGTCTACACCTCAGGGACCACGGGTAAGCCCAAAGGCGCCATGCATTTGCACGAAGGCCTGGTCTATGCGATCCGGGGGTACAACACCCTCATCGCCCAGGATGCGCGCGATGAGCGCATGTGCTTTTTGCCCCTGTGCCACATTGCGGAGCGGCTGGGTGGCGAGTACTTTTCGCTCTACACCGGCGCCAAACTTAACTTTGTAGAAAACCCCGAGACCATTCCCGAAAACGTGCGCGAAATTGCCCCCACGGTGTTCACTGCAGTGCCACGGGTGTGGGAGAAGTTCTACTCAAGCGTCATGATCGCGCTCAAAGAGTCCGGCAAGATCCAGCAAATGGTCTATGGCTGGGGTATCGGCGTGGGTGGCCGCATCGCCGATCTGGTCCTCGCGGGACAACCCGTGGGCGCGGGCCTCAAGCTGCAATTCAAACTGGCCCAAATACTGGCGCTGAACAACGTGCGCAAGCTGATCGGGATCCATCGCTCACGGTTCCTGATTACCGGCGCGGCACCGATTTCACCGGATCTGGTCCGCTGGTACTTGGCGCTGGGCGTCCCCATGCTCGAGGTCTGGGGCATGACCGAGACCTGTGGCGCCTCCACCGGCGTACCGGCCAGCAAAATCAAACCCGGTTCGATCGGCCCGGCAGCCCCCTTTAACGAGGTCAAGCTGGACCCTGCGACCGGTGAAATCATGGTGCGGGGCAAGAATGTGTTTGCCGGCTACCTGAATCTGCCGGAGAAGACGGCGGAAACCATCACCGCCGATGGCTGGCTGCACACCGGGGACGTGGGCGTGGTGGATAGTGACGGTTACTTCCGGATTACGGACCGGATGAAGGACATCATCATCACCGCTGGCGGCAAGAACATCACCCCGAGCGAGCTGGAGAACGACCTGAAGTTCTCGCCGTACATCACTGATGCGGTGGTCATTGGCGACAAGCGTCCGTTCCTGACCGTCATCGTCATGATCGACCAGGAGAACGTGGAAAAGTTTGCGCAAGACGCCGATATTCCGTTCAGCAACTATGCATCGCTCACCCGCGCCCCTGAAGTGCAGGCCCTGATTCAGGCGGAGCTGGACCGGGTGAACAAAAAGTTTGCGCGGGTCGAGCAAATCAAGAAATTTTTCTTGCTAGAAAACCAGTTGACCGCAGAAGATGAGGAACTCACCCCCACCATGAAGCTCAAACGCAAGCTGGTGGAGAAGAAATACGAAGCCCGGATAGAGGCCATGTACCGATAGCAGCTGTGCTGCACCCCTTTGCAAAGAGAACCAACGAGGAGACACAACCATGAAACTGCGTACCGCCATCGCACTGGGCACCCTGGCCCTGACCGCGACTTTTGCTAGCGCCCAACAACAAGGCGTGAGCAAAGACGAAATCCTGCTGGGCTCCATCCAGGACCTCTCCGGTCCCTTGGCCGGCTTCGGCAAACAGTCGCGCGCCGGCATGCTGCTGGCCGTAGACGAAATCAATGAGCAAGGTGGCATCAACGGCCGCAAGCTCAAACTGCTGGTGGAAGACTCCGGCTACGACCCCAAGAAGGCCGTGCTCGCAGCCCAGAAGCTGGTCAACCAGGACAAGATTTTCATGATGGTCGGCCACATCGGCACCGCCCAGAACATGGCGGCCATGCCAGTGCAGTTCGAGAAGAACGTGATCAACTTCTTCCCGATCACCGCCGCCCGCGAGATGTATGAGCCCTTCCACAAGCTCAAGTACTCGTTTGCTGCCCCCTACTACGACCAGATGCGACTGGCCGTGCCCAAGCTGGTGAAAGAAAAAGGCGCCAAGAAGGTCTGCACCTTGTACCAGGATGACGACTTCGGACTCGAAGTGCTCAAGGGTGGTGAAGACGGCTTGAAGACCATCGGCATGGAATTCGCCGAGAAGACCTCCTACAAGCGTGGAGCGACCGACTTCTCATCCCAAGTCTCGAAAATGCAGGCCGGCGGTTGCGACTTTGTGGTGCTGGGCACCATCATCCGCGAGACCATCGGCGCCATCGGCACTGCTCGCAAGCTGGGCTATAACCCCACTTTCATCGGCTCGAGTGCGGCCTACACCGACCTGATCCACAAGATCGGCGGCAAAGCCATGGACGGCCTCTACGCCGCCATGACCGTGCAGAACCCCTACACCGATGAGCAGACCCCCGGCATCCGCTTCTGGGCCAACAAGTACAAAACCAAGTTCAATGAAGACCCCACCGTCTTCTCGGTCTACGGCTACATGATCGTCAACACCTTTGCCTCTGCGGCTAACAAGGCCGGCAAGAATCTGACGACGGATTCCTACATCAAGGTCATGGACAGCATGACCATTCCGGCTGACATGTTCGGCGCCCCCGTGCAGACTTTCACCGCCACCAAACGCCTGGGTAGCAACGCTTCGCGTCTCTCCCAGATCACCGATGGCAAATGGAAAGTCGTGTCTGAGTATGTGAGCGACGCGCCTGCCAAAAAGTAAACTGCCGCAAGTGACACAAAGGCCACCCACGGGTGGCCTTTTTTTATGGGGCCACCCGCGGGTGAGCCCCCTATCCCAAACCCATGGTGGAGGGTTAATATGGTCAGGCGGTATTTCTTGTGGAGTCCATAACGCCTTCGGGCAAGGTTTGAGTGCTTCCACCATGGATCGACGACACCTACTGTCCACTTTAACCACCCTGCCCCTCGGGATCGCCTCGGCCTCCGTGGCAGCGCCTCCTTGGCTGCTTGACGTGATTGATGTGATTCCTTACGGCTTCGTTCAGCCCAATGGATCCATCACCGGCGTCATGGCTGACTTTGCGCAGGCGCTCTCGAAAGCCTGCGGACACCCCATAGAAACGCGGCTGGTGCCGATTGCCCGTGCGTTGCAAAACATCAATCGCGGGTCGTCCGACCTCACCATCTTGCTACCGGTCCCGGGTTTTGATTCCGAAGTCCAATCTATTGCGCGATTGACCCAATTGGAAGTCGAAGTGCTCCCGCGCAAAGGTCTGGTCCTTGACAGCAGGGCTTCGCTGCGGGGATTGCGCATTGCCAGCTTGAGCGGTGGGGCGGGCTACGGAATGATTGCCGATTTGGAAGGCGTCTTGCATCAACGCACCAACTCGCTGTCGTCCATGCTGCAGTTGCTTCGCAGCGGCCGGGTGGATGCGGTTGCAAGCGTTCGCCACTCCTTACGACAGGGGCTCCTCGAGGAAGGCATGCGTTCGGCCGACTTGGGAGCAGCGTTTGTATTGGGGCGGCTGGACCTCAACCTATGGGCCACCGCCGGATTTTCGCAAGCAGACCGCACACGTCT
>DGQR01000021.1:5733-6524 GCA_002390825.1 Rhodoferax sp. UBA4409
GCCTGTCAGGAGACGATGTAAGCCGCAGACCCGGTGGACAGCAGCTTGCCATCCGCGCCCAGAAACTCCATGCGGGTAGATGCTACGCGTGAGCCCAGGCGCATCACCTCGGCGTGCAGCTCGAACTGCTCGCCGATGCCGGGGCGCAGGTAGTCCACCCGCAAATCGATAGTGCCCAGCTTGGCAAAGCGGTGCAGGCGCTGCGAAGGCGCTTCGTCCATGTGGCGTGCGCCTATGGCCGCCATCACCGCCAGGCCACCCATGGCATCCAACCCTGCGCTGATCACGCCGCCGTGTATGCGGTTATAGGCATAGTGCCCCACTAGCTCCGGGCGCATGGCAATGCGGGCCTTCACTTTGTCAGGGGTGATAGAGGTGATCTTCAAGCCCAACATCTGGTTGAAGACGATGCTCACTTCAAAGATGCGGGTCAGGCCTTCGATGAACTCCGGCTCAAAAACGATGGGCGCTGCGGCGGGCTCTGCATGGGGGGTTTTAGGCATGCCGCATTCTCACAGGCCGAGCTGACGGCTTGCCAACTCTTTCATGATTTCCTCAGCGCCACCGCCGATCATCATCACCTTCACCTCGCGGTAGATGCGCTCGCAAGCCGTGCCCCGCATGTAGCCCATGCCACCCAGAATCTGTACGCCCTGGTCGGCACAGAACTGCATGGTCTGGGTCGCGTGGTTCTTGAGCAGGCACACCTGTGCCACCCACTCTGCACCCTTGGCCGACTTGTCGCCGCGGTCACCGGCGTCCGCCCGGGCGGCCACCGCATGCAGCCACGC
>DGQR01000199.1:0-4791 GCA_002390825.1 Rhodoferax sp. UBA4409
AGGCATGATGGAGGGCATGAAGCCCTTTGTGATGACAGAAGCCTGCCCCTGTGGCCGGCAACACCAGAAAAAAACGCTCCCCTACGGCCAATGCTGCGGCCGTTGGCTGGAGAGCGACACTCCCGCCTCTGATGCCGAGAGCCTGATGCGCAGCCGCTACTGCGCCTTTGTGCTGGAGCGCGAGGCGTACCTTCTTAAAACCTGGCACGCCAGCCACCGGCCGGAGCGCATCGAGTTCGACCCCGGCGTCAAATGGCTGGGGCTGGACGTGCGAACCCACACACAAGACGATGCCACTCATGCACAGGTAGAGTTCGTCGCTCGCCAAAAGCCGGCCAGTGGCGCGGCAGTGCGCTTGCACGAGCGCAGCCGCTTTGTGCGGGAGGCCGGAGCCTGGTTGTATGTGGATGGAGACCAACAATGAAATTTGAAGCCGTGCTGTTCGATTGCGACGGCGTACTGGTGGACAGCGAGCTGATTACCAATGGCGTGCTGCGCGACATGCTGGCCGAGCAGGGTTGGCACATGACCCTGCAGGAGTGCATGGCCGTATTTGTGGGCAAAGCGGTGATGGACGAGCGCGCCCGCATCGAAGCGGAAACCGGCAAGCCGCTCACGCCCGAGTGGATGGCGTCGTTCCGTGCGCGCCGCAATGCCGCGCTTATGGAGCATGCGCAGCCCATCCCCCACGCACCCGAAGCAATTGCCCGCATTCACACGGCTTACGCCGGCAGAATAGCCTGCGCCTCTGGCGCAGATTTGCCCAAGGTCCTGATGCAAATGGGCAAGACGGGCTTGTTGCCGTACTTCGAAGGGCGGGTGTTCAGCGGGCACGACTTGCCGCGCTCCAAACCCCACCCCGATGTGTACCTGGCTGCGGCCGCCGCGCTGGGTGCAAACCCGAAGCGCTGCGCCGTGGTGGAAGACACGGTCACCGGCGTTACGGCCGGTGTAGCGGCGGGTGCGATGGTGTTTGGCTATGCGCCGCAAGGCGAGGGGCAGGCGCTGTTAGCAGCGGGCGCCGCAGAGGTGTTTGACTCCATGCAGGCACTGCCCGCGCTGCTGGGTGTGTTGGACGGTGCGGTGGGCACAGACCGATGATGTTTCGTTGGCTTGTGTGCTGCGTTGCCCTGGCAGTGGCCGGGTGCTCCACGCAAAAACCCTGGATCAATGAGCCCGTATCCACGGTGGCGCCAGACCCGCAGCGCAGCGCGGACGACGACCGCGACCCCACTATCCTGATGGCGGTGCTCTTTTCTGGCGGGGGCGCCCGGGCAGCGGCGTTCGGCTACGGGGTGCTCCTGGAGCTGCAGGCCAATCGATTTGAATGGGCCGGGCGCGACACCAACCTGCTGGATAAGGTGGACCTGGTGGGGGGCGTGTCGGGCGGCAGCATTGTGGCGGCTTACTTTGCCACCCACGGCTCTGCGCGCCTTCCGCGCTTTGAGCGCGAATACCTGCGGCAGGACTTTCAGGAAAACCTGTTGAGTTACGCGCTGCGGCCCGGCAACCTGGTGGCCTTGTCATCGCCGTGGTTTGGCCGCTCGCACCTGCTGGCAGAGCGCTTGGACAGCCTTTACGGCGCGGCCACTTTCGGCGATCTGGCGAGTCGCAAAGGCCACCCCGATTTGCTGATTACGGCGACCGATATGTCTTTGGGCACCGGTTTTGAGTTTTCCAAGGCGCAATTCGACCTGATCTGCTCCAACCTGCAATCGGTGCCGGTGTCGTTTGCGGTGGCTGCTTCATCGTCGGTACCTTTGTTGCTCAGCCCTGTGACCCTACGCAATTTCGCGGGCCAGTGCAAGCCGCCCGAGGTGGTGGGCGACGCATGGGAAGACTACCGCACCCGCCTCTACCGCGAGCAGGCCCGCAGCTACCTGGACAGCAAAAATCGCCCCTACATCCACTTGCTGGATGGCGGCCTGTCTGACAACCTGGGCGTGCGCCGCTTCCTGGACAGTGCGCTCGCCGAGGGCGGCTTGCGCCCGGTGCTGCAGCGCGCAGGCATCGCCGCGGGCGTGGTGCGCAAGCTGGTGCTGGTGTCGGTGAACTCCGAGCGGGACCCTTCCACCAACATCGACCAAAGTGATCGTTTGCCCGGCGCCGCCGAGGTGCTTGATACCCTGGTCTTTGGTGCCGGAGCCCGGGCGACCAAAGAAACCCAGGAGTTTCTTGCCGATGTCACGCGCCAGTGGAAGGGTGAACTGGCCCAACGCTTTCCGGGCGGCAAAGATGTGTTCGCCAATGACGCAGAGGTGCATGTGGTGCAGGTCAACCTGCGCGACGCCCCGGACGACCAAGACCTGCCCCAGCGCACCAAGCTGCTGCAGATCCCGACAGCCCTCACCATCCCGGGTGAGGATGTGACCCAGCTCATCGCGGCCGGCCGGGCCACACTGAGGGAGTCGCCCGAATTCAAGGCCCTCGTGCAAACTTTGCAGAAGAGCCGCGCCCCCTAGCTGGCGCTGCCCGTCGGGTAGCGCCGAAGCGCATTAAGCGCGGGCGCCCCCGACGCGGCGGTATTCGGCCGGCGTCTGCCCGGTCCAGCCCTTGAAGGCGCGGATAAAGCTTTTCTCGTTCTGAAAACCCGCCGCTTCTGCCACCTGCTTGATGGGCCGCTGGCTGCGCAAGAGCAGGTCGGTGGCCTTGTGGTGGCGCACGTCGTCTTTGAGGGTTTGCAGCGTCGTGCCTTCTTCCTTGAGCTGGCGGTGCAGGGTGCGGGGCGACACGTTCAGCAAGCCGGCCAGCGCATCGGCGTTGTGGGTGTCTTGCGGATGGTTGCTCAGCAGCTGCCGCACTTGCTGCCCCAGCAAGCGGTCGCGCCGGTACTGCAGCACGGTCAGGGGCAAGGCGTTTTGCAGCATCTGCTGCAAGGCTTTTTCGTCCCTCCGCAGCGGCAGGCGGAGGTAGCGCGCGTCGAAGTGGATGGCCGCTTGCGCTTCTCCGAATCGGGTGGGCCCGCCAAACAACACAGCGTAAGCGTCCTGGTGGGCGGGGGCTGCGAATGGAAAGTTCGCACCTTTCAAGGCGATGCGTGAGTCGATCAGCCAGCAGGCCACGCCCAGCACGTTGCGCAAGACGGAGACCATGCAGAACTCCCTAAAAGGCTCCGGGATCCGGATTGGTTGGGGCGTACAGGGTGGCTGGAGTTTTTGCTCCGTGTCCCCCGCCCGCTTTGCGGGCTCCTCCTTAACCTGCGCAAAAACTCCAGCCACCCCGTCCTCGCGCAGGTCGTTCTCGGTGAGCGTGATGCAGGCGGTATCGCCTGCAATACTCAGCGTGAGCGTGATGTCCGGGGCAATCAGGCCGTGGTGGCGGCACCAGCGGCTCAGGGCTACGTGCAGGGTGGGGGCGCTGATAGAAGCGCGCACCAGCATGCCGTAGCTGCCCCAGGGCAACCTGCGGCTGAACCAGCCCAGGGCTTCGTCGTCCAGCTCGCGCATGGCTGCGCCGGACAGGCGCTCCATCTGCCAGGCGGTGATGCGGGCATCTGTTGCTTGCAGAGCGTCTGGCGCAATCTGCGCCTGTGCCAGTGCCTTCGATGGGTCCTTGCCGTAGCGTGCATAGGCGTGCACCATCGCTCTGGCGAAAGCCATGGGGGTGGCAGCAACAGGGGTAGGTGCGGGCATCGGATGAGTGTGCCAAAAAATGTGCCTCTTGTGGCGCAATTTGCAACCTTTGCGGTGGAGCTCGCCCGAGCTCCCGCCGCACAATGCCACTTGATCGAACAACACTGACCGGATGCACCCCATGACGATGCTGGAATCCAAACTCAACCCGCGTTCTGCCGACTTTGTGGCCAACGCGACCGCCATGCGCGCCCTGGTGGCCGACCTGAATGCCAAGATTGACAAGGCCGCACTCGGCGGTGGCGACGCCGCCCGCGCCAAGCACACTGCCCGCGGCAAGCTGCTCCCGCGCGACCGCGTGGGCATGTTGTTGGACCCCGGCACCCCCTTTTTGGAGCTCTCCCCACTGGCCGCACTGGCCATGTACCCCGACCGCGATGGCACCGACAGCGCGCCCTGCGCCGGCGTGATCGCCGGTATCGGCCGGGTAAGCGGGGTGGACTGCATGATCGTCTGCAACGACGCCACGGTGAAGGGCGGCACCTATTACCCGCTCACCGTCAAGAAGCACTTGCGCGCCCAGGAAGTGGCCGCGCAAAACAACCTGCCCTGCATTTACCTAGTGGACTCCGGCGGCGCCAACCTGCCGAACCAGGACGAGGTGTTCCCCGACCGCGACCACTTCGGCCGCATCTTCTTTAACCAGGCCAATATGAGTGCGCAGGGCATTGCGCAAATTGCGGTGGTCATGGGCAGCTGCACGGCCGGTGGCGCCTACGTGCCCGCCATGAGCGATGAGACCATCATCGTCAAAAACCAGGGCACTATCTTTCTGGGCGGCCCGCCGCTGGTGAAGGCTGCGACGGGCGAGGTGGTGACTGCAGAAGACCTGGGCGGCGGTGATGTACACACGCGCCTGAGCGGTGTGGCTGACCACTTGGCGCAGAACGATTTGCACGCGCTGTCACTCGCGCGCGAGGCGATTGCGCATTTGAATAAGAAAAAGGCTCCAGCTGCCGAATTGCGTGCACCGGTAGCTCCTAAATTTGTAGCGGAAGAGTTGTACGGGGTTATCCCTACCGATACCCGCAAACCCTTTGATGTGCGCGAGATCATTGCTCGCATCGTCGACGGTTCGGAGCTGCATGAGTTCAAGCCCCGCTATGGCACTACGCTGGTCTGTGGCTTTGCCCATGTGGAAGGCATGCCGGTGGGCATC
>DGQR01000199.1:4960-5934 GCA_002390825.1 Rhodoferax sp. UBA4409
GGCATGCCGGTGGGCATCATTGCCAACAACGGCATTTTGTTCAGCGAGTCGGCGCTCAAGGGCGCGCACTTTATTGAGCTGTGCTGCCAGCGCAAGATCCCGCTGGTGTTTTTGCAGAACATCACCGGTTTCATGGTGGGCCGCAAATACGAGAACGAAGGCATCGCCCGCAACGGCGCCAAGATGGTGACGGCGGTGGCCACAGCGGCGGTGCCCAAGTTCACCATCATCATTGGCGGCAGCTTCGGCGCTGGCAACTACGGCATGTGCGGCCGCGCTTACAGCCCGCGCTTTTTGTGGATGTGGCCCAACGCGCGCATCTCGGTCATGGGCGGCGAACAGGCGGCCAGCGTGCTGGCCACCGTCAAGCGGGACGGCATTGAGGGCAAAGGCGGCAGCTGGAGCGCGGACGAAGAAGAGGCCTTCAAAGCCCCTATCCGCCAGCAATATGAAGAGCAGGGCCACCCCTATTTCGCCACCGCCCGCCTGTGGGACGACGGCATCATCGACCCCGCCGATACCCGCCGCGTGCTGGCGCTGGGGCTTAGTGCGTCGTTGAACGCACCCATACCCGACACCCAGTTCGGCGTGTTCCGCATGTAAGGCAAGGAAAGTTTATGTTCACCAAAATCCTCATTGCCAATCGTGGCGAAATTGCCTGCCGGGTGGCCGCCACTGCTGCGCGGTTAGCTATCAAAACCGTAGCGGTCTATTCTGATGCCGATGCACACGCCAAACATGTCGTGGCGTGTGACGAAGCGGTGTACATCGGGGGCAGTGCGCCCAAAGATAGCTATTTGCGCTGGGAAAAAATCATCGATGCCGCCAAGGCCACCGGCGCTCAAGCCATTCACCCCGGCTACGGTTTTCTGAGCGAGAACGAAGAGTTCGCCAACGCCTGCGCTGCAGCGGGCTTGGTGTTCATCGGCCCTCCGGCCAGCGCCATTCAGGCCATGGGCCTGAAAGCCGAGTCC
>DGQR01000030.1 GCA_002390825.1 Rhodoferax sp. UBA4409
CGGCTGCGCAAGCTTTGCTCAACGCTGGCAAGGTCCAGCCACAGCTCGAGGCGCTGGGCCTGCTGGGCATCCCGGCTGACCAAGTCATCGCTTTTGGCGGCTTTTTTCCAGACGATCAATTTCAGCGGGTCGCCCCGGCGGTAGGCGCGAACCCCGTCAAATTCGCCGGTAGTGTGGCGCTGGGCTGTGGGGGCGCCTCCGGTGCGGGGCTCCCCGGGGGGCAGGGGTGGCGGATGGGGTTCCGGCGCCGGGTAAATCAGCACCTGGGTGGCCGGGCGCCAAACCGTCCAGACCCGAAAAGTGCCCAGCGGAAAACGGGTTTCGGCGGTGAGTGTCGGGATCGGCTGCAGGCCCCGGGTGTTGGCGACAAAACTGATGTGCACTTTGCTGCTGCCCTGTGGGCCGACATCGGCCCAGCTCCAGTGCCCGCTGCCCAAGGCCGCCAAGCCAATGCCATAGCGGGTGCGCTTGGAAGGGTTGTTGAGTTGAATGCCCAGTGGCACGCTGGCGCCCGCAAAACATGCGTCTGGCGCTATCAAATGCATAGTGAGGCCTGTCAGTGTCCCGTGGCACACATGGATGCCGATGATGGCCGCGCCCGTCAACATGAAGGTCAATAAATAGCCCAAATTGAGCTGGTAGTTGATGCTGGCAATCAGCAATACCAGCAGCGTCAGCCCCAGCATCAGCCCCGGGCGGGTCGGCAGAATGTAGACGTTGCGTTGCGTCAGCACCGCGCTGTCCTGGCGCGGCATGCGCGACTCGAACCATGCCTGAAAGCGCCGCCGCACGCGCGTGACCGGGTTCCGGGTGGGGGTCATCAGGGCAGCGGCACTGCTTGCATCATGGCGCGCACCTGCTCTTCGGCGCCCCGGCCGGCATCGCCTACCGGGACCATGCGGTGGGCAACGGTTTGAGGCAGCACTGCCTGCACGTCGTCCGGCGCCACATAGTCGCGCCCACTGAGCAGGGCCTGCGCTTTGGCTGCGCGCAGCAAGGCAATGCCTGCGCGGGGCGATAGGCCTTGCAAAAACCAGCGCCCGCTGCGGGTGGCGGTGATCAGGTCTTGCACATAGTCCAGCAACGGGTCTGCGGTGTGCACCGCCATCACGGCCTGTTGCAGCGTGGCGAGTTCATCGCCGGCCAGCAAGCTGGGCAAATGGTCGACCATGTTGCGGCGGTCTGAGCCCGCCAACAATGCACGCTCGGCGGCCCTGTCGGGGTAGCCCAGGGAAATACGCATCAAAAACCGGTCCAGTTGTGACTCGGGCAAAGCGTAGGTGCCCAGCTGATCCAAGGGGTTTTGGGTGGCGATGACAAAGAAGGGGCGGGGCAGGGCCCGGGTTTCTCCTTCGATTGTGACCTGTTTTTCTTCCATGGCCTCGAGCAAGGCGCTTTGGGTTTTGGGGCTGGCACGGTTGATTTCGTCAGCCAACAGCACTTGGGCAAACAAGGGGCCCGGATGGAAAACAAAGGCCTCCTTGGCGCGCTCGTAGACCGAGACGCCACTCAGGTCACTGGGCATCAAGTCCGAGGTGAATTGCACCCGGGAGAACTGCAGGCCGAAGGTGCGTGACAGTGCGTGCGCGAGGGTGGTTTTGCCGACGCCGGGCACATCATCAATCAGCAGGTGGCCACCGGCCAAAAGGCAGGCCACGCAGTCACGGATCTGGTCGGGTTTGCCCACAATCACCGTGTTAAGCTGGTTGAGCAGGGATCTGAGTTTGTCTTGGATGTCCATGGCAAGACGTTACCCGAAAATACAAAGAGACGAGAACGCAGGTGAAGAAGACCGGATACTTTACCCACCCAGATTGCCACTTGCATGAGATGGGTGCAGGGCACCCGGAATGCCCCGAAAGGCTGATTGCCATCCATGAGCAGCTGCTGCACTCCGGACTGGCCCGCACCCTGGATGCGCGGGAGGCGCCGCAAGCCCAGCTCAGCGATCTGGCCTTGGCACACACCCCGCGCTACATCGCCCGGCTTCAGGCTTTGGCCGACGATTTGCGCAGCAAACCGGCAGGCGCTGGTGCAACGCATGCTTGGCTAGACCCCGACACATCCCTGAATGCGCACACTTGGAATGCCGCGCTGCGGGCGGCTGGTGCGGCGTTGGCAGCTACGGATGCGGTGATGGCCGGTGACATGGACAACGCTTTTTGCGCAGTGCGCCCGCCCGGACACCATGCCGGCAAAAACGAAGGCATGGGCTTTTGTTTTTTCAATAGCGTGGCACTGGCGGCCCGACATGCGCTGGAGCGGCATGGTTTGCGCAGGGTTGCGATTGTGGATTTCGATGTGCACCACGGAAACGGCACTGAAGACATCATCGACGGGGACCAACGCATCCTCATGCTGGGCTTTTACCAGCACCCTTTTTACCCCGAGGGCGGAGCCCGCTCCCGCGCCAGTAACTTGCTCAATCTGCCGGTCCCGGCCCACACCCGCGGTGGCGCGGTCCGGGAATTGGTGATGCAGCAATGGTTGCCCCGATTGCATGCCTACCGGCCGGAGATGGTGTTTATCAGCGCCGGCTTTGACGCGCACCGCGACGATGAACTCGGGCAGTTGGGCTTGCTGGAAGACGACTACCACTGGTTGACCGGCCAAATCCGCACCGTGGCAGACCAATATGCGCAGGGCCGGATCGTTTCCTGCCTCGAGGGGGGCTACGACCTGGGCGCTTTGGCCCGCAGCGTCGAGGCCCATCTGCGGGCACTTTCTGACGCGTAACGATTCTTTTGTATCCTCCACAGCCCTGTCCGATGAGGGCGGCGGTATTTTTTTGGATGGACGACTTTATGAAACAGACCCCAGCGCCCCAGCCTATTGATGACTTTGCCGGCTGGCTCCAGGCATTCACCCAGCCCACAGTGCTTCTGGAGCTGGCCGCCTTGGGCCTCAGTGTGGCCTTTGCGTGGGGCTTGGTGGCGGCATTGCGCCGGGCCTTGGGGGATGACAGCGGCAAATCGATCTGGTTTGGCAAAAAGGTCGTGGACGGGGTGTTTTTTCCGCTGGCTCTGCTCGTGCTGGGTTACGCCATGTTGGAGCTGCTTAGCCATTTTGTGAACATCGCGGTGTTCCGCCTGGTGATTCCGGTGCTGATGTCCTTGGTGGTGATCCGGGTTGGGGTCAAAGTGTTGCAGGCGACTTTTGCCGAGGCACGCTGGATCAAGCCCTTGGAACAAACCATCTCTTGGGTCGCATGGATGGCCATGGTGTTGTGGGTAAGTGGCTTGTTGCCGGTCATCTTGAATGAGCTGGACCAGATTACCTGGAAAGTCGGTGGCACCACGCTATCGGTCCGCAACATCTTGGAAGGCATGGTGACGGCGGGTGGCGTGCTGATCATTACGCTGTGGATCTCTGCCGGCATTGAGTCGCGCTTGTTGCGCTCGGCAACCGGAGGCGAGTTGTCCCTGCGCAAAGCGGCCAGCAACGCCGTGCGCGCTTTGTTGATGTTTGTCGGCTTGATGATGGCCTTGTCGGCGGTGGGCATCGATTTGACGGCCCTGTCGGTGTTGGGCGGTGCGGTGGGCGTGGGGATTGGCTTGGGTTTGCAGAAACTGGCGGCCAATTACGTCTCGGGGTTTGTGATCCTCACCGAGCGCAGCATGCGGATTGGCGATGTGGTCCGGGTGGACGGCTTCGAGGGGTTGATTACCCAGATCAATGCCCGCTATACCGTGGTAAGGAGTATGTCCGGGCGCGAGTCGATTGTTCCCAACGAGATGTTGATCACCCAGCGGGTCGAAAACCTCTCGCTGGCAGATCCCCGGGTCAACCAAACTTTGACGGTGTCTGTGGGCTACGAGAGCGATGTCGATCAGGTCATGCAACTCTTGACGAATGCCGCCCTCACTCAGCCCCGTGTGTTGCATGAGCCCGGCCCGGCGGCGCAGTTGGCGAACTTCGGGGCGGACGGGCTCGAGTTCACGCTCACCTATTGGATTAACGACATTGAAAATGGGCAGGGCAATCTCCGGTCGGAGATCAACTTGGCGATCCTCAAAGCGCTGCGCGATAACGGGATCGATATTCCGTACCCCCAACGGGTGGTCCATAGCCGCTAGGCGGCCATTTCTGATACACCCCCCTAAAACAGGGGGCATCGAGCGCGTGCACCTCAGTTTGGCCCCGCTATAATTCTAAAAAAGCACGATCGTTCTATTTTGTGATAACCTGTCTGCAATCCTTGAGAAAATTCTTGGGGAGCTTGGTACGGCATAGAATCAGATGATTGACGTGCACGTCAACTAAAACGACCAAATTTCTAACTATCTGGAGTCGCAGCAATGAAAGTCCTGGTACCCGTCAAACGTGTGGTGGACTACAACGTGAAGGTTCGCGTCAAGTCGGACAACACGGGTGTAGACATCGCCAACGTCAAGATGAGCATGAACCCCTTTGACGAGATCGCCGTGGAAGAAGCCGTGCGCCTCAAGGAAAAGGGTGTGGTCACGGAAGTGATCGCCGTGTCCTGCGGCGTGGCCCAGTGCCAGGAAACCCTGCGTACTGCCATGGCCATTGGTGCAGACCGCGGCATCTTGGTGGAAACCACCGAAGAGCTGCAACCCTTGGCTGTGGCCAAGTTGCTCAAGGCGCTGGTCGACAAAGAGCAGCCCGGCCTGGTGATCCTCGGTAAGCAGGCCATTGACGACGATTGCAACCAGACCGGCCAGATGCTGGCAGCCCTGGCTGATCTGCCCCAGGCCACGTTTGCTTCCAAGGTCGAAGTGGTAGACGGCAAGGCCCACGTGACCCGTGAAGTGGACGGCGGCCTGGAAACCCTGGCCGTGACCCTGCCGGCCATCATTACTACTGACCTTCGCCTGAATGAGCCTCGCTACGTCACCTTGCCCAACATCATGAAGGC
>DGQR01000028.1 GCA_002390825.1 Rhodoferax sp. UBA4409
GTCGTTCACCACCACGATGTGCTTGGCGTCCACCACCGTCAGGCCTTCAGGTCCGAGGTGGGGTAGCACAAAGGTTTCCTCGTTTGGCCCAAGCTTGGCCAGGCGCTGGGGGTTGGCGATTTTGGTGAGGTCGATGAAGGCCACCTTCTTCACAAAACCGTCTGCGTCTGCTTGGGCGAAGTCGATTTTGTAAACGCGCTTGAACTTGGCGGGGCGGGTGAAGCAGTCGGTGCGCGGCTCGTCCTTGCACACGTTGCCGGAGCCTTCGGTCATGTCGTCGCGTTCGATGACTAGACCCGTCGTTGCGCTCAGCATCTGGAAGTCGGCAGCCACATTGCCCGCCTCTTCAAACGCGTATTTCCACTGGCGGGTGCTGTAGGTTTTGCTGGCGGCGTCCAGCTCCAGAATGCGGGTGTAGGGCTTGCCGTTGCGGCTTTCCTGGGCCTTGGTGGCAGCGTCCCACAGGGGCCACTCGAACATGGGGTACAGGGTTTTGCCGTCCAGCGACTTGGCCATGGGCTCAAAGCCACCGCTGCGGCGTGCTTCAAAGCTCGCATCGCCGGGGTAGTTGGGCAGGCGGCCGTTCATGTAGTGGTCGGGACTGCGGTAGGCCTTTCCGCCAACCACGGTCTCCACCACGCCCAGCACCTTGCCTTGGGGGGTGACGCGCAGCACATAGGGGCCGAATTCGTCGCCGATCCACCATTCATCGCCCACGACCTGGAGGGACTCGGGGTCGAAATCGATGCCAGTCAAAAAGCGCTCAGCGGTGGCTTCGTTCTGGATGGCGAAGGGCNNGGCGGGGTACAGCGTCTTGCCGTCCGGCGACTGGGCCATGGGCTCGAAGCCGCCCGAGCGGCGCACTTCCCATTGCGGCATGGCGTCGGCGGGCAGGTTGGGCAGGCGGCTGTTCAGGTAGTGGTCGGGCGAGCGGTAGGCCTTGCCGTTGACTACCGTCTCGGTCACGCCCAGCACCTTGCCGTTCAGATCGGTCTGCAGGATGTAGGGGCCGAACTCGTCGCCGATCCACAGCGTGTTGCCGATTTTCTGGATCGACTCCACATCGAAATCCACGCCCGTGAGGTAGCGCTTTGCGCTGGCCTCGTTCTGGATGGCGAAGGGCACTTTGCGGTCGGGGTCGTGCAAGAAGGTGGTTTTGAGGCGGGTGACTTCGCCTTTGGCCCAATCGGCTTTGACGTTGTGCACCATCAGCAGTGCGTCTTGCGAGTTGAGCTTGCTGCCGAAGCCGTTGTCGGTCAGGGCCAGAAACTCTGCGTTGCCCAAAGAAACGATGCCCGAGAACCCTTGTACCGACTGGCCCTTGATAGGCAAGGTGCCGCCGGATTTGCGGGGGTGCTTGGCATCGCCCACGAAAGTAACGCCTTCGATGCTGCTCAGCACTTCGGTGCGTTGGCGGTTGGCGGCGTTGAACTTGCCAGCGGTCTCAAAGAAGGGGCCTGCAGCTTTGGGGGCTTCCACGGTGGTGAAGGTCGACAAGGCCGCGTGGCCGGCCAACACGGCGGTCACTTCCGTTTGCGCAGATGCGCTCATGGCAGTCGCTGCCAAGGCGAGTGCCGCAGCGAGACGGGTGGGGGAAAAAGCGATCATGGTGGTCAAGACTCCCTGTTGAAGAAGGCGCCGAGACTAAGCCGCTCATATGAAGAAGCTGTGACGCTTCGGCAGGGCTTGCCACCCGTGCCCTGTGGGCAGCCGGCCTTCGCGATAAACTGGCCGGTCCGCCTCGCGCAGCCCCGAATAGCCATGTTGTTTTTGATTTCTCCTGCCAAGTCCCTGGACTACGACACCCCCCTGAACGGCCAGCCACACACTGCGCCGATGTTCGTGAAGCAGTCGGCGGAGCTTATTGGTCTGCTGCGCGCGTACTCGCCGCAACAAATTGCCGAGTTAATGGATCTGAGCGACAAGCTCTCCACCCTCAACGTAGCGCGCTATGAAGCCTGGTCCCCTAAAGCCACCCAGAAGAACGCCCGCCAAGCCGTGCTGGCATTCAACGGCGATGTGTATGACGGGCTAGACGCCAAGACCCTGGGCGCTGAGGACCTGGCCTGGGCGCAAGACCATTTGTGTATTTTGAGTGGCCTGTACGGCGTATTGCGCCCGCTGGACCTGATGCAGCCTTACCGGCTCGAGATGGGCACTGGCCTCAAGGGTCCGCACGGCAACAACCTCTACCACTACTGGGGCAGCCAGCTCTCGGATTACCTGAACACCCGCCTGAAAGCCGACACCACCCCGGTGGTAGTGAACTTGGCGTCGAACGAGTACTTCAAGTCGGTGGACCTCAAAGCCCTGAAGGGCCGGGTGGTGGAGTGCGTGTTCCAGGAATACAAAGACGGCAAATACAAAATCATCAGCTTCTTTGCCAAAAAAGCGCGAGGCCTGATGGCGCGCTACGCGATTGAACACCGCCTGAGCACGCCTGAACAGCTCAAAGGGTTTGACGTGGAGGGCTATGCATTTGCCGCTGAAGAGTCCACGCAGGAGCGGTTGGTTTTCAGAAGAAAAAAGGGCTGAGCGCCCGTTGATATTGCGCGAGGAGCTATGAAAATAAGAGCAAACGGTCTAGATATCGAAGTCGAAGACAGCGCCCAGCGCGACCCCGCCTTTGCCGGCAAACCGGCGGTGCTGCTCATCATGGGGCTGGGTCTGCAGTTGATTGCATGGCCCGCCGATCTGGTGCAGGGTTTGGAGGCCGCAGGCTACCGCGTGATCCGCTTCGACAACCGCGACGTAGGGCTGAGCAGCCGCATCGAAGAGGGGGGCAAACCCAATATCTTTTGGGCCAGCTTGCAACACAAGTTCGGCTTTACCCCCGCTGCACCTTACAGCTTGAGCGATATGGCAGCAGATGCGTTGGGTGTCCTCGATGCAGTGGGCGTGCAAAAGGCCCATGTCGTGGGCATGAGCATGGGCGGAATGATTGCCCAACGCCTGACCCTCGCAGCGCCCCAACGCGTATTGAGCCTTACCAGCATCATGAGCAGCAGCAGTGCCAAAGGCCTGCCCGGCCCGGCGCCGGAGGTGTTGCGCGCCATGCTGCGACGCCCTTCGGGTAACAGCAAGGCCGAAATGGTGGAGCACTCTTTGCGCCTGTTTCAGGCGATCGGCAGCCCCGCCTTCCCCACGCCCGAAGACGATTTGCGGGCGCGGATTGCCCGGGGCGTGGACCGCGCCATGTACCCGGTGGGCACCTTGCGGCAAATGCTGGCTGTGGTGGCAGATGGTGCGCGCACCGCGCTATTGCCCCGCATCACGGCGCCCACCTTGGTCATCCACGGCACCGCCGACCCGCTGATACCTTTTGCATGTGGTGAAGACACAGCCCGTCGCATCCCGGGCGCGACCCTCCTGCCTATTGAGGGCATGGGCCATGACCTGCCCACCGAGCCTGTGCGCCGCATTCTGGCCGCGCTGCTGGCCTACTTTGACCGGAAACATTGAATGAACACCCCTGAGCAATCCCAACTTGGCAAATCTTCGGCGTATGTCGATCAGTACGACGCTTCGCTGTTGTTTCCTATTCCCCGTGCGGGCAAACGCGCGGAGATCGGCATTACCGGTGCCGCCCCATTTTTCGGCGCCGACATGTGGACGGCGTTTGAGCTGAGCTGGCTCAACCTGCGCGGCAAGCCCCAGGTCGCGCTGGCGCACTTCACCATCCCCGCTGAGACGCCCAACATCATCGAAAGCAAATCTTTCAAGCTTTATCTCAACAGCTTCAACAACACCCGCTTTGCCGATGCCTCCGAGGTGCTGGCCCGTTTGCGGGCGGATATTGCGGAAGCGGCGTGGCGGGGCGGCCCGGTGCAATCGGTTGGGGTGCGCTTGATTGCTGCCGAGCAATTCGACCGTGAGCCGGTGTACGAGCTGGATGGCCTGAGCCTGGATCGCCTGGATGTGGAGTGCACCCACTACCAGCCCGCGCCTGAACTGCTGGTCACGGCCCCAGCGGCAGAAGGCATGGTGACCGAGGTGCTGGTGAGCAACCTGCTCAAAAGCAACTGCCTGGTGACCGGCCAGCCCGATTGGGGCAGTGTGCAGATCAGCTACACCGGTTTGCAGATCCAGCAGGAAGGCTTGTTGCAGTATCTGGTGAGTTTTCGCAACCACAACGAGTTCCACGAACAATGCGTGGAGCGCATCTTTATGGACATCTGGGCCCGCTGCAAACCCGCCAAGTTGACCGTGTATGCGCGCTACACCCGCCGTGGCGGGCTGGATATCAACCCCCTGCGCACCAGCCACCCGCAAGCTTTGCCGGGCAACACCCGCACCGCCCGACAATAAATTTGCTATAAAAAATATAGCTACCTGTGCAGTATTTATGAGCGCTAAAGGCTGATTTCTTCAGCATGTAGCGCTTTGATGAATTCAGGGGCTGGGAGCGGTGGCCCGAACAAAAAGCCCTGTTTCAGGTGGCAGCCATGGGCGGAGAGGAAGTCGCGCTGGGCTTCTGTTTCCACCCCCTCGGCCAGCACTTCGAGCCCGAGGTTGTTGCCCATGCCGATGATGGTCTGGATGATGATCGAGTCGGTCGACTGCGAGCCGATATTCCGCACAAAAGACTGGTCGATCTTGAGCTGGTCCAGCGGCAGGCGTGTCAGGTAAGAAAGCGAGGAGTGGCCAGTCCCGAAGTCATCCATCGAGAACCGCACCCCTAGGGTTTTGAGCGCGTTCATTCTCTGGATCGTGTCTTCCACGTTGTCCAGCACCAGGCTTTCTGTCAGCTCCAACTTCAAAAGGTCGGCCCGTGCGCCGGTCGCGCGCAAGATCCTGGCCATCCGGTCTACAAAATCCGCTTGCCGGAACTGGCGGGCGCTGACGTTGACCGAGAGCTGCAGGTCCCGGCTCCGGGGCTGGCGCTGCCACATGGCCAGTTGCGTACAGGCTTGCTCCAGCACCCATTGACCCATGGGCAGGATGAGGCCGGTTTCTTCCGCGAGCCCGATGAACTGCCCGGGCAGCACCAAGCCGTTATCCAGATGGTGCCAGCGGACGAGGGCCTCGGCACCCACGACTTGGCCCTCTTCATTCACCTGCTGCTGGTAATAAAGCTCGAAATGTTGATCGTCCAGGCTCTTGCGCAGATCGACTTCCAGGCGGGCACGGGCCTCGATGGCGGTCAGCATGCCGGGGTCAAAGAAACAGAATGCGTTGCGCCCGTTGTTTTTGACCTGGTACATCGCGATATCCGCTTGCTTGAGCAGCTCTGCGGCGTCTTGCGCGGTGTCCCCGAACAAAGTGGCCCCCAGGCTGCAGGAGCTCCTGTGTTGCTTGTCCCCCAGCTCAAAAGGCTCGGCCATCGCTCGCAAAATGTTGTCACCCACCAGGCGGGCTTGGCGCGCGGCTTCCAGGGTGTCGGGGCTCAGGTCCAGCAGCATGACAACAAACTCGTCGCCGCCCAGCCGGGCGACGGTGTCGCCCTCGCGGACACAGGCTTTGATGCGCACGGCAACCTGCTGCAGCAGCATGTCTCCCACGTCGTGGCCGCAGGTGTCATTCAGGGTTTTGAAGTGGTCCAGGTCCATGAACAACAAGGCGCCACGCCGGCCACTGCGCACGCTGGTGGTCAGCGCCTGCTGCAAACGGTCTGACAGCAAGCGGCGGTTGGGCAGGCTCGTGAGAGGATCAAAAAACGCGAGTTGCTCAATTTCCGCGCTGGCGCGCCGCAAGCGGGTCACATCCTGGTAGGTGATGACAACGCCACCACCGGGGGTGGGTCGTTCGGTAATCTCAATGATCCGGCCGTTGGGGAACTCCCGTTCATGGTTTTGCACCCCGTGTTGCAGCAACTCCATGCGCGTGGTGACCCATTGCTGCAAGGTCTCGCGGGGCACATCGCCCAGGGTTTCGACGGCGGTGACCATCAGCAGAGCTTCAAACGAGTGCCCCACCCGGATGTGCGGCGCTTGCCACGGGTAGATTTCCAGGTAACGCCGGTTCCAGGTGATGACCTTGCGCTCGGCATCCAGCAGCAAAAAGCCGCTTTCCATCGATTCCAGCGCCTGGTCTGTGGTGGCTTTGGCATGGCTGATTGAGCGCTGGGCGCGCCCCATGCTCTGTACATAACGCAAGCCCGCGTAGCCGGCAGCCGCAATCATCAGGCTGAAAAGCAGGCTCAGCATGCCGATCAGCCGTGCCTGAAAAGTCCACTCTTCCAGCGCCGTGTCCATCGGGATGCTGGCCGTGATGAGCAGGTCGTTGTAGAGCATAGGCCGTGAAGCGACCAGGGCGGGTCGGTTCTGGATGCGTGAAGGCATGGTCTGTACTGCAAACTGCGACTGGGGGCTCATCACCGGGCTCAAGGCAAGGCCGCTCAAGGACTCCTGAGGCGGCACACTGGCGAGCAGGTAGCCGTTGCTGCGTTCGATCGTGGCTTCGAGTTGGCTGATGTCCGCCCCTTGTACCAGCACCGTCGTCAACAGGTTGACCGGAACCTCGGCAATCGCCAACAGCTTGCTGCCATCGGCCAAGGACAGATGGCGGGCAAACAGCAGCACCATTTCGGCACTGCTGGGGCTCAAGAGTGGCCGGCTGATCACCAGCATGGAGATGGGGGGGCTGAGTGCTTCGTTGAGAAAGCCCTCGGGTATTTCCAGCGGCGCATCCGGCGCCGGGCTGCTGGAGCTCGCCAGAACCGTGCCTTGTGCATCGACGAGCCAGACATTGCGTACCAGCAGATTCTGGCGGGTCGCACCTTGAATCAATTTGCCTGCCAACGGGCCTTCCAGCCAATCGGCTTGCATGTTCTCCAGACCCAGCAAACTGCCCATGCTCGCCAGCAGCACATCAATGCCCAGCAGGCTCCGGTTCACCGCGGCTTGGGCACCGGTCACAAAGCGGGTCGCCTGGGCTTGGGCTTCGGCGACGGCATTTTTGTGCAAATCACGGATCAGGACTGTGCTGGCCGCCAGAATCGCAAATATCAGCAGGGCGGTGACCGCCACCAAGGCATGGTGGACCTTGAACGTGAATTTAGCCATCAGCGGCTGTTCGGTAGGGGCATGTCGCTGGGCACCGATCCGATGGTGCTGTCCCACATTTCGCGGCAGTGCTGATTGCAGCGTTGTTGCCAACGAGGCAAGACGGTGGTTTTGACGAGCTCCCTGACGAGCTTGATGTCGTCGGGGCTGGGGTTGATCTGGGTCATTTTGCCGGGGCGGCCGTGCTCGCAGTTGGAGTCGCCGCGGTTGCAGGCGAGCCCGTCTGCTGTCTCGCGTTCACTGGCATTCCAGATATTGGTTTCCAGCCTTGCGAGCTCTTTTCTCAGGAGCGCTTTCAGGTCAGAGGGCAGCGCATTCCAGGCAGTCGTATTGGCACCAAAAACGGCCAGTCCCCACGTAAACGGCAGGTTGTACATGTGGCTGGTGATCTCATGCAGGCCGATGGTGTTGCCCGACATGGTGCCGGTGATGGCGCATTCGGTGTTGCCGGATTGCAGGTGCGCCAGCATTTGCCCGAACCCGACCAAAACCGGCACACCCCCCAAGCCTTGAATCAGGTCTGCCTGGCTGGGCGAGGAGACGCGGATACGCCGTTTCTCCAACTCGCGGAGGCTGGCCAAGGGCTTTTTACAGAACAAGATTTGGGCCGGATAGGTGTAAACCGCCAGGACTTCGATACCGTGTTTTTCGCGCAGTGTTTTTTGCAGGATGGGGCGGAAACTTGCCACATGCCGTTTCAGACTGGCCATGTCCGGATTCAAGCCCGACAGATCCATGGCGCCCAGCATGGGGTGTTGTGCGGATGCCGGGCCCAGCATCGCGGTGCCGAAGGGAATGACCCCCAGCGACATCAAGCGCAGCATTTCCTCGGCAGGAATGCCTGAGCGGTCGAAGGGCGCAATGTCAGCGCTGTACTTGCCGCCACTCAGGCGCGCCAGCTCTTGCGACCAAAACGGCTCTTCATGTTGAACGTATTGGTTCACGCCGGCCAGCCCGCCGACGATCCTGAGCTTGAGCGGGGTAGATGCGTGAGTGGTCACAGGCAACAAGGCCAATGCCAGCCCGAGGCAGGTCAAGACCGCCCGGCCCAGCACCCATGCGGCGCGGCGGCACAACTCAGCGTGTAGCGTCAAGGGTGTACTCCTTCAATTCAGTTGAGGCAAGGTGACACCGAAGCGGCTTTATGTGAGCTTTCATTATGGGGCAGGGAGTTGTATCGCCATGTCTGCCATGAGTGCCTCCGGCGGCACCGGCCTGCCGAAAAAATAGCCCTGAAAGGCATCGCACTGCATGGCCGCCAATGCGTCTCTTTGTTCCGGGGTTTCCACGCCCTCGGCGATGACGGTCAGGCCCAGGCTATGGCCGAGTGCCACCACGGTGCGGGCGATCACCGCGTCGCTCGGGTCAGTGAGCACATCCCGCACAAACGACTTGTCGATCTTGAGTTGGGACAGTGGCAAGCGCTTCAGGTAAGAAAGGGACGAGTAGCCGGTGCCGAAATCATCCAGCGAAAAGTTCACACCCAGTGCTTTGATGTCCATCATCTTGGTGATGATGCCCTCCACATCATTGGCCAGCATGCTTTCTGTCAACTCCAGTTTCAGTTGGGTGGCGGGTGCTTGGCTGTGCAGCAAGGCCTTCTTCACGCTTTCTACAAAACCGGGTTGGGCCAGTTGTGCCGCGCTCACGTTGACGGCCAGGGTCCAGTGGGCCGTGGCGGGGTTGCGGCTCCAAGCCGCCAACTGTTGGCACGCAGAGTCCAACACCCAGTAACCCAGGGGCAAGATCATGCCGGTTTCCTCGGCCAAGGGAATGAAGTGCGCCGGCGACACCAAACCCCTGACCCGGTGGTTCCAGCGCACCAGAGCTTCTGCCCCGGTGCAGTGGCCGCGGGCGTCAATTTGGACCTGGTAATGCAGCACAAATTCGTTCCGCTCGATACCGACTTTGATCTCCTGCGCCATCGCCGCATGGGTCGCGGCAGCGGCTTGCATCACCGGGTCGAAGAAGCGTGCTGTGTTTCTGCCGGCCGACTTGGCCTGGTACATCGCAACGTCTGCTTTCTTGAGCAGCTCGTCGATCGTTTCGTGGTCTTCGAAAAACACCACAATCCCGATGCTGGGCGTGCTGTTGTGCAGGTGTCCGCGCATGCGGTAGGGTTGCGCCAGCAAATCCAAGATCTTGTGCGCCACAAACTCGGCATGGCTCGCCGCCTCGTTGGGGTTGGGGCTCAGGTCCTCCAGCAACACCACAAATTCATCGCCGCCCAGGCGCGCTACGCTGTCGCCCTCGCGGATACACATGCGCAAGCGGGTCGCCACTTGCTGCAAGAGCTCATCGCCCACGTCATGGCCCAAGGTGTCGTTGAGCAGCTTGAAATGGTCGAGGTCGAGAAACATCAGCGCCCCATGGCGACCGTGGCGTGCGCTGTTGATCATGGCTTGCCGGACCCGGTCCATCAGCAGGCGCCGGTTGGGCAGATTGGTCAAGGGGTCATAAAACGCCAGTCGCCGGATTTCTTCCTCGTCGTGGCGTTGTTGGGTAATGTCCCGCAGCGTCACCACAAAGGTTTCGGGTTCTGAAAACGGGATTTTGGAGGCCGACAGGCTGATAGGCCGCAGCTCACCCCCCTTGTCGAGCCCGCCCACCTCAAAGTTGCCGCCTTGCGCGCTTTCTGCCGCATGCAGCAACTCGAGGTGCCCTTGCCCATCCGCCGGCAGCGTTGTGCCCAAAAGATCGTTCAGGTGCTGCGGTTGCTCGGTCTCCGCATCCAAGCCCATCATGCGGCATGCGGCGTTGTTAAAGGTGTGGACCTTTCCTGTGCGGTCCACAGTTACCAGTCCGTCCACCATGCTGTCCAGAATGGCTTGCCGGTACAGGCCTGCAGCCACCAGTGCACGCTGGTCCCGCTGGATTTTTCGTTCGTTTTTATCGCTCTCGATCGCCAGGCTCAACAAATAAGCACTGCGTCGCGACGCTTGCAGCTCACTGTCGGTCGGAACGCGGGGCTCCCGGTAATAGTTGGCAAAAGTGCCGAGCACCCGGCCCTTGGTCGAGCGAATCGGCATAGACCAGCAGGCCCGAAGCTGATGCCTCTCTGCCAGTTCACGGTAGTCGGTCCAGAGCGGGTCGTTGGCTATATCGGACACCACCACTTCTTCACCTATGAACGCTGCAGTCCCACAAGACCCGGTGCGGGGACCAACAGGGGTGCCATGGATGGCTTGGTTGTATTCGACTGGCAGGCTGGGCGCTGCGCCATGCAGCAGATGCCGCTCTTCCTCATCCATCAGCAACACTGAGCCGATAGCGCCCGGAAAGATCTGCTCGAACCGCGCAATAAATTCCGACATGATGTCCACCAGCGGCACGCTGGAGGCCAGCATTTCTAGCAGGCTTCTCTCGGCAGCGTTTTGCTGCTGCAACTGATGCTGCTCGGTGACGTCGATGCTGGTGCCCACCACAAAGGCGGGCTTGCCGGAGGGGTCAAATACTGGCGTCAGCGTTGTTTGGAGATGCCGCGCAGAGAACTCGCCCTCCAGCTTGAACAAGTCCTCTTGGGTGATGGTTCGGCCTTGTTGAAAGGCCTGCTGGTCTTGCTCGGTAAAGAAGCGGATTTGCTCCGCGTTAAACCCGGTTTGCGGGTTCCCGTTACTCGCCGGTGCGCCCAGCTGGGTCTGCCACGCCTTGTTGACGTAAATCAGCTCTCCCACAGCGTTCTTGATGAACACCGGCTGTGGGATGGCATGCAGCAGAGCTAACAGCGCATCGTGATCCAGCGTCGCGAGTTTGGAGAAAGGCATATCTTCCAAATCATGGTGGTTTGCATCCCTATGGTAGCTGGAATACCTGGATGGCCCGGGCCACTGATGCAGTGCTGTCTGTGAGCCCGTCCGCGGAGGCGGCAGACTCTTCGGCCAAAGCGGCGTTTTGTTGGGTCACGGTATCCAGCTGGGTCACCGCCTCGTTGACTTGGGCGATCCCGATAGCCTGCTCCTTGGCGGCATTGGTGATCATGTTGATGAGGTTGCCCACTTCCTGGACCTGGGCCACCACATGGTCGATGGTTTCACCGGCACTGCGCATCTGGTTGGAGCCTTCAGAAATCTGCTCGGACGACTGGGCAATCAGCTCCCGGATTTCTTTGGCGGCTGTCGCGCTGCGCTGGGCCAATGCCCGCACCTCGCTGGCCACCACCGCAAACCCCCGGCCTTGCTCACCCGCACGGGCCGCCTCAACGGCAGCGTTCAGCGCCAGGATGTTGGTCTGGAA
>DGQR01000223.1 GCA_002390825.1 Rhodoferax sp. UBA4409
ACCAAAGAGGCGCGACCGCGGAGCATGTCCCAGCCGACGGCACCCATCAGTCCTGGTACCAGGAGGCCGCGGCGCAAAAACTCGCCGTAGGCGGGCTCCATTAGCCACGAGGGATCGAAGTAATCACCCGAGCGCGGATCATTTTCAATAAAAGAGGCACAAAGCTGTCGCGGAGTCATTCCGTTGGCCAGCGCCGCAGCAATAAATCCCCCTGCAGATACCCCGACGTAGTGATCCAGTTGGTTGAGGTCGATGCCCCCCAGGCTCTCATCGAGGGCGCACAGCGCACCTATTTCATAGATGGCTCCTAGCGGACCGCCGCCGGCCAGGGCCATGGCGATTTTGGGTCGGGTGCGTTGTGGTGCCTTCATGCGGTGCAGTGTAGTGTTTGGAAAGGGGTTTTAATGCTGCGCTGCAACAGGTGGCCGGACGTGAAAGAGGGCGCTTGCGCGCCCTCTTTCTTTCAACGGTATGGCCGAGTGTTGTCTATTCGCTGGCCTTGGTAGCGGCCGGAGTGGCGGACGCTTTTTTGGCAGCTGCGCGTGGAGCGCGTGCTTTTTTGGCGGGAGCCGGCTTGCTGGTTGCCGCGGGAGGCGTCACTTTTTTGGCAGCCGCCTTTTTCTTCAGTGGTGTTGCCGGTGAGCTGCTTGCAGCTTTGCCTGTGGACGACTTGGATTGCGCGGACAGCTGTTGTACGGCATGGTTGAGTGCATCAATACGCTCGATAAGCGATGTCACTTCTTTGGCAGACGGGACGCCGAGTTTGTGGAGCGCTTTGGCTACGCGCTCTTCAAAAATATTTTCCAGTTTGTCCCACTGTCCGGTTGCCTTGCTGCTGATATCGGTGGCCATGGTGGACATTTTTGCCGTGGCTTCATTGATTTTGTCTTCCGCCACCGCTTGGGTTTTGCGCTGGATACTGACGCCTTCTTTCACCAGGGCTTCGAATGCTTTGCTTCCCTCTGCTTGGGCGCGGGTGAATGCCCCGAGGCCCGCTTGCCAGATCTGTTGTGCAGAGTCCTTGACGGATGCCGACAAGGGGCTGCCGGCGGCAGGGGCGGGTTTGTTTTTCTGAATTTTCTTGACCATGAGAGCTCCTCTTTTGAGTGTGACGTGCAGCAAGGGTGGGTGTCTCCACTTGCGTGGGAATGACTCTAAGCGCTGAACCCGCGGGTGTGTAGATGGCTTCCACTAAGAAGCACGGTCGTTCGCAACCGTATTGCCTGCAGTATTAGATCCGGCGGGTTAGTCGGGTTAACGATGAAATCCGCGAGCCCAAAGTCCGTCAGAATAAATTGATTAACAGGAGCATGTATGCGGTATTTCGTCACGGGAGCTACAGGATTCATTGGTAAACGTCTGGTCAAGAAGTTATTGCAGCGCAAAGGCGCTACGGTGCATTTCCTGATTCGGCAAGAAAGTGAAGAAAAGGTAGCGGGGTTACGGGAGTATTGGGGGCTGACGGACACCAAGTCCCAAGGGCGGGCCGTTCCTGTTTTTGGCGATCTCAAAGGAAAAAAACTCGGAGTATCTGCAGAGACCGTCAAAACCCTGAAAGGGCAGGTGGATCACTTCTACCATTTGGCCGCGGTGTATGACTTGGAGGCTGATGAGGAATCTCAGATCGCGGTGAATGTAGACGGCACGCGAAACACGGTGGAGTTCGCCAAAGCTATTGATGCGGGTCATTTCCATCATGTGTCTTCGATTGCTGCCGCGGGTCTGTACGAAGGCGTATTCCGCGAGGATATGTTTGAAGAAGCGGAGAACTACGACCATCCCTACTTCATGACCAAGCACGAGAGTGAAAAAATCGTGCGCAAAGAATGTAAGGTGCCGTGGTCGGTGTACCGCCCCGCCATGGTGGTCGGCGACAGCACCACCGGCGAGATGGACAAGATCGATGGTCCGTATTACTTCTTCAAGCTGATTCAGCGCATGCGCCAGTTGCTCCCGCCATGGATGCCATCCATTGGCCTGGAAGGGGGGCGGGTCAACATTGTTCCAGTCGACTTTGTGGTCGATGCGCTGAACGCGATCAGCCACAAGCAAGGGATCGCCAAGCAGTGTTACCACTTGGTAGACCCCGTGGGCTACCGGGTGGGTGACGTCCTGGATATTTTCAGCAAGGCCGCACATGCGCCGAAGATGAACATATTCGTGAACGCTGCCTTGCTGGGGTTTATTCCGCGTAGCGTGACCAAAAGCCTGATGGCGCTGGCACCGGTGCGGCGGGTGCGCAGTGCCATCATGAAGGACCTGAGCCTGCCCGAAGACATGATGACGTTCATCAACTACCCGACCCGCTTTGACTGCCGGGGGGCGTTGGCAATGCTCAAGGGCACAGGCGTCGAGTGCCCGAATCTCAAGGACTATGCGTGGAAGCTGTGGGACTACTGGGAGCGCCACCTCGACCCCGATTTGCATATTGACCGCACCTTGCGAGGCACTGTGGGGGGCAAAGTGGTGTTGATCACCGGAGGGTCATCCGGTATCGGATTGGCTGCGGCCCACAAGTTTGCGGAGGCCGGTGCCACGACCATCATCTGCGGTCGCGACGTGGACAAATTGGAAGAGGCCTGCAAGGAAGCCAAGGCCAAGGGATATAGCTTTGTAGCTTACCCCGCAGATATTGCCGATATGGCCGATTGCGACCGTTTTGTGGCCTTGTTGATTGAAAACCATGGAGGCGTGGACTTTTTGATCAATAACGCGGGTCGCTCCATCCGTCGCGCCATCGAGTCGAGTTATGACCGTTTCCACGACTACGAGCGCACCATGCAATTGAATTATTTTGGTTGCTTGCGGGTCACCATGGGTTTATTGCCGGGTATGGTGGCCAAGAGAAAAGGGCATGTGGTCAATATCAGCTCCATTGGCGTGCTGACCAATGCCCCGCGATTCAGCGCCTATGTGGCCTCCAAGGCTGCGCTGGATGCCTGGACACGTTGCGCATCCAGCGAGTTTGCGGATCAAGGTATCAGTTTCACCACCATCAATATGCCTTTGGTGCGCACACCGATGATTGCCCCCACCGGTATTTACAACAATGTACCCACGCTCTCCCCGGAGCAAGCTGCCGATATGGTGGCCGACGCCTGCATCAGTAAACCGGTGCGGATTGCCACTCGGCTTGGTATTACGGGGCAGGTGATGCATGCGTTGGTGCCCCGTATTGCCCAGATTGCCATGAATACCAGTTTCAGAATGTTCCCGGACTCCTCTGCAGCAAAAGGGGCCAAACCCGGGGAGAAATCGAAGCTATCCCCCGAAGCCATTGCCATGCAGCAAATGATGCGGGGTATTCATTTCTAAGCTGTATTTAATGTCGCTAGCAGGGAGACCTTCGTTTTGGCCTCCCTGTGTGGGTGCATCGGGTGACGCAGGTTTGGTACATAACCCTTGAATTCGGTAAATGTCACGCCGCTGCAATAAATAGGTCGCCATGGGGGTAGCCAGCGGCAAATAGGCCCACGAAATGAGCGCAAGCCGTGAATGTCAAACGGTTATTGATGTGTAGACCCCATACTTACTGAGTATTTTCTCCTCTGGGGCGCTCCTCTATTTGTTGCACTATTCAATGCACTATCTAGGGACAAATCTACTCCTATGAGAGAATTCAACCGTGTTTTTTTGTTTTAGGAGTAAATTTTGTCTAATCTCATCGATATTCAGTCGCAAATCGAAAAGCTGCAAAAACAGGCAAATGAAATTAAAGCCAAAGAATTTCACAGCACGGTGCAAGAGATCCTGGTGAAAATGCAGGCTTTTGGTATCACGGTCAAAGACCTGCAAACTACCAAGCCTTCCAAGGGCCCCAAACAAAAGTCGAAAGAAGCCGCGCCCAAAGCCGCTAAAAAAGACAAAAAAGCGGGTGCAAGCGTTGCTGCCAAATATCGTGGCCCTAACGGGGAAACATGGTCCGGACGTGGCCTGACTCCCAAGTGGCTGTCGGCTTTGATTGCCCAGGGTCAGCCTAAAGAGAGCTTTGCGATTGCTGCTCAAGACGGCGCTACCACCAGCAGCGCTTCGTAAGCTTTTTGCTGTTGCGAGCCCGGTTGCATGCTCGGCTCTCGCATGGTGTTGCGGGGTGTGCTCCGGGAGCAGTGCGGCACAATCCGCCGCTGTAATTTTTCCAATGTCTCTCCCAACGGATGTCTTGCATGACCGACGCTTCTTCCCCCGCCGCCGCGACCATCGCCCCTTTTGATCAGGCCCAGATTCTGGCGCGGGCCTTGCCCTATATCCGCAAGTTCCATGGCAAGACCATGGTCATCAAATATGGCGGCAACGCCATGACCGATCCTGCGCTGCAAAAAGCCTTTGCGGAAGACGTGGTGTTGCTCAAGCTGGTCGGTATCAATCCGGTCGTGGTGCATGGTGGCGGGCCTCAAATTGAAGGGCTGCTCAAGCGCCTCGGCAAAAAAGGGGAGTTCATCCAAGGGATGCGGGTCACAGATCCTGAAACCATGGAAGTGGTCGAGTGGGTACTCGGCGGAGAGGTCCAGCAAGATATCGTCGGTTTGATCAACCAGGCCGGTGGCAAGGCGGTCGGTTTGACCGGGCGTGATGGCGCCATGATCCGCGCCCAGAAGCTCAAGATGCTTGACAACGCAGACCCCACCAAAGAACACGACGTGGGTCAGGTCGGGGATATTGTCAGTGTCGACCCCAGTGTGGTGAAGGCCTTGCAGGACGATGCATTCATCCCGGTGGTCAGCCCGATTGGTTTTGGTGAGAACAACGAGAGCTACAACATCAACGCCGATGTGGTGGCTGCCAAGCTGGCCACGGTGCTCCAGGCCGAGAAGCTGATGATGTTGACCAACATCAGCGGCGTGCTGGACAAGCAGGGCGCCTTGATGACAGACCTGACCGCCCAACGTATTGATGAGTTGTTCGCCGATGGCACGATCAGCGGCGGTATGTTGCCCAAAATCGCCGGTGCGCTGGATGCAGCCAAAAGCGGTGTCAACTCGGTCCACATCATCGATGGACGGGTGCCCCATGTGCTGCTGCTCGAAATCCTGACGGATCAAGCCTTCGGCACCATGATCCGCTCCCATTGAACCCGGCTGCTATTGTTTTTGTAGCTGCTTGCGCAGATATCGCTTGGGCTTGAAAGGTAATTGATGCGTCTGTTACTTGTAGAAGATGACGTGATGGTTGCCAGCGGCATCAAACTCGGCCTGTCGGACGCCGGGTATGCCGTCGACTGGGTGGGCAGTGCAGAGCGCGCGCTGGAGGTCACCAGCACAGAGTCGTTTGATGTGGCGGTTGTGGACATCGGCTTGCCGAACATGGATGGCCTCTCGCTCACTCAAGCGATGCGCAAGTCAGGCCAGACCATGCCGGTATTGATCCTCACCGCGCGTGATGCGCTGCAGGATCGCGTCCAGGGGCTGGACATGGGCGCGGATGACTACATGGTCAAGCCTTTTGAGCTGCCTGAGTTGTTGGCGCGCTTGCGGGCTTTGCTGCGGCGGTCACAGGCGGCCACTTCCTCGGTGTTGAGCTTTGGTCCGCTAGAGCTGGATACTGCGCAGCGCGTTGCTTGCATCAGGGTAGACGGTGCGGCGGCTACTGCGCTTGAGCTCGGTCCCCGGGAGTGGACCGTTATGGAGTACCTGCTGTTGCAGGCCCCCAAGCCCGCGAACAAAGACAAGCTGCTGCAGGCGCTGACAGGCTGGGACAAAGAAATCACCCCCAATGCGGTAGAGGTGTATATCTCCCGGCTCAGAGGGAAGTTAGAGCCGCATGGCGTCGCGTTGCGCTCTATTCGCGGTTTCGGATACCGGCTAGAACTAGCCGCTGCCTGAGTGGTCCCCTCTGGCATGTCCAAGGGTTTGCAGCGGCGTTTGCTGTTGCTGCTGCTGCTCCCCTTGTTTTTGTTGGCCATGCTGAACGCGTGGTTTGACTACCGCTCTGCCGACAGTGCCGCCTTGCAGCAAGACCGGCAATTGGTCCGCATGGTCCCTTTGCTAGCGGATTCGGTGGTTGCCAAGGGCGATCTGTCGTCGCCGGCCTTGGTGCTGCTGACGGCACCGCCCGTTGACGAGTTTTTGAACAGCCGCCCGGGCATGTCGGCCATGGCCGTCGTTGGCATGGATGGCGTAGTGCGCGCTGGGGCCGACTGGCTCTACGGTATGCCTCCCAGCACCAAAGAGCCTGCTTTTTCGAGCCAGGAGTTTGAGGGCGTCACTTACCGCATCGTCAGCCAGAGGGTGCAAACCGTGGCCGGTGAGCTCGTGGTGCGGCTCGCCGATGGCTCCGACCCCCGCCAGCAATGGCTGCGTTTGCTGGCGTTGAAGGTGTTGCTGCCGAATCTGATTCTGGCTTTCGCCGGATTTTTTGCGGTGCGTTGGGCGGTGGGCACCGCTTTGCGCCCTTTGCTAACCCTGCGCGAGGCCTTGGAGCGTCGCTCTCCGAGGGATTTGTCCGCACTGGACCCGGATGCGTCGCCAGACGAGGTGAGGCCCTTGGTGGAGTCGCTGAACCGCCTGTTCGGTCTGGTGAATGCGCAGGCGGAAAGCCAAGCCCGGTTTGTTGCGGATGCCGCGCATCAACTGCGCACCCCGCTTGCCGGTCTGCAGGCACAGGTAGAGGCATGGGCGCAGGTGGTGGACCCGCATGGAAGTAAGGGAAAAACGGCACTAGCCCCTGAAAAAGCTGCGCCTAACGCTATTACTTTAGGAGCGGATCAGGTCTTGCGGCTTCGCCATGCGGCGCGGCGCACTTCGCAACTTGCCAATCAATTGCTGGCCTTGTCGCGGGCGGATTCGCGCAGCGCCAACATTCAGCCACTGCAACGCGTCGACCTTTTGCAACTGTGTGAAACGCTGTTGGAGTCCCAGCTGGATGCGGCCATGGCCAAACAAATAGACCTCGGACTGGATGTGAGCCCGGTTCACGTGAGTGGCCAGGAGTGGTTGCTGCGCGAGCTGATGACCAATCTGGTGGATAACGCGATCAAATACACGCAAGAGGGCGGCCGGGTCACGATCCGTTGCGGGCAACAGGGCCAGGCATTTCTGGAGGTCGAAGACGATGGCCCCGGTGTGCCCTCCGGTGAGCGCTACCGGGTGCTGGAGCGCTTCTACCGGGTAGCTGGCACTGCCGTGGAAGGCAATGGCTTGGGCCTGGCCATTGCCAGCGAAATTGCCCATGTCCACCGCAGCCAGCTGGAGTTGCAGGCAGGTGCTGGAGGCAAGGGGCTGCGGGTCACACTCCGCTTTCCCCTCGCTTAAAGTATTAGGCGCGTTGCGCGTGCGAGAATTTAAGTGAACACTAACTAGCCCTTGAAACCAGACGTGCCATGACCGATACCTCTGCTGAGACTCCATCTGCCGACGTGCCCGCGCGCAAGCGGCCCAAACCCGGAGAGCGCCGGGTTCAGATTCTCCAAATGTTGGCCAGCATGCTGGAGCAACCCGGTGGCGAACGCATTACGACCGCAGCATTGGCCGCGCGGCTAGAGGTCAGCGAGGCCGCCCTGTACCGGCATTTCGCCAGCAAGGCGCAAATGTTTGAGGGCTTGATTGACTTCATCGAGCAGACTGTTTTTTCGCTGATCAACCAGATCATTGAAAAAGAGGCCGCCGACTCCACCCCCGACGTCGGCATACGGCAGTCGCATCGCATCCTCAGCATGTTGGTGCAGTTTGCCGAGAAGAACCCCGGCATGGCTCGTGTGATGGTGGGTGACGCACTGGTGATGGAGCACGAGCGCTTGCAGCAGCGCATGAACACGCTGTTTGACAAAGTGGAAGCCACGGTTAAGCAATGCCTGCGGGATGGCCGCTTGGCGGCACCGGCGCAGGTGGGTGCGGTTGATGCGCAAATTCAAGCTTCTACGGCGGTGGCTTTTGTGGCGGGCCGCTTGCAGCGCTTTGCCCGATCCGGGTTCAAGCGCTTGCCGTCGGAGCACCTCGACAGCGCATTGGGTTTGATGTTGGGGTAAACCCTAGTTTGCCTTAGAAGTGACCCTCTAGAGGGGGTGGGTACTTCACAGTGTCGAGTGAAATGCTGCAAAATAGCACGATCGTTCTATTTTGATTGCCACTCGTCTATGTCGCTTGCCGCTGAAATCGCTATCGAGCACTCCTCTACCGAGCCCGCTACAAAGCGCGCGCCCGCTCGACGTGCGATGCAAAAAGGCCAGCAAACCAAGGCTGCTATCGTCGAGGCCGCTTTGGGCCTCGCCACGCAAATTGGCCTTGAAGGCTTGAGCATCGGAGTGCTTGCAGAAGTCACCCAAATGAGCAAGTCCGGGGTGTTTGCGCACTTTGGCTCCCGCGAGGAGATGCAAATCTCGGTGGTTCGCGAATACTTCAGCCGCTTCGAGCAAGAAGTGTTTTACCCGGCACTCCATGCTGATCGCGGGCTGCCTCGCGTTCAAGCGCTGTTCGGCAATTGGATGAAGCGTGTCGCGGTAGAAATCCAATCCGGTTGCATCTTTATCAGCGGTGCCGTCGAATTCGATGACCGTCCAGGCCCCGTGCGTGATGCCCTGGCCTTCTCGGTCCAAACCTGGCTCAGCGCGTTGTACCGCGCCGTCGTCTTGGCCAAGCAATGTGGTCACCTGCGCTCGGATGCCGACGAGCAGCAAATGGCATTTGAGATCCACGGCTTGATTCTCGCCTTGCACTACGAGGCCCGTTTTCTCAAAAACCCCGGTTCCATTGAGCGCGCGAATCAGGGCTTTTCCAACATCCTTGCGCGATACGCCGTGACCCCGGTCACCCCGAATTAAACCCACCCATACCCACCCAGTTCATCAGGAGAAAGCAACATGCCTACTTACACCCCCCCCCTGCGCGACATGCAATTTGTGATGCACGAAGTGCTGAACGTGGCGCAAGACCTGCAGCAAATCCCTAAACACGCTGAGATGGATGTGGAAACCATCAACGCCGTGTTGGAAGAGGGCGGCAAGTTCGC
>DGQR01000018.1 GCA_002390825.1 Rhodoferax sp. UBA4409
CTGATATCGAGTCCGAGGTGCTGCGCGGCCTCAACGCCCACGGTGTAGACACCACGGCCGGTTGCCTCGCGGCGACCCAATGAACCACCCAAGTCAATGGGCTTGCCTGTGACTACGCCGGTAGCGGTAGCACCTTCGTTCATGGAGTAGGTGTCCATCATCCACGCCATGATCTGCTCGTTGGTATTCACGTCCGGTGCGGGAATATCTTTGGAGGGGCCGATGATGATGCCGATTTCGCTCGTGTAGCGGCGCGTCAACCGCTCCAACTCACCCATGGACAGCGTCTTGGGGTCAACGCGGATGCCACCTTTGGCGCCACCGTAGGGCACATTCACCGCGGCATTCTTTACCGACATCCACGCGGACAAGGCCATCACTTCTGACAAGGTCACGTCCTGGTGAAAGCGCACACCGCCTTTACCCGGACCGCGGGACGTATTGTGCTGAACCCGGTAGCCTTCAAAGTGGGCCACGGTACCGTTGTCCAATTGGATTGGCACATCGACGATCAGCGCGCGCTTGGGGCGCTTGAGTGTTTCAGCCCAGCGCGCCAAATGGCCGAGGTACGGTGTCACACGATCCACTTGCTGAAGGTAAATGCCCCACGGACCGAGATGGTCGGCCTGCAGGTAAGACGGCAGCGCATGGGTAACGGCTGCGTTGGGGGCGTTAGGCGTCTGTTGAACGCCGGATTGCTGCGACATGAATGCTCCTTGTAGTTGTCGTCAAGGCTCGCAATGTAGGCTGCCCTTACCGACCTGTCCAAGGCCACTTGATATGCTAACTATGCAAAAAATTAATAAATGATCAGGCCGTCAGATCTACGATCCGGCCCGTCGGTTGCCCGAGCGTGTTAACGAAAGGTCGTGCATTCAAGCTGGCGCGCAGGGCATTACCGCTCGCTGCAAATTTGGCGGAAGTCGCGCTGTACATGCGCAGAAGAAAGTCCTGCGTGGCGGGCGCTACTGAAGATGTCGAAGCCCGGAGTTGGCTGATGTAGGTGGTGTCTTCGAGAGTATTGCGAGCAGTTAATGTCTGAACTGCATTTTTCTTGGATTGGACTTCTTGCTCGGCCTGATCGGTCTGCTGTTGTAGCGACTCGACCTTGTTTTCCGCGTTCTCGGCTTCGCGTTTGGCCTGTTCCAAGCGGGTGCGACTCAGGGTCGACTGAATCGACGGTGTTGCGCTGTTGGTTGCACTGATGGCCATCGGGCTTGCCTGTGACCGCTCAGGCACTCACGTTGAGGCGGGTGCCGATGGTTTGGCCTTGCCCGTTTACGACCGGTTTCTTCTCGGCTTCTTGCGCCTTGGGGGGCTTCAATTCGGTCGCAGCAGCCTGCCTGACGGCTTCGCGTTGTATGTTTTCAGCCCGTTTGGCCGCTTGTGTCTGCTCGGGTTGCTGTACCTTGGTGCGAGTAACTTCCATAGCGGCCTCCGGTGGTGAAGCCTTGATTTTAGGGAGTTACCGCCTCTTTATCAAACGATAGCTACCTTCGAAAATCGGCTAGGCAATCACCGGGGGCAGTGTGGGCTCACGCGTTGAACTGCAAGGCGGCCAGACCTGCGTAGACGCCGCCTTTGGCCACCAACTCCGCATGGGTCCCTTGCTCGACCAATTCGCCGTGGTCGAGCACCACGATTAAATC
The DNA here is from genome assembly GCA_002390825.1 of Rhodoferax sp. UBA4409. GTDB lineage: Bacteria > Pseudomonadota > Gammaproteobacteria > Burkholderiales > Burkholderiaceae_C > Allorhodoferax. Next base: position 1,650 of record DGQR01000018.1, read on the forward strand.
AGCCTTTTGGACGGTCGCTAACCGGTGGGCAATCACTAATGTGGTGCGGTCGCGCATCGCGGACTCCAGGGCCGCCTGCACCATGCGTTCACTTTCGGCATCCAGCGCACTGGTGGCCTCGTCCAGCAAAAGCAGAGGCGGGTTTTTGAGCATAGCCCGGGCAATGGCAATCCGTTGGCGTTGTCCGCCAGACAAGCGCACTCCTCGCTCGCCGAGGAAGGTGTCATAACCCTCCGGCAGCGCTTCGATAAATTCATGGGCGAAAGCCGCATGGGCTGCGGCTTTGACCTCCGCATCGGTCGCGCCGGGTTTGCCGTAGCGGATGTTTTCGATAGCGCTGCTCGAGAAAATTACTGCATCCTGCGGCACGATGCCCACGCGCTGCCGCAGCGCATCGAGTGCCAGCTGCCGTGTTTCTGAGCCGTCCAGCACAATGCTGCCGCTCTGCGGATCGTAGTAGCGCAGCAGTAGCTGAAACACGGTGCTTTTGCCGGCTCCGCTGGGCCCGACAATCGCGACCGTTTGCCCGGGCAGCACGTTCAAGTGGAAGTTTTTCAGGGCTTGCTGCTGAGGGCGTGACGGGTAATGAAAGTTGACTGCTTCAAATTGAATAGCACTCCCCGCAATAGGCATGGGCGCAATCACTGGATTAGCCGGTGAACTAATGGGCGACTGGGTGCCCAGCAACTCCATCAAACGCTCGGTGGCGCCGGCGGCCCGGAGTAGATCCCCATACACCTCACCCAGCACCGCAAATGCGCTGGCCAAAATGATCACGTAGACCACGGTCTGGCCCAAGTGCCCGGCGGTAATGCGCCCCTCGGCCACGGCTTGGGTGCCTTGGTACAAGCCCCACAACAAAGCCGCACTGGTGGCAATGATGATGAAGGCCACCAGGCCCGAGCGCATCAGACTGCGTTTGGCGGCCGTGGCAAAGGCGTTGTCGGTTGAACTGATGAAGCGCTGGGTCTCCCGGTCTTCGGCCGTATAGCTTTGCACCACCGGAATCGCATTGAGCACCTCCGCTGCGATCGCGCTGGAGTCAGCCACCCGGTCCTGCGAGGCGCGTGAAAGCTTGCGTACCCGCCGACCGAACCACAAACTGGGTAAAACAATCAGCACCAAAACAGCCAGCACCTGCAGCATGACGACCGGGTTGGTCCACACCAGCACTGCCAACGCGCCCACCCCCATGACCGCGTTGCGCAAGCCCATGGACAGCGAAGAGCCCACTACGGTTTGCACCAGCGTGGTGTCAGCCGATAGGCGCGAGAGGACTTCGCCGGTCTGGGTGGTTTCAAAAAATTCCGGGCTCTGCCGAAGAACATGGCTGTACACCGCATTGCGCAGGTCGGCGGTGACCCGTTCACCCAGCCAGCTCACCATGTAAAAGCGCGCGGCAGAAAACAGCCCCAAGGCCACAGCCACCGCAAAAAGGGCTGCAAAGTGATTGCGCAGCGCCATCACCTGGGTCCCTTTGTCTGCTTGCACCAGGCCCCCGTCGATCAAGCTGCGCAGCGCCACCGGAAAGGCCAGGGTTGCCACCGCTGCCAGCACCAGAAACACCAGCGCCATGGCGATCCGCCCGCGATAGGGCCTCAAAAACGGCAGCAAGCCGCTCAAAGACTTGGGGTTGGTCGATTTGGGGCGTTCAGAGGTACTCATGGGCAATCAGGTAAGGGTGATGGGCCGGGCTGCAAGGAGATCCGCAGAATTAAAGCGTGTGCCGGTGAGCCATTGAGTATTGCGCAATCTGCCGGAGAGACACCTGAGCGGGACTTTGCGGTTTGTTTCATTTTGTTGCACATCAGTCGATGTAAGCTCATGAAAAAAATAGGAGGAACCATGGAGACTCGAAAAATGCATATCCAAGGCATGGAGGTACAGGTGGAGGGGAGCGGACCGCGCACGGTCCTGATGTTGCATGGATGGCCAGACACCCTGGCCGTGTGGGACGGCACCGTTCGCTCCCTGCAAAACAATTACCGGTGTGTGCGTTTGACGCTCCCCGGCTTCGGTGACGTGCAGGAGCGGCCCCCGGTGGTGCCCAAGCTGGATGATGTGGTGGATGCCCTGGTCGCGGTGATTCAAACCGTGAGCCCCGGCACACCGGTGACCTTGATGCTCCATGACTGGGGTTGCATTTTTGGCTACGAACTGGCAATGCGACACCCCCAGCGGGTGGCGGCCGTGGTCGCCATCGACATTGGGGACCACAATGCGCGGGCTTACCTCCAGTCCTTGTCGCTGAAACAGAAATTGGCGGTGGCAGCCTACCAGCTCTGGCTGGCCAAAGCCTGGATGGTGGGGCGCTACTTGCACCCGGGCCTGGGCAACCGGATGACGCGCTGGATGGCCGGCCTGATGCGCTGCCCGGTGCCGGCCCCACAGCTGAGCTGGACCATGAACTTTCCCTATGTGATGCAGTGGTTCGGGATGCGGGGGGGGCTCCGCACCCGCCCGGTGAAGCTGACCTGCCCGGTGCTGTATGTGTTTGGGGAGCGCAAACCCTTCATGTTCCATTCCCCGCGCTGGCTGCACACCCTGCGCGCCTCAGAAGATGGCGCAGCCCACGCGCTGCGCTGCGGGCATTGGGTGATGCTCGAACAACCGGAGGCCTTTCACGCCTTGGTGCTGCGATGGCTGGCCGGCCGCGAGCGGCGCAAGAGCCACCGTTCTGCCCAGGAGTTGCAGGTTTTAAGAGCCAAATAAGGCGGTAGCGCAGGCAAGTATTGCGCTAGCAGCTATTGTTTTTGTAGCAAATCACTTCAGATCTTGAGCGGGCTGGCGTAACCGGTCATCTCCAGATAGCCGCGGCCCACCAGCTCTGCGCTGGTGTTAAACACTTCACACAGGCCTTCCCAGTAGATCGCGCCGGTCGAGCTGCGACTGTCGAGCTCCTGGTCGTCCAGCAGGGCTTTGACTTTAAAGCTGCCTGCCGGTGTGCGCACCAGCCACTCCACAGGATAGCTTGCGCGGCTCGCCGGGCTGGTCCATCGGCGCTGCGGGGTGAATGCAAGCTCGCCTTGTGCAAACACTTGGCGCACGCCTTGGCCACTGCGGTAGGAGCCGCCGTCCCACAGGGCGGTATCTTGGGCCGTTCGCAGGCGAAAGGCGGTCAGCGCGCCCCCATCCAGCATATTGATACCGATCCAGTCCCAGCCTACGGCGTTCGGGTGCAGCACCTCTTGGCTCCATTCGTGGTCCAGCCAAGCGGTGCTGCCGGTTGCCAAGGGGTACTTCTGATCCTTGAGCGTCACGCTGCCACGCACCTGCAGCTGGGGCAGGCTGTAGTAGTAGCTGGCTTGCTGAGCCTGCGGGCCTTTGCGGGACAGGCCGTCCACCCCCTGCAGCAGCACAGGCTGGCTGGCCTGCAATTCCAAGTCCAGCACGAAGTCAGTTGCCAGGACACGCGCCTGCAAATGCGGCCCCGACCGCTTCAAATGCCAGTCGCGAATAACTACCGCCGTGTCTTCGGTGCTGGCATGGGCCACATCGGCCGGGTTACTGCCTGCGGGCTCGCCCGACCAGCGGGCAATCCGCTGGTCGTGCCAGAGCTTGCGGCCCTGCACATCGGTGACGGCTGCATGGGCAAAGAGCAGGTGGCGCGCTGCCAGGCGGGATTGCATGCCCTGTGTGGCCTCCACCCGGCTGCGAAAAAAAGTCACTTGAAAGCCCAGCAAGCGGGAGGCCTCGCCCCGGTCGCCGGGTATCTGTGCATATCCGGTCACATACCACCACTCGGTTTTGAACGCGTTGTGCGAGCCCGCATCGCGCGGAAAGCGCAGGGTCGCCGGTGGCAATGCCTGTGCACCGGGCGGCAGTGACGCCAGCATCGGCGCCAGCAACAGTTGTCGCCTAAGAGGGCTGAAGCGGCCGGGCGCAGAGAGGGGAAAGCGGTTCGGGGCGGACATGCGGTGGGGGAGGGTAGAGGTTTAGCGTGCAAGGGCTTGCGAGGCGGTGTGGGGATCTTCGCCGGTGGCTTGCCGGGTAACGGCGGCCTGGGCCAACAGCCAGTCGCAAAACGCCTGGATCTCCGGCCGGCTGCTATTGCGGGCACCCACCAGCAGCCAATACACCATGGGGGTATCGATGCGCCCGCCGGGCAGCACCTCTACCAGGTCGCCGCTGGCCAGGCTGTCGGCCACCAGCGGCATGCGGGCCAGTGCAATGCCTTGGCCGGTGAGTGCAGCCTGGGCAATTTGGTGGGCGTAGTTGAAGTACATCCAGCGCTTGGGTTCCAGTCTCGGTTGTTGGTTCAACTCCAACCACCGCCGCCAGGTTAGCCACTCTATGTGCTGCACCCGGTGGGTATCGCTGGCTTCCAGCAAGGCGAATCGGGCCAGGTCCGCGGGCTTGCGCAGGGGCGCGCCACTTTTGAGCAACCATGGGCTTGCCACGGGGGTGAGTTGTTCGCCGAATAGGCGCACCGCATCGGCCCGCACACTGCCGGGCTGGGTGTAGCGGATGGCCAGGTCCACATCGCTGGTGTCGAGGTCGACCGGGTTGTCGGTTGCATCAATCCGGATATCGATATCGGGGTACTCGGCCTGAAAGGCCTCCAGCCGCGGAATCAGCCACATCGAGGCAAACGAGGCCCAGGTCGAAATCGCCACACTCTTGCGCCCCGCCGTGCGGCGGATCTGGCGCACAGCCGCATCAATCCGCTCCAGCGAGGGCATGGCAGCACGCAGCAGTTGCCCACCAGCGCCGGTGAGCTCGACTGCGCGGGTGTGCCGCAAAAACAGGGGCACGCCGACTTCTTCTTCGAGTGATTGGATCTGCCGGCTGACGGCGCTCTGGGTCAATGCCAGTTCCTCGGCAGCCGCCCGAAAATTGAGGTGCCGCGCTACCGCCTCCAAGGCACGCAAATGGCCCATGGAGATCGGGCGGGTGCGCAAGCGTATTTCGGTATTCGGGGCGATGGCATCAGACATGGGGCAGCCTCATGGCGGGAGCGATTCATGCGGTATCGGAATGAATAGCATAGCCCGAAATCATTGGACGGTACAGCAGGCCGGGCGGATCATTCATGGGCCTGTTCACCCCCCTAAGGAGTTTTTTATGCTATCCCGCGAGTTCCTGTCTTCATCGCCCGCCCTGCAATCCTGGAAGTTGCCGCACGGCCATGCGGTCACCCTGAAGCCGCGCACCGCCGGTGTGTTGCAGGTGGTCAGCGGGCGGGCGTGGGCAACGCTGGATGTGGCGCGCCACACACCGCTGGCGGACGCGGGAGACCATTTCGTTGCCTTGGGCCACGATCTGCCGCTGCGCGCCGGGCAGCGGGTGGTGGTGGAGGCGTGGCCTTACCACGGGCAAGACAGCGTTCGCCTGCAATGGGTGCCTTTGCCCGAGAGCGGCGCGGCCAGCCGCTGGCAAGCCACGGTGGTGGAGCCAGCCCGCGACATCGGCTATGGGCTGGCACTGGTTGCCCGCTCCATGTTGCGCCTGCTCGCCGGCTTGGCGGGTTTTGGCGACTACCTGGTGGCCGGTCGTGGCCGGGTGCTGCGGGGCTTGGAGTCCAACGCGCCCTGAGGCATGGGGCCCACAGCGGCTCAGGTGCTGTGGCGTATCTGCAGGGTGTAGCCCAGGTCGATAGCGCTGCTGTCAGATGGCTCGCCCTGCATCAGCCCCATCAACATGCGGGCTGCGGCATGGCCGATCTCGGCGCGCGGGGTGCGCACCGTGGTGAGCGGGGGCACCATCTGGTCGCTGCCTGTCAGGTCGTTGAAGCCGGCAATCGCAACCCGTTGCGGCACCGGGACACCGGTTCGCATCGCGGCCAGCAGTGCACCTTGGGCCAAGTCGTCGTTGCAAAAAAAGATGGCATCCACCGGTGGTGTCTGCCCCATGATCTGCTCGAACATGCGAGCCCCCAGGGCCAGTGATGAGGGCGCAGGGTTGAGCCATTCCAAGACCTCGTCATACAGCCCTGCATCCACCAGCGCACTGCGCCAGCCCGCCAAACGCTGCAGGGTGCGCGGGTCGAGTTGCGCAGCGGCAAACGCAATCCGCCGGTAACCCTGCGCGATCAGGTGGCGCGCCATGTCCCGCCCCGCATCCCGCTGCGAAAAGCCCACACAGTGGGAGCCGGCGGGCGCGTCGGTGGTCATCAAGTGCACACACGGGACACCGCTTTGCGCAATCAGCAGCCGGGTGGCCTCGGTGCGCTCCAAGCCGGTCACCACCAGGCCCGCTGGGCGGTGGAGCAGCTGCTCGCGCAGCAGGGTTTCCTCTTCGCTGGGGTCGTAGTGGGTAATGCCGATCAAGGTTTGAAACCCCGCTTGCCGCAAAGTGTGTTGCAGCGCCTCCAGCAGGTCCACAAACAAGGCGTTCGACAACATCGGGATCAGCACCGCCACATGGCTGCTCTGCCCGGAAGCGAGCGCCCGCGCCGCAGGGTTGGGCACATACCCGAGCGTGTCGGCCGCTGCACGCACTTTTGCCACCAGATCCGGCGCGACCGCGCGCTCACCCCGCAGCGCCCGCGACACGGTGATCGGGCTGACGCCTGCCAGTTGGGCAACATCAGACAGGGTCACACGACCAGTGGCCCGCGGGCGGAGGGGGGAGTTCATGGGCTAGGGAAACTACTGAATGGGTTTTTAAAATCTTCTCATAGGATAGCGCTATCCGACGACACGGGGTGAAGGTAGTTACCCGTATCGTCCAGAGCCGCTGGGTGCATTGCGTTGCACGTTAGATGTGGCATTTTTTTTGGTTCGAATTGGATAGCGCTATCCAAAAAATACAGAGTGATATGAATTCGATTGTCATCATGGGGGTCGCCGGTTGCGGCAAATCCAGCGTAGGGGCCCGGGTGGCCCAGGCCATGGCATGGCCGCTGGTGGAGGGCGATGACCACCACAGCGAAGCCAACCGCCACAAAATGCAGTCCGGCATTGCGCTGACCGATGCCGACCGCCAAGGTTGGCTCGCGACCTTGGCTACGCAGATCACCTTGCAGCCCCAGGGCGTGGTGGTGACCTGTAGCGCCCTCAAACGCAGCTACCGCGAGCGCCTGCGGCAGGCCAGTCCGGGCTTGCGTTTCGCGTTTTTGCAGATTTCACAAACCGAGGCCCAGGCCCGGGTGACCGCCCGCGCGGCCCAACATTTTTTCAACACCGCACTCGTGGACAACCAGTTCGCCACGCTGGAGTCGCCCGAGGGCGAAGCCGGGGTCTTGACGCTGGACGCCACCCGCTCGCTGGATGCCTTGCAAGCTGATATCTGCACATGGCTCTTGCCTGCCAAGGAGCTTGCATGAGCCAGCACCCCGAAACTGCGGCCCCCGAGTCCACCCTGTCTGCACCGCGCCCCAGCGCCTTTGCGCGCATCACCCAAGTGCTGATGGCCACCTGCCTTGGCGTGATGGCGCTCTCGGTGTTTGTCAACGTGGTGCTCCGCTATGGCTTTGGCAGCGGTGTGGCCGCCAGCGAAGAGTTGTCCCGCTTGTTGTTTGTCTGGATGGTGTTCATCGGTGCGGCTGCGGCTTACCCGGCAGGGGAGCACATGGCATTCACCAGCCTGGTGGCCATGCTGAAGGCGCATCCGGTGCGCCTGGCCTTGGCTACCGCTTTCATTCGCGTGTTGGTCTTGTTGGCGTGCGGCATGTTGGCGCACGGAGCCTGGCAGCAGATCGTGGTTGGCTTGGACAGCTATTCGGTGGTCTTGGGCTATCCGACGGCTTTGCTGCCGATGCCTGCATTTTTGTGTTCCTTGTCGATCGGTGCGATGGCATTGTGGGAATTGATTCAACGCACACCGCTCGACCTCGGTCATGCGGCAGAGGTGGAGTAAGGCCATGAGCAACGAAGCATTGGCGTTTGTGGTGTTCTCGGTCGGTATGCTGACCCTGATGGGCATTGGCATGAACATGGGCTTGGCACTGGTCCTGACCGGCGCCGGCATGGCCTGGGTGCTGGACTTCTGGGACACCCAGTTGCTCGCCCAGAACCTGGTGGCAGGGGTGGACAGCTTTCCGCTGCTGGCGGTGCCATTTTTCATTCTGGCCGGTGAGCTGATGAACAGCGGGGGCATCAGCCGCCGCATCATCACCATGGCCCAGGCGTGGGTGGGGCACATTCGCGGTGGGCTGGGCTTTGTGGCCATCGGGGCTGCGGTGCTCATGGCGAGCATGAGCGGGTCGGCGTTGGCAGACACCGCCGCTTTGGCCACTATTCTGATGCCCATGATGCGCCAGCAGGGCTACCCGATGCACACCTCGGCCGGCTTGATAGCCTCGGGCGGCATCATTGCGCCCATCATTCCGCCGAGCATGCCGTTTGTGATTTACGGCGTGACGACCAATACCTCGATATCGTCTTTGTTCCTCTCGGGCATCGTTCCGGGGCTGATCATGGGGGCCGGCTTGATCGTCGCCTGGAAGCTGGTGCTGCGCAATCTGGACCTGCCCGAGGGGCAGCCGCTGCCCTTGCGTGAGCGCTTGCACGCCACCCTCAAGGCCTTCTGGGCGCTGTTGATGCCGATCATCATCATCGGGGGTATGAAAACCGGCGTTTTCACGCCCACCGAAGCGGCGGTGGTGGCCGCGTTTTATGCACTGGTGGTGGCGCTGTTTGTTCACCGCGAAATGCAGGTGTCGGCGGTGTACGGCGTGTTGGTGCGAGCTGCCAAAACCACCGCCATCGTCATGTTCTTGTGCGCCGGTGCCCAAGTGGCCAGCTACATGATCACCCTGGCCGATTTGCCCAGCGTGCTGACCGGATGGCTGGGGCCGCTGGTCGAGAGCCCGCGCTTGCTGATGCTGGTCATGATGCTGGTTCTGGTGCTGGTGGGCACTGCCCTGGACCTGACACCCACGATTCTGATTTTTGCGCCGGTGATGCTGCCGATTGCGGTGAAAGCCGGCATCGACCCGGTCTATTTCGGCCTGATGTTTGTGCTCAATGGCGCCATCGGCCTGATCACGCCGCCGGTGGGCACCGTGCTCAATGTGGTGGCCGGCGTCGGGCGCTTGCCGCTGCACCGGGTGATCCAAGGGGTGAATCCCTTTTTGATCACCTATGTGCTGATCCTGCTGCTCTTTGTGCTGTTCCCGCAGATCGTGACCGCACCGGTCGCGTGGATGCGCTGAGCCCCATCCCTTCTTTCTTGTAACAACAACACCCACCCTGGAGACACACCATGAAAACATCCACCACCCTCATCCGTCGTGCCGTTCTGGCACTGGCTGGCGCCGCCGTGTTCAGCGCAGCGTTGCCCGCGCTTGCGCAAGACATCAAGCCCCGCCTGATCCGCTTTGGCTACGGGCTCAACGAGCAAAGCAACCAGGGCCGCGCTGCCAAGGTGTTTGCTGAGGCGGTCGAAAAAGCGTCGGGCGGCAAAATGAAAGTGCGCGCCATCGGTGCCGCAGCACTCGGCCCCGATACCCAAATGCAGCAGTCTTTGATCGGCGGCGCGCAGGAAATGATGGTCGGCTCCACTGCCACTTTGGTCGGCATCACCAAAGAAATGGCACTGTGGGATGCGCCCTTTTTGATCAGCAACACCAAAGAGGCTGATGCCATGTTGGATGGCCCTGTGGGCGACAAAATCCGCAATAAATTGCAAGACAAAGGCCTGGTCGGGCTGGTGTACTGGGAAAACGGATTCCGCAACCTGACCAATAGCAAGCGCGCGATCAACAAGGTCGAAGACTTGGAGGGCATCAAGCTGCGGGTGATGCAAAACAATGTGTACTTGAACAGCTTCAAGACCTTGGGCGCGAACGCCGTTCCCATGGCGTTTTCAGAGTTGTTCAGCGCGCTGGAAACCAACACGGTAGACGGCCAGGAGAACCCCTTCAACACCATTCTGTCGAGCAAGTTTTACGAAGTGCAGAAATACGTCACCGTGACCAACCACGTCTATGCGCCGTGGATTGTGTTGGTGAGCAAGAAATGGTGGGACCAGCTCTCCAAGGACGAGCAAAAAATCCTGAGCGATGCCGCCAAACTGAGCCGCGACTTTGAGCGCAAAGACACCCGCGAAGAAGCCGCCAAGGCAGTCGCCGACCTCAAGGCCAAGGGCATGCAGATCAACGAGCTGCCCCCCGCAGAGGCCGCACGCATGCGCGACAAGCTGACCCGGGTGTACGCCACCATTGGTGCTGATATCGGCATGGACTTGTGGAATGAAGCCCAGGCCGAGCTGGCCAAAATCCGCGGCAAAAAATAAGCGCTGCGGCGCAATCGGGGTGATATGGGGGCCGCCTGGGGGACGCTCCTGCAAAGGCGCTGAGTTACCAGTCCTCTTTGACGGCCATCACGGCATCCCGCCCCGCCGCAGCCCGCCCCGCCAACCAGGCGGTGGCGGTGCCGGCCAGCACGACGGCGCCCGCCAAGGCCGCCAGCCGCGCCCAAGGCAGGGCCAGCTCCATCGTCCAGTGAAAGCTCTGCGGGTTCACCACGTGCACCAACACCACCGCGACCGCTAGGCCTAGCGTCACCCCCGCCAGCGCACCCATGCTGGTCCAGGCCGCGCCCTCAAGGGCCACCACCCGCAATATCTGCTGCCGTGTCAGCCCCAGATGCACCAGCAGCCCGAACTCCTTGCGTCGCGCCAGCACCTGCGCACTGAAGCTGGCAGCCACCCCGAACAAGCCGATCCCGATGGCCACGGCCTGCAGCCAATAAGTCACCGCAAAGCTGCGGTCAAAAATCTTCAAACTGATGGTCCGTATTTCGCGGGCGGAGCTGAACTCCAGCAATTCACCGGCCTCGCCAGCCGGCGTGTTGGCCAGTTGGTCGGCCAGTGCACGCATGCGGGCCTGCAGTGCGCCGGCGTCGGTGCCATCGTCGAGCCAGAACGCCATGTCGTTGACCCGTGTGTCTTGGCTCAGGCGGGTAAAGTCTGCCTGATCAAGGGTGATCGCCCCGGTTTGGCGGGCATAGTCCCGCCAAATTCCTGCTACAAAAAAAGGAGCTACTCCCGCAGGTTCTGCTTGGGCTGCAGCCTTGTTTGATATGAAAGCGGGCTGCAGGGCCGGAAACGGTTGCCCCAGCTGCGCGCCATACAGGTCCACCATGGCCTCGCTCACATAGATCGCAATATGACCAGCCGGTACCGCACGCACATCGCCCACCAGCGGCAGATTCAGGTTGCCGCTTTGTGGGTCTCGCAAAGGGCGGGAGATCAGTGCGACCGGGGGCTGCGTGGCACTGAGCGACACGCTCAGCGTCCGCTGGGTGGTGGCGCGGGCCACGCCGGGCAGGGCGGCGGCTTGTGCCACAAACGCCGGGTCCAGAAAGGCGGTTTCTGTGGCGCTGCCGCTGCCGGCGGTGCGCAGGTACAGGTCGGCGGGCAGTACCTGGTCCAGCCAATCCATCACCGAGCCGCGAAAGCTCGCCACCATCACCGTCAGCGCCACCGCGAGGCTGAGCGCGGCGACCACGCCACTCACGGCGACCGCTGCACTCTCCCGCACCCGCCGGGCGCGCTCCACCGCCAGCAAGGGCAACAAGTGACGCGCAAACAATGGCGCGATGCGGTCCAGCACCACGCCCACGGCGGCCGGCAGGCTCAAGATGCCGCCCAGCAGCAGGGCGGCCACGCTGAGATAGGCTGCCAGCGGCATGTCCCACACCGGAGGCAGCAGCGCCAGTACGCCGCCTGCACCCATGAGGGCCAGGCCCCAGCGGGTGGCGTGGCTACGGGTGTGCGCATGGCCCAAGCCTTTGAGGGTTTGGGCGGGTGGGAGTTGTTGGGCCAACCGGGCCGGGCCCCAAGCCCCCAGGAGTGCCGCAGCGGTACCGAGAGCGCCAAAAATCACCGCGGCCACCGGGCTCCACTGCAGGGCAGGTGCTGCACCGCTGAAATAGCCTCCGCCCAGGTCGCCCCCAAGCAGCCGCAAGGCCAAAGCCGCCAGGCCGGTGCCCAGCGCCAAGCCTAGGGCGCTACCCAATACCCCTAGCGCGACAGCCTCCAGCACCACCAAGCGCAGCCGCTGTGCGCCGGTGAGGCCCAGCACCGCCAGCAGGGCAAATTGCTGTGAGCGCCGGCTCACGCTGAGGGCCAGCACCGAATAGACCAAAAAGCCGCCGGTGAACAGCGCCACCAGGGCCAGCACCGTCAGGTTCACCCGGTAGGCCCGCGACAGGTTGCTGATGCGGCTCACCGCGTCGCCGGGCTCGCGCAAACTCAGGCCCTGCGGCCAATCCGCAGCGCTTTGCAGGCGCTGTTGCACCGCCTGGCGGTTGGCTCCGGCGCGCAGCCGCAGGTCGAGGCGGCTGATGCGCTCACCCACCCCAAACAAGTCTTGCACTGCGGCAATGTCCATCACCGCCAAGGGGCCGCCCCCGGCAGCCACACCGTCGGCCACCCGCACCGTGCGTAGTTGCAGGCCCATTTGCAAGCGCACAGTGTTGCCCTGCAACTGTTGGCGCGCCATCGGGTTCAAAAACACGGTGTCGGGCGCGAAAAAAGCGAGCCGGTCCGGGGCAGCGCCGTCAGCATCGGCTTTGTCATCACTTGGCAGTGGCGTCAGTGGCCGGGGCATCAAATCCGGGGCCACCGCGGCTACTTGCAGGGTGTCGATGCCCACCACCCTCAGCAACACGCGTTTACCCCCGGCATCGGCGAGCAGGGCGTAGGTGCTGAGCTCCAGGACCGGGGAGGCCAACGCAATATCCGGGTCCTGTTGCAAGCGGCCCCACACATCCAGCGGCACACCTTGCTGAGGGTTGGCCGGGCGCAGCTCCAGGTCGGGCTGCCCGCCCACTGAGCGCACCGCCTGCGAGAACTCATCCAGCGCGGAGGCGTTAATCAGGTGCACCGAAAACGCCAGCGCCACCCCCAGCATCACCGACACCACCGCCGCTGCATTGCGCCACGGGTGGTGGCGCAGCTCTTGCCACGAGAAAGTGCAGAGCAAGGGCCAAAGTGGGGTCCGGTGGGTCAGTTGCATGGGGCGATTGTGCGTCTGAGCCTCGCGGTTCGCCGGCGCGCCCTACAATCACGGCTTCCACCGGGGGTGTCCTTCACAGGACTGAGAAATACCCCATGTACCTGATCTGGGTTATGCCAGCGTAGGAAGCGTGCGAAGCCTGATCCCCCTTTGCGGGTGCCGGTTTTTGAATGCGACCCCCGCCGGCGCATTGAAAGAAAGCGCACCATGCCACACGGGATTTTTTCGTTTTTCAAGACCACTCTGGGCGCCGCCCTGCTGGCTGCCGGCCTGACCGCCGCCCAGGCTGCGGACTTGCGGGTACTGACCCACAGCTCTTTCACTGTGCCCAAGCCCTTGCTGACCCAGTTTGAAAAAGACAACGGCGTCAAGCTGCGCATCACTAAAGGCGGCGACGCCGGTGAAATGCTCAACAAGCTCATCCTGACCAAGGCCAACCCGATCGCTGACGTGGTCTACGGCATTGACAACGCGTTTGCCCCCAAGGCGCTGGCTGCCGGCGTGCTGGACACCAGCACAGCTGCCGCCGCAGGGCGCAAACCCGCCGCAGAGCTGCCGGCGCCACTGGTGCCGGTGGACTACGGTTATGTGACCCTGAACTACGACAAAGCTTGGTTCGCCAAAAACGGCGTGGCCGTGCCCAAAACGTTGGATGACCTGACCCAACCCATCTACGCCAAATTGTTGGTGGTGCAAAACCCGGCCACCAGCAGCCCCGGCTATGCATTTTTGCTCTCCACCATCGGCGCCATGGGCGAGGACAAAGCGTTTGATTTTTGGGCCAAGTTGCGCGCCAACGGCCTGAAAGTGGCCAAGGGCTGGACCGAGGCCTACTACACCGAGTTCAGCCAGAACGGTGGCAAACACCCCATCGTGGTGAGCTACGCCACCAGCCCGGCGGCTGAAGTGTTCTACAGCAAGACCAAGCTGAGCGAGCCGCCGACAGCCTCCCTGAGCTTGCCGGGCGCTGTGTTCCGCCAGGTCGAAGGTGTTGCTTTGGTAAAGGGCGGTAAACAGCGCGCTGCGGCAGAAAAGTTTGTCGAGTTCATGCGGTCCCCGGCCGTGCAGACCGCGATGCAGACCGAAATGTGGATGTACCCGGCCGAAGCCGGTGTCGCCAAGGCGGATGCCTTCCGCTTCGCGCCTGAGCCCACCGCGTTCAACGCACCGTCTGACGCTGACATCGCTGCCAAGGGCAGCGACTGGGTCGCCCGCTGGACCAAGGTGGTGTTGAAGTAAGCCTGCAGCGTCCACTGTGGCGTTTGAGACCCCGCGCCTGAAACGGCCCCGCCCCTGGGCGTGGGACCGTTGGGCGCTGGCCGCTGTGCCGCTGCTGTTTTTGGCGGTGGTGCTGGTAGCACCCGCAGTGCGCCTGATGCTGGAGGGCGGCAGTGCCGACCTTTTGGCGCCGTGGCAAGACCCGTATTTGCGCGGGCGGCTGTTGTGGTCGCTGGCGCAAGCGGCGATGACCTGCGGCTTGGTGTTGCTGATTGGCCTGCCCATGGGTTGGGTACTGGCGCGGCTCGATTTCCCCGGGCGCGGCTTGTTGTTGCGCGGCTTGATGCTGCCCTTTGTGGTTCCTACCCTGGTCGCAGCCATGGGCGTGTTGGCCTTGATGGGGCCGCGTGGCTTGCTGGCGCAGTGGGGCGGGCCGGATTTGCAGGGCACGCCGTGGCTGCTGCTATTCGGCAATTTGTTTTTTAACCTGTGTGTGCTGGTGCGCGCTGCGGTGGATGCGCTCTCGCAGGTGAGCGCCGCCCGGGTGGCGGCCGCCCGCAGCTTGGGGGCTACGCCGTGGCGGGCCTTCTGGCGAGTGGAGTGGCCGGCGATTGCGCCCTGGCTGGCCTCGGCCTTGTGCCTGGTGTTCTTGTATTGCTTTTCGGGTTTCGGGCTGGCGCTGGTCTTGGGCGGGCAGGCCTACGCCACGGCGGAGGTCGAGATCTACACGCTGGTGGCCCATGAGCTGCAACTGGGGCAGGCCAGTGTGTTGTCGGTTTGGATGTTGTTGCTGACAGGCGCGGTTGCCCTGGGCTACGCGACGGTAGAGCGGCGTTTGGCCACCCCTGCACGGGCTGATGGGGTACCACGCCGGCCCGCTCGGGGCGTTGCGCAGTGGAGTGCGGTTATGGTCACTGTCGGTGTTTGGGTGCTTATTTGTGCTGCACCCCTCATAGCCATTGCGTATGGCGCTATTTTTTCAGGAGCGGATGCATGGGGTGTGCTGCGGGAGGACGACACCCTGCTGGCCCTCTACAACACCGTGCGGTTCTCGCTGTTGGCACTGGTGCTGGCGACTGTGCTGGGTGTTGCCCACGCCTTGGCGGCCCGCCGGGTGCTGTGGCTGCGCACCTTGGTGTTTCTGCCGTTTATTGTGTCGCCGGTCATGGTGGCGTTTGGCCTGTTGTTGTTGTACCCCGAGGCCAGTGGCAGTTTCGGTGTGTTGGTGGCGGCCTACGCCTTGCTGGCGTATCCCTTTGTGGCCAAAAGTGTGGCCTCGCGCT
>DGQR01000097.1 GCA_002390825.1 Rhodoferax sp. UBA4409
TGGAAATGTTCAAAGGTGGGCAGTCCAACCCGACTTATAAGCTGATCACGCCCTCGCGAAGCTATGTCATGCGGGCCAAACCGGGTCCGGTGGCCAAACTCCTTCCCTCCGCCCATGCCATAGAGCGCGAGTTCGCCGTGATGCAGGGACTACGGGGTAGTGAAGTCCCCGTCCCCGAGATGATCTGTCTGTGCGAGGACGAAAGCATCATCGGCCGAGCCTTCTATGTCATGGAGTTCATGCAGGGCCGGGTCATGTGGGACCAGTCATTACCCGGAATGACACCCAGCGAGCGGGCCGACATTTACGACGAAATGAACCGGGTGATTTCTGCCCTGCACACCGTCAAATTTCAAGAGCGCGGCTTGGCCGCGTACGGAAAGCCCGGTAATTACTTCGAGCGACAAATCGGACGCTGGAGCAAGCAATACATCGCCTCCGTTACCCAAGCAATTCCTGAAATGGATCGTCTGATGGAGTGGTTGCCAGCCAACATCCCGGCGATGGCGCGAAACGACCATTTGGTGAGCGTGGTGCATGGAGACTATCGGCTGGACAACCTGATGTTCGCAAGCGACGCGCCCAAGGTCATTGGGGTACTCGACTGGGAACTGTCCACGCTGGGCCACCCCTTGGCGGACTTCAGTTACCACTGCATGGCTTGGCACATCCCACCGGGCGACTTCCGCGGAATCGGAGGTCTCGACTTACAGGCCTTGGGCATCCCCTCTGAGCATGATTACATCGCCAGGTACTGTGAGCGAACGGGGTTGGCCACGCCTGCGCAGTTGCAGGAAGACTGGAGCTTCTACATGGCCTACAACATGTTCCGCATTGCGGCCATCCTCCAAGGCATTGCCAAACGGGTCGAAGCGGGTACCGCATCCAGCCCTCAGGCCATGGCCTCTGCAGCCGGTGCGAGGCCCCTTGCACAAATGGCCTGGAAATTTGCGACTCGCGCCTGATACCTACCTCCAACTCACTCAGCCACAACCCAACGGAGAACCCCATGGACTTTGACTACTCGCCGAAAACCCAAGCGCTGCAAAAACGTCTGCTTCAGTTCATGGAAGACCACATCTATCCTGCTGAGACCGCGTACCACGAAGAAATCGCAGCCAATACGGCGGCTGGCAAGCGATGGACGCCCCTGCAAACGATAGAGGCGCTAAAACTCAGGGCTCAAGAGGCAGGCCTTTGGAATCTTTTCATGCCGGTTGACAGTGCCGAGGCAGCCGGCTTCCACGGCGCAGGGCTGACCAACCAGGAGTACGCACCACTTGCTGAAATCATGGGTCGGGTGATGTGGTCCAGTGAGGTATTCAACTGCTCAGCGCCCGACACCGGCAACATGGAAACGATTGCACGCTACGGATCAGAAGAGGCCAAGCAACGGTGGCTTAAGCCGCTCATGGCAGGGCATATCCGATCCGCCTTTGCGATGACTGAACCCGCTGTTGCCTCGAGTGATGCCACCAACATTGAAACAAGCATCACACGGGATGGCGACGATTACGTCATCAACGGCCGCAAATGGTGGATATCCGGCGCTGGTGACCCACGTTGCGCGGTCTACATCACCATGGGCAAGACTGACCCGACAGCGCCGCGGCATTCACAACAGAGCATGATTTTGGTACCGGCGAACACCCCCGGCATCAAAATCATCAGGCCTTTGAACGTCTTTGGCTACGACGATGCGCCACATGGGCACATGGAAATGGTTTTTGACAATGTGCGTGTGCCGACAAGCAGCATTCTCTTGGGAGAAGGCCGCGGATTCGAAATCGCACAAGGTCGCCTCGGCCCCGGCCGCATCCATCACTGCATGCGCCTTATCGGCCTTGCGGAGCGCGCCTTGGAGTTGATGTGCAAGCGGGCCAGCTCACGCATCGCATTCGGCAAACCCGTCGCGGCCCAAACGGTGACGCAAGAACGCATCGCGGAAGCCCGCTGCAAGATCGATATGGCGCGCTTGCTGACACTCAAAGCCGCATGGATGATGGATATGGGCGGAAACAAGTTCGCAAAAACAGAAATCGCCATGATCAAAGTGGTAGCACCCAATATGGCCTGCGAAGTCATCGACTGGGCCATGCAAGCCCATGGCGGCGGCGGCATGTGCGACGACTTTCCGTTGGCTTACTCTTACACCTGCGCGCGTACCCTGCGGTTTGCCGATGGCCCCGATGAAGTCCACCGCAACGCCATTGCAAAAATGGAGCTGGGCAAGTACTCGGTTGCGAGCGCACCCGTAGAAATGCCGATCACTCGCGGCTGCTGATATCAACAGAGCGCGGGAAATGCCGCGCTCTGTTATTGATAGCAAGACCCGCAATATTTGCCGGCGCTAGACACCGAAATTACGTAATTCTCAGTAATTCCCTGATGTTCCCGACCAGAGCTCATCCAGATCAGCGAACTTCCATTTGGCAGGCTCTTCTCTGCTCACAATCTTCTCGGTAGTCCCGGGCCTAGAGAGATCGACAACCTCCGGCAGGATGCGCATTTGAGACTTGGTAGAGTAAAAAACTTTCACACAAGGCGTTGTCAACGATTTGGCGGTTTGCTCGACCACCACTCCCAAGCGTCCGGAACTAAGCCTTACCAGCGAGCCAATCGGATAGATTCCAAGGCTTTTTACAAACGCCTGAAACACTTTGCCGTCAAAGTGCCCACTTGCCCACTCCGCCATTTTTCGAAGTGACTCGGCAGGATCCCAACCCGCTTTGTAGGGACGGTTGGAGGTGATGGCGTCATACACATCACACAC
>DGQR01000043.1:0-6438 GCA_002390825.1 Rhodoferax sp. UBA4409
ATCTACATCGTGCTGGTGCTGTTGTTCAAAGACTTCTTGCAGCCTTTCACCATTTTGGCGGCCTTGCCGTTGTCCTTGGGTGGCGCGTTTGTGGGCTTGCTGGTGGCGAACCAGAGCTTCTCCATGCCTTCGCTTATCGGGCTCATCATGCTGATGGGCATTGCGACCAAGAACTCCATCCTCTTGGTGGAGTACGCGATCCTGGCGCGCCGGGGTAGCGATGGCACTGATGGTCACCCCGTGGCGGCGCCCATGAGCCGGTTTGATGCGCTCATTGATGCCTGCCACAAGCGTGCGCGGCCGATTGTGATGACTACCATTGCCATGGGCGCCGGTATGGTGCCACTGGCCGTGGGCTGGGGCGCTGCAGACAGCAGCTTCCGCAGCCCGATGGCGGTTGCCGTGATCGGCGGGCTGATCACGTCCACGGTGCTGAGTCTCTTGGTGATTCCATCGGTGTTCACGGTGGTGGACGATCTGGAGCACCTGCTGGGCCGCATCAAGCGTTGGGTGTTGCGCGAAAAGCCAACAGCGGAGGTGATGCCCTTACAATAGCCCCTCTGTCATTGGGGAGTAGCCTCTCATGCGTTGCAAGAGGCTTGCGTCAACACACTGGGTCCGCAGACCCTGGCGCCAGCAGTTCAGTCTTGGCAAGACCTTTGACCACCGCACATCCGCCTTGGCCGGTGATGTGCCGTGGTCATTTGTCTTTTACCGGCCTTGGAACTCGCACTCATGGAATCCCTTCTCGTCTCTACCGGTGTGGTCGCTCTGGCCGAAATCGGTGACAAAACCCAGCTTCTCGCCTTCATCCTCGCAGCCCGGTTTAAAAAACCATTGCCTATCGTGCTGGGCATTCTGGCGGCCACAATCGTCAACCACGGACTTGCTGGCGCCTTGGGCGCATGGATCACCTCCGCCATCAGCCCCGAAGTGTTGCGCTGGGTGCTAGGCGCATCGTTTCTGGGCATGGCGATCTGGACGCTGATTCCCGACAAAATTGAAGACGAAGAAACCCGGATTGCTGGCCGCTTCGGTGTCTTCGGTGCCACGCTGATCACTTTCTTCCTGGCCGAGATGGGTGACAAAACACAGATCGCCACCGTAGCCATGGCCGCCCACTACGCAACCCCGGTGATGGTGGTGATCGGCACCACTTTGGGCATGTTGATTGCTGATGTGCCTGCCGTGTTTGCCGGTGACAAGCTGGCCAACAAGATCCCGATGAAGCTGGTGCACTCGATTGCTGCAGCCATCTTTGCGGCCCTGGGCGTGGCGACTTTGTTGGGCGCGGGTTCCAGCTTCGGGTTTTAAAACCCGGGTGCGCCGGGCTACCCGGCGTCTTCTTCAGGGCTAGGTTGGGGCGCGGTCAAGGGCAAGGTGATGGTGACGGTCGTACCTTGCCCGACCGTCGACTGCACCTCGAGGCTGCCGCCCAAGGTGGCTTTCACGAGGTTTTCGACGATCGACATACCCAGGCCCGTGCCCCCCTGGCCAATG
The DNA here is from genome assembly GCA_002390825.1 of Rhodoferax sp. UBA4409. GTDB lineage: Bacteria > Pseudomonadota > Gammaproteobacteria > Burkholderiales > Burkholderiaceae_C > Allorhodoferax. The sequence continues at coordinate 1,501 of DGQR01000043.1, forward strand.
CGGGTGCTGAAAAATGGCTGGAACATTTTTTCCAGCGTCTCCGGCGGAATGCCGCGACCGTTGTCGCTGATTTGCAGGGTCACCGTGGTGGTGCCCGGCGTTACCTTGATGTGCACTTCGCCATGTTCCATGCCGTCAAAGGCATGCAGATAGGCGTTGTTGATCAGGTTGATGATGACCTGCCCGATGGGGCCAGGATAGCTCTCCATCTCGATGCCTTCCGGGGCCTCCAGATGCACTTGATGGCTATGGCGCTTCAGGCTGGGCGCCAGGGTGGCCAGCACTTCTTGCAGGCCTTGGCGCAAATCGAAGCTGCGGCGTTGTTCGCTCGCTTGGTCGGCGGCCACTTGGCGGAAGTTTTTCAACAAAGCCACGGCGCGTTCCAGATTGCGCATCAGCAAGGTATTGCCGTCTTTGACGCCCGCCACGAAGGCGGTGAGCTCCGAGCGCCGCAAATTGCCAGCAGCCAGTTGCGCATCAAACTGCACAGCCTGCGCCATCAGCGTGCTGGCCGTCATCATGCTGTTGCCCATGGGGGTAGCCATTTCGTGCGACACGCTGGCGATCAAGGTGCCCAGGGTGGCACGCGCCTCGCTGCGGGCTAGCGCCTCTTGCATCTGGGCCTCGAGTGAGGTGTTCAGGGCATGGATCCGGATTTCCGCTTCTTTCTGCTGGGTGATTTCCAGGTTGATGCCTGCTACTTTGGTGACCGCTCCGTCGCCATTCCGCTCGACTACGTGCGCCAGTGATTGCACCCACATCCATTGCCCGTTTTTTTGCCGCATCCGGTACTCGTACTCGAAGCGGTCGCTCCCCACCTCGCTCAACGTTGCAAACCGGTCGGTGATCAATGGCCTGTCATCGGGGTGGACCAACGTGTACCACGTGTCGAAAACGTTCTCGCCCAACTCTTCGCGGGTGTAACCGCTCACCACATGCCAGCGATCGCTCACGCTCAGGTAGCGGCGGGTCAGGTCGTATTCCCAGATCGCCACACCGGTGCTCTCAACCACCTCTTTGAGGCGGGATTGTTCGGCCAACAACTCATCGCGCAGCAGCTTTTCTTGCTCGGTGGCTTCCTCTGTTTGCCGCCGGCTTTGTTGGCTGCGGGCAAGCAAGAAGGTGAGCAGCGCGGTCAGCACTAACCCTACCACCAAGGCCAGTGTCTCGCGGTGCAGCGGGCCGGCGGCTTTTTCATCCACAGGGTGGATCAATACCTGCCAGTTTCTGCCGCCAAAGCTCAGCTCCAACAGGTGATCGGCCTTTTCCGGGAGTAGGCCGTCGTCATCGTGCCCTGCGCGATGCTCAGGGTCACTCAGGCCGGAGTACACCTTCAGGTTGCGGTCTTCCTCGCTGCGCTCGGTGATGAGCAGTTCGGAGTCTGCGGACTTGGCTTGGAAGGTGGCGTGCCGGCTGAGCTCGGTGGTGTCGATCAAGGCATTGATAAAGCCGATGTGGCGGTTGGTGCCTGCCACCCCCGGCACCCGCTCATACACAGGGACCGTCAGTGCAACGCCAGTCCGGGCGGTTTCCGGCAAAGCAAAAGGGCCGGTCGCGATCGGCGTGCCCACAATACGGGCGTCTTTTTGTGCCTCTTCCAGTTGCCCAGCAGCCCGCCCGGTCCAGCCCGAGCGGTTGGGCGGAAAAATGTAGCCGCCGTTGCTGGTGAACCGCTCCCACTGCAGTGAGGCAATTGACGAGTGAATCCCCTGCAATCTGCGGGCGTAGGCCTCAAACTGGAGACCCGTCATGCCGGGCATCATTTCTGCGAGCAACGCTGTACCGCGCACCGCCTCTAAGGTTGCCGTGGCGTCCCGGTCCAGGGCCGCCACTACGGTTTCGGCGAGAGCATTGCGCCGCTCGAAGCTTCTCAGCAGATCCGCCTCACGGAGGTAGTCATACACCGTAGCGGTCATCAACAGGCCTGCCGATGCCAAGGCCACACACATGACCACATCGGTGGCCATGCGCTTTGCGGGAAGGCTGAGTTTGAGCAGGCTCATTGCAGCTCAGTGTAAGCCGTGGTTCAGCCTTGCGCTACCGGGAAGCCCGGCCGGTTGCACCACTCGCTCCAGCTGCCTGCAAACAAGGCACTGCCCGGCAGGCCGGCAATTTCCATGGCGAGGATGTTGGGCACTGCACTCACACCGCTACCGCAATGGTGCACCACATGCTCCGGCTGGCGCTGGCCCAGCAGAGCCTCGAACTCGGCGCGCAGCACGGCTGCAGGCTTGAAGTAACCATCGGCGCCCAGGTTGTTGCTGAACACCCGGTTCAAGGCGCCGGGAATGTGGCCGGCCACCGGATCAATCGGCTCCACCTCACCGCGGAAGCGGGGCGCTCCACGGGCATCCAGCACCTGTTGGGTGGGCCTGCCCAGATTGGCCAGCACTTGATCGCTGCTGCGCAAAGCGACAATCGCGTCGGTGACCGCAAAGGTGCTTGGTGCGCGCGCCGGCTCTTCACCGCTGGCCACGGCACCGCCTGCGGCCTGCCAGGCCTGAAAGCCGCCGTCCAGCACCGCCACATTGGCATGGCCCAGCCACTTAAGCATCCACCACAGGCGGCCGCAGTAGTTGGCGCCCTGGCGGTCGTACACCACCACCTGGTCGGTATTTTTCAGGCCTACGCTACCCAGCCACTGAGCAAGCTTTTCACGTGCGGGCAGCGGGTGGCGCCCGCCCGACTGGGCGCCGGTCACAGCCGGGTCGCCCTTGGCGCTCAAGTTGTTGTCCAGGTGAGCGTAGAGCGCGCCCGCAATATGACTCTCTGCATATTGGGCCGGGCCTTGCGCAGGCTGCATCAGGTCGCAGCTGCAGTCAAAGACGACAGCGGGAGTGGCGATGGCTTGAAGGGCTTGGAGTTGGGCGACGGAGATCAGGGTGGTGTAGGCCATGGTCAGTGTTCTTCGGCTGGGGTGTGGGGCAGCAAACGGGTTCGCAGGATGGTAGCCAATATGCCGCTGGAGACTATCACCGCGATCCCGACCCAGCCCAGCACAGGGATTTGATCGCCAAACAGCACCAGGCTGAAAATCACGCCAAACACAATGCCCGAGTACTGCATGCTGGCCACCACCAGCGTGGCGCCCTTGCGGTAGGCGCGGGTCATGCACCACTGCCCCATGGACGCCAGAATGCCGATGGGCACCACCCAGGCGGCGTCTTGCCACGCGACTTCACTCCAGGGTGTCATTCCGGTGAAAGCCATGCCGACCCCACCCACCAACGCGCTGCCGACTGAAAAGTAAAACACGGTGCGCTCTTCGGGCTCGCCGGCCTTGCCCAGCGCTGTTACTTGCATGTAGGCCAAGGCAGCGCCCAGCCCAGAGAGCAGGCCGATCAGCCCGGCAAACAGCTGGTTCTGGTCGATGGTGGGCCGCAGGGTCATGACCACACCCACAAAACCCATCAGCACCGTGCCCAAAAGCGCACCCTGCGGTTGCTCTTTGCCGTAGAGCAGGGCGCCGCCCACCACAAATGCGGCCACCCAGACGCCGCTCATGTAGTTCAGGGTCATGGCAGTGGCCAGCGGCAGGTGGGCAATGCAATAGAACCAGCTGCCCAGAGACACCACGCCAATGGTGCTGCGCCACACATGCATCATGGGCACCGGGGTGCGAAGGCTGGAGCCGCTGGCCCGCACCACAATGCCCATGAACACGATGCTCACCAGGCCCCGGTAAAACACCAGCTCAAAGGTGCCGAAGCTGTTGGAGGCGTATTTGATGCCCACTGCCATCAGTGCGAACCAGAACGAGGCCAGAACCATCCAGAGAGCTTGCATAGGTGTTTAGCAATAAAAAGAGCTGCTGGCGCCCATGGAATGTGCGCGAGCAGCTATGTTTTTGATAGTAAGTGTTCAGCCGCCGACCGCGCTGCCCAGCTTGCTACGGTACCACTCGTGGAAGTGCTGCATGCCATCTTCCATAGGGCTTTGGTAAGGGCCGACTTCGTTGTCCCCACGCGCATACAAGGCGCTGCGGCCTGCGTCCATGCGTTCGCCGATCTCGTCGTCTTCGATGCAGGTCTCCATGTAAGCGGCCTGCTGGGCTTCCACGAATTCGCGCTCAAAGGCGGCAATTTCTTCGGGGTAGTAGAACTCCACCATATTCATGGTCTTGTTCACGCCCATCGGGAACAGGGTGGACACGGTCAGCACATGCGGGTACCACTCCACCATGATGTGGGGGTAGTAGGTGAGCCAGATAGCGCCGTACTGCGGGGGCACGTTGTTGCGGTAGCCCAGCAGGGCCTTGTGCCAGCGCTCATAGGTGGGGCTGCCGGCCTTGCCCAAGCGGTTGGCCACACCCACGGTTTGCACTGAGTAGTTGTCTTTGAACTCCCAGCGCAGGTCGTCGCAGGTCACAAACTGGCCCAGCCCTGGGTGGAAGGGGCCTACGTGGTAGTCCTCCAGATAGACCTCAATAAAGGTCTTCCAGTTGTAGTTGCACTCGTGCATCTCCACCTTGTCGAGCACATAGCCCTCAAAGCTCAGGTCGGCACGCGGGCCCATGTTCGCCAGCTGGGCGGCCACATCCACACCGCCTTGGGCACGGTGGTCTTCAAACAGCAGGCCGTTCCACTCTTGCAACTTGTAGTTGTTGAGGTTCAAGCACGGGTCGTGGGCAAAGTGGGGCGCACCGATCAGCGTGCCGCTTTGGCTGCCGTTCTGGCCGGCGTGGGCGCCGCTGTAGGTCCAGCGATGCAGCGGGCACACAATGTTGCCGCTTTGCACTTGGTTACCGCTATGGGTGAGCGAGCCACGCCCCTTGAGCATCACGGCCTGGCGGTGGCGGCAGACATTAGAGATCAGTTCAATGCCACCGGCATTGCGCACGAGGGCCCGGCCTTCTTTTTCTTGGGGCAGGGCGTAGTAGTCCCCCACGTTGGGGACGCTCAAAGAGTGCCCCACATAACGGGGCCCTTGCTGAAAGAT
>DGQR01000043.1:6564-15524 GCA_002390825.1 Rhodoferax sp. UBA4409
GCCTGCTGCAGTTGAAGACTTAAATCAGACATGGGTGACCTGACCTAAAGACTCCCCACAGGGGGATGCACCATAGTGCGCGGTGAATGGGAGCCGGCCAGCCCAGATGCGGGTGGCCGGAGACGGGAGGGGCGATTGTACCCATCCTCCGCGCTAGGCGGCTGTCTCTAGTTCCGTTGGCGGCAGTCTGATGCGCCTAAAATTGCACTTTGATTACAAGTACCTCTTTCATGCCCAAGGCCAGTACCCCCTCTCACGAAGCCCTGAAGCTGCCCCTCCCGGATACCTATGAAGCGTCCATGATGGAGCTCGAAGCGTTGGTCGGCCGGCTCGAGTCCGGCGACCTGCCTTTGGACCAATTGCTCACCAGCTACCAGCGCGGTGCTGCGCTGTTGCAGCACTGCCGTGACAAACTGCAAGCCGTGGAGGAGCAAATCAAGGTGCTCGACGACGGGGTCTTGAAGCCTTGGAAGCCGCAATGAGCGCAGAGGCCAAACCCTTGAATGCTTTTGACCTGGACCTGTGGATGCGCGAGCGTCTGGACCGCGTGGAGCGCGCGCTGGACACCTGGATCACCGCAGAGGTACCCCAAGGCGAAGACCACGGCGCGCCGGCTGCGCTGGTCGACGCCATGCGCTACGCGGTGCTCGATGGCGGCAAGCGCTTGCGCCCTCTGCTTGTTCTGGCCGCCCACGAGGCGGTGGCGCCGTTGGGGCACCAGTGTGATGCGGGTGCCTTGCGGGCTGCCTGCGCGGTCGAGCTGATTCACGCCTACTCGTTAGTACACGACGACATGCCCTGCATGGACAACGATGTGCTGCGCCGCGGCAAGGCCACGGTGCATGTGCAGTTTGGTGAAGCAAGTGCCCTGTTGGCCGGCGACGCCTTGCAGGCCTTGGCCTTTGAGTTTCTGACCCCGCAAGACGGATCGGTGCCCTGTGTAGTGCAGGCCCGCTTGTGCGGCTTGCTGGCCCGCGCGGCCGGCAGTGCGGGCATGGCAGGCGGGCAGGCCATCGATCTGGCGAGTGTGGGTTTGCCCCTCACCGAAAGCCAGTTGCGTGAAATGCATCAGCTCAAAACCGGTGCCTTGCTGCAGGGCAGTGTGGTGATGGGTGCGCAATGCGCGCAACCCCCGGCGAATGTGCTGGCCGCACTGGAGGCCTATGGTGCCGCGATCGGCTTGGCGTTCCAGGTGGTCGATGACATTCTGGACGTGACGGCCGACTCGGCCACCTTGGGTAAAACCGCGGGCAAAGACGCAGACAACGACAAGCCCACCTATGTCTCCCTGATGGGGCTGGAAGCCAGCCGCAACTACGCCCGCTCCCTCCACGAGCAAGCGCTGCAGGCGCTGCAAACCAGTGGTTTGCACAACACCGCAGCGTTGCAGGCCTTGGCCGGCATGGTGGTGGACCGGGCTTATTGAATATGTAAAAAATGCCTCTGGCGCTCATGGAGTGTGCGCAAGTAGCTACTAAAAGAATAGCAAATGTCACCAAATAATCTCTCTGCGGCGCCTCTGTTGTCCACAATCAACGACCCCGCTGCCATGCGCCGTTTGCAGCGCCCGCAGCTGCAAGCTCTGGCCGACGAGCTGCGCCAGTTTCTGCTGCACAGCGTGGCCGGTACCGGTGGGCACCTGAGCTCCAACCTTGGCACTGTGGAGCTCACCGTCGCCCTGCACTATGTGTTCAACACGCCGAATGACCGGATCGTGTGGGATGTGGGCCACCAGACCTATCCTCACAAAATCTTGACCGGCCGGCGCGACCGGATGCAGAGTCTGCGCCAGTTCGGCGGGCTCTCCGGTTTTCCGCGCCGCGAGGAGAGTGAATACGACACCTTCGGTACCGCCCACTCCAGCACCTCGATCTCTGCCGCGCTGGGCATGGCACTTGCCTCCCGCATCAAGGGTGAAGACCGCTACTCGGTCGCCGTGATCGGTGATGGCGCCATGACGGCTGGCATGGCGTTTGAGGCCATGAACAACGCAGGCGTCGAAGACTGCCGCCTGCTCGTGATCTTGAACGACAACGACATGAGCATCAGCCCGCCGGTGGGCGCGCTCAATCGCTATCTGGCCCAGCTGATGAGCGGCCAGTTTTATGCAGCCGCCAAAAATGTGGGCAAGAGCGTGCTCAAGGGCGCGCCCCCCTTGTTTGAGCTGGCCAAGCGGCTGGAAGAACACGCCAAGGGCATGGTGGTGCCGGCGACTTTGTTTGAGAAGTTCGGGTTCAACTACATCGGCCCGATCGATGGCCACGACCTCGACTCCCTGATCCCGACGCTGGAAAACATCAAGCACCTCAAGGGGCCCCAGTTCCTGCACGTGGTGACCAAAAAGGGCCAGGGCTACAAGCTGGCCGAGGCCGATCCGGTCGCCTACCACGGCCCCGGCAAGTTTGATCCTGCGGTGGGGTTGGTCAAGCCCGCCACACCGGGCAAAACCACGTTTACCCAAGTTTTCGGCCAGTGGCTGTGCGATACCGCAGCGGCCGATGAGCGTTTGGTCGGCATTACCCCCGCCATGCGTGAAGGCTCTGGCATGGTCGAGTTTGAAAAGCGCTTTCCTGCGCGCTATTTCGATGTCGGCATTGCGGAGCAGCACGCGGTGACCTTTGCCGGCGGGCTGGCAACCGAAGGGCTCAAGCCGGTGGTGGCGATTTACTCCACCTTCTTGCAGCGCGCTTATGACCAGCTGATCCACGACGTGGCCCTGCAAAATCTGCCGGTGGTGTTTGCACTGGACCGCGCAGGCCTGGTGGGTGCCGATGGGGCAACCCACGCCGGCGCGTATGACATTCCGTTTTTGCGCTGCGTTCCCAACATGAGCATTGCCTGCCCGGCCGACGAGAACGAGTGCCGCCAGCTGCTCAGCACCGCGTTTGCCCAAAATCACCCGGTAGCCGTGCGCTACCCGCGCGGCAGTGGTGCCGGTGTGCCAGTGTCGCCGTCTTTGGAAGGCTTGCCTTTCGGCAAAGGTGAAATCCGCAAGCAAGGTAGCGAGATCGCGATTCTGGCCTTCGGCACCTTGCTCCACCCCGCGCTGGCGGCTGCAGAGGCGCTGGGCTTGACGGTGGTCAACATGCGCTGGGCCAAGCCCTTGGATGTTGATTTGTTGTTGCAAATCGCGGCCACCCACAGTGCGCTGGTCACGGTGGAAGAGGGCGCCACCATGGGGGGCGCAGGCTCTGCCGTGATGGAAGCCCTGCACGCCGCCGGTGTGACCCTGCCAGTACTGCAACTGGGCCTGGCCGACGAGTTCATTGAGCACGGCGACCCGGCGCATTTGTTGCGTTTGCAGGGCTTGGATGCGGCTGGTATTCAGGCGTCTATCCGCCAGCGTTTTGGTCCTTTGCTGACCCATTTGGTGGGTATCGTGTAAGTTGGCCGTCATCTCCACGCACGAGGGTCGTCGCCAGGCTTGCAAGAAGCTGAAGACCCCGTGTGCCGAGGGCACTTGCCGAGGGAAAACCCCCACGATTGACGCCACCCGCCTTCCTACAATCGCGCTTGACTATCAGAGTCCTTGAGGGGCGACACTATTGCCTCCCAAGCTGGTTACAACACAATTACCGGAGTAAAGCGAATGGATCGTCGTTCAATTATCAAAAACGCAGGTATCGCCGGCGTCTTGGCTGCAGGTGCAGCCCCCGCAGTGCATGCGCAGGCCGCCATCCGTTGGCGCCTGGCTTCCAGCTTCCCTAAGGCGCTGGACACTATTTTTGGCGCAGCAGATGTGTTCGCCAAAAAAGTGGGCGAAATGTCGGGCGGCAAGTTCACCATCACCACCCACGCTGGCGGCGAGTTGATGCCCGCATTCGGCGTGGTAGACGGTGTGCAGAACGGCACCGTTGAAATGGCCCACACCGCTCCTTACTACTTCTTCGGCAAGGACGAGACCTTTGCCCTGGGTTGCGCGATTCCTTTCGGCCTGAACAGCCGTCAAATGACCGCCTGGATGTACGAAGGCAACGGCGGCAAGCTGATGCGCGAGTTCTACGCCAAGTACAACATCGTCAACTTCCCTGGCGGCAACACCGGCGCGCAAATGGGCGGCTGGTACCGCAAAGAAATCAAGTCTGCAGCAGACATCAAAGGCTTGAAGTTCCGCGTGGGCGGCTTCGCCGGTAAAGTGATTGAACGCATGGGCGGTGTGCCACAAAACATCCCCGGCGGCGAAATCTATACCGCGCTGGAAAAAGGCACGATTGATGCGGCAGAGTGGGTAGGTCCTTACGATGACCAGAAGCTCGGCTTTGGCAAAGTGGCTCCGTTCTACTACTACCCCGGCTGGTGGGAAGGCGGTCCTCAGTTGGACTTCTTCATCAACGACAAAGCCTTTGCCGCCCTGTCGCCTGAAAACAAGGCCATCGTCGAAACAGCTGCAGCCTACGCGCACGTGGAAATGCAAGCCAAGTACGATGCCCGCAACCCCAAGGCTCTGAAAGAGCTGGTGGGTGCCAAGGTCAAGGTCATGCCTTTCCCGAAAGACGTGCTGGACTTGGCGTTCAAAGAGTCCATGGCCTTGTACGCAGAAATCAGCGCCAAGAACCCCAACTGGAAAAAGGTCTACGACGACTACGCAGCCTTCCGCAAGGACCAGAACCTGTGGTTCCGCTTCACTGAAGCGCGTTTCGACAGTTTCATGCAGGCACAAAAGCTGTAATCAGACTTTGTTCTGACAAGCAAAAAGCCCCGCAATGCGGGGCTTTTTTTATGTGCGCTTGTATGCGTTGATGTGCTGCCTCCGGATTTTCTGTTCCAGAGGCCCGCTTCCTTAGAGGAACCTGAACGCTACGATCGCCACGATGGTCGCTGGCAAAGCTGCCAGGAAAAGGCCGACCGGGTGAATGGTCTCGTCTTCAAAATTGCCTCGCAGAATGGCAAAGCCCGCAGGATTAGGGGCGTTTGCAATCACGGTCAAGCCACCACCGGTGACTGCTCCTGCGACCAACGCGTACTTGAACTCATCACTCAACCCTTCGACCAAGGAACCCAGGTAGGTCAGTGCAGCGTTGTCGGTAATGGCCGTCAATGCGGTGGCACCGTAGTAGACGGTGGACGAATCCATGCCCCGCAACAGGGGCTCCAGCCACCACTGTTGTTGCCCGCCCAGCACGACCAGACCCGCCAGGAAAAATGCAACGAGCAAACCCTCCCGCAGCAGCAAGCGGCTGTCTTGGTAGCGTGGGTAGGCCTGTGCGAAGCCAATGAAGAACAAAAACAAGCCCAGGAACGCTGCGGGGTGGTGGGCGAATGTCACGACCCCGGCGAGAAAGAGCACGTGCACCAGCATGACGCTGAAGGGGATCTCGAAATCCCGGGCTGACGAGGTCTTGGGCAGTTGCACCAGCTGGTCTTTGAAAAGCAGGGTGACTGCGAGTGCGTTGACGAACACCGCAATGGCTGCCTTCCAGCCGAAATGGGTCAACATGTACCAGCTGTCCCAGTTCCATTTCGCCGCCACCATCAACACGGGGGGCGCTGCAAATGAGGTCAAGGTACCGCCAATCGACACATTCACGAACAAAACACCCAGAGTGGCGTACTTCAAACGAGTCGACAACCCGACGCCGAAGATGCGTTCCTTGAGCATCATCGCTGCAAGTGTCATGGCGGCAGGTTCAGTAATAAATGAGCCCAGCAAAGGAACAAAGGAAAGCGCCACAAAGTAAAAAGCCATGCCCCCTTTGAGCGGGACGATGCTGGCCACAGCACTCACTCCTTTTTTGGCCATGTGCAGTACGGCGCGGCTGCCTGCAATCACCACTATGGCAAACACGAACAAGGGTTCTGTGAAGTTCCGGCTGTCGAGGTATTGCGATGCTTCTTTGGTGCCCACCAAAGCCAGCATGGCAAACATCAACACCATGGCCCAGAAGCCGAAAACGACCTCTACTTCACCCAGCAGGTGCCACAACCCCGCATGGTTGGGGCGGGTGTGCGCGAGGTGTTCGAAAAACTTGGTAGAAAAGGTGTGAATTACGGCGAGGCCGAAAATCACAGCCCCAACGATCTGGACGGTGCTTGGATCAGTCATGTTTTAAGGACAAAGTAAGTGTGTTTGCAGTAAGCCCATTGTGAAAAAGGGACCGTGTCAGCTTGCGGCTGGCTACGGTCCCATATTCAAAGTGCTGGGGTATTAAGGCTTCTTGATTGCCTCTTTAGCAGCATCCTCGAGTGCTTTCATCGGATCTTCTTCCGCAGCAGCATCAGCAGCAGGTGCTGCTGGTGCATCTTTGGCACCGGTGTCCATGCCGGCCAATGGGTCTGCTGCTTCTTCCGCTTTCGGTGCATCGAGCTGTTCCATGATTTGGTCAGCACTCAGTGACTCGACTTTCTCGATACCACCGGTCACCAAGACCGGGAACGCGATCACCACCACCACCATGATCAACTGCAAGATGATGTAAGCGATCGAGCCCTTGTAGATTTCCATGGTCTTAACCGACGGAATCAGCTTGCCGGTCACACGGTCTTTGTAGTCAAACTTGGCGGCCACGCTGCGCAAGTAGAACAACGCAAAGCCGAACGGCGGTGTGAGGAACGAGGTCTGCAGGTTCATCGCGATGATCACACCAAACCAGATCATGGCCTGGTCAGGTGTCATGCCGGGTACCAAGGCGGGCAAGATCTTCTCAGCCACCGGTGCCAGCAAGGGGATCACGATGAAGGCGATTTCAAAGAAGTCGATGAAACAGCCCAAGATGAACACCAGAATGTTCACTACCACCAGGAAGCCCCAGGCGCCGCCTGGAATCTTGTCAAACAAGTGCTCGACCCAGATGTGGCCGTCGGCAGCGTTGAAGGTGAAGCTGAATACGGTCGAGCCGATCAAAATGAACAACACAAACGATGCGAGCTTGGCGGTGTTCTCCAGAGCTTGCTTCATCAGTGGCATATCTAGGCGGCGTTTGCCGAAAGCCAGAATCAATGCGCCCAACGCACCCATCGCGCCACCTTCTGTCGGAGTAGCAACGCCCAAGAAGATCGTGCCCAGCACCAAGAAGATCAAGATCAGCGGTGGCATCAGCACAAAGGTGACTTGCTCTGCCAGTTTGGACAACAAACCTAGTTTGGCGATGCGGTTGATGATGGCCAAAGCCAAGCCGGTCAAAGAAGCCAGGGTCAGCGACAGGATGACGATTTCATCGCCAGCAGATGGGGTTGCACGCTCCAGCCATTTGGTCAGCAGGCCGTCATGCACTTGCGCCCATGCGTAACCCACACCAGCGCACACCAGCACCAGAGCCAGCAAAGACTTGTGGCCGGAGGCGCCGTTGTCTTCTTTGTACAGCAGTGCCTCAGGAGGCAATGCGGGCACCATCGCTGGCTTGAAGATCGCCACAGCGGCGATGAACGCAATGTACAGACCCACCAACATCAAACCGGGAATCAAAGCGCCGGAGTACATGTCGCCCACCGAGCGGCCCAACTGGTCGGCCAGCACGATCAACACCAGGGATGGTGGAATCGCTTGGGCCAAAGTGCCCGAGGCGGTAATCGTGCCAGTCGCAATCGTGCGGCTGTAGCCGTAGCGCAGCATCACAGGCAAAGAAATCAAGCCCATGGAAATCACAGCAGCAGCCACCACACCGGTAGTAGCAGCCAACAAGGCGCCCACCAGAATCACGGCAATCGCGACGCCACCGCGCACGGGGCCGAACACTTGGCCTACGGTTTCCAGCAGGTCTTCTGCCATGCCGGAGCGTTCCAGAATAATCCCCATAAAGGTGAAAAACGGAATCGCCAGCAAGGTGTCGTTCTGCATGATGCCGAAGATACGCAGCGGCAAGGCCTGGAACAAGGCGGCCGGGAAAAGGCCGGCTTCAATACCCACAAAGCCCAATGCCAAGCCGGTAGCGGCCAGGCCAAAGGCCACAGGAAAGCCGGTCAACAGAACGATGAACAGCGTGATAAACATCAGGGGCACAAACTGTTGTGCCAAGAGCGTGGTTTGCATTTATTTGTCTCCAGCCAACAGCTTGGCGGTTTGGGCTTCGAGCTCTTCGAGCTTCTTCTGGTCGTCAGATTTGGAGTCTTCGCTGCTTAAGACATCAGGGCCGTTGCCGGTGAGGAAGGCGAGACGCTTGATCAGTTCCGACACACCCTGCAGCATCAGCAGCGCAAAGCCCAGTGGAATCAACACATAGGCGGGCCAGCGGATCAGGCCACCGGCGTTTTGCGACATTTCACCGCTCGCCAAGGCTTGCATGAAAAACGGCCAGCCGAGCGAGATGCTGATGGCGCAGAAGGGGAACAGAACCAAAATGATTCCGCCCACATCGACCCAGTTACGGGCTCTGTCGCTCAATTTGGTAGAGATGAAATCGATGCGGACATGCGAGTTCTTCAACAAGCCATAGCCTGCGCCCAACATGAACACAGCAGCAAACAGGTACCACTGGATTTCCAGCAAACCGTTGGAGCTGACGTTGAAGAACTTGCGGACCAGCGCATTTCCAGCGCTGATCAGGGTTGTGGCCAGAATCAGCCACATGGTGAATTTGCCGACCCAGGTGCTGACCTTATCGATCAGCCTGGACATTGAGAGCAGGGGTGCCATGGTGTCTCCGTTTGTAGTTATCCCAATGCCGTGCGCGGGCAAGCGCAGGCGCGTATCAAGAACCTACGGAGTCTAAGCCTTACCCCCCCTTTTGCGGCTGAACAAACCCTGACAGACAGGCTAGGGGTAAACGATGGGGTAGCAGTGCTGGCCAGGTACTGGATGGGGCTGGCGGAGCGCTTCTGCCAGCGATGTCTTCTGAATCAAAAGCAGCTGTAGCGCCCGAAAATCATGCGCGGGTAGCTATAAAAAATGTAGCGGTACGCAGGCCGGCCAGTGTCAGGGCCAAAGAGCCCAACAGGTGAATCGCAGCCGTGCCCAAGGCGAGCAGGTAGCGCTGTTGGCCGAGCATGGCCACCACCTCTGCAGAGAAGCTGGAGAAGGTGGTGAG
>DGQR01000043.1:15584-15741 GCA_002390825.1 Rhodoferax sp. UBA4409
GAAGCTGGAGAAGGTGGTGAGTGCCCCCAAAAAACCGGTGACGAGCGCCAGGCGCCACGCCGGATCCAGCTGCGGCATGGCCTGAAAGACGGCCACACAAATGCCGATCAAATAGCCGCCGATCAGGTTTGCAGCCAGGGTGCCCCAAGGCAGCACC
>DGQR01000091.1 GCA_002390825.1 Rhodoferax sp. UBA4409
CTTGCCGATGCCGCCGTACAGCGTGTCGATCACACCAAACACCAGAGCCGGCTCACAAACAATCAGCCCGCTCCCCCGCAAGGGCCGGATGGCAACGATATTGAAGTTTGTCGGGACCGCCAACTCACGGAGGAAGGCGCTATAGCGCTGCACAGCCACCGGCCCCACCGAGATCTCAGGGCTGCGCCGGATAAAGTTAAAAAGTCCCACCCGCAAATTACGGGCAAACCGCTCATTCACGATCTCCATCGTGGGCATACGCCCGCGAACAATGCGCTCTTGACTGGAGATGTTGTACGAGCGCACCTCACCATGCTCGGCGGCTTCCTCGACGGTTTTCTGGCTCTCACCAGTGACCCCCTCAAGTAAGGCATCGACCTCTTCTTGGGAAAGAAAGGATTCGCTCATAGCCGGCTGGAACTCCGTTTACTGCACGATAAAGCTGGAAAACAAAACACCCGTCACCGGGTACTGCACCTGCGCGACTCTCTTTTTCTTTTTCTTGGCCGTCGACTCCTCCTCGTCATCCATGCTGCCCCCGAAAGGAACCGAGGTAGCCTTCAAAATATCCTCAACCAGCTTCTCTTTGCCTTCGGCCTTCAGCAGCTCATCAGCAGTTCGCTGCGATATAAGCATCAACACGCTACTACGAATAGTCGGTAAATATGCTTTCACGGTGTCAGACGCTTTCGCGTCAATTACCTCGAGAGTAATTCCAATTTGGGCAACACGCTCGCCACCGGGATCGGACAAATTCACCACCATCGGATCCATGGGCAAATAGACAGGTGCCGCCTTCGGATCCACTTGAACCGCTGCTGCTTTTGGCGGTGGGGGTGCGGCCTCTTCTCCGCCCTCTTCCGCAGCTGCATTTTTCTTACTGATAAAGAAAAAAGCGCCGCCACCTCCAAGTACCAGGACCAAGACCGCAGCAACAATGATGATCAGCATCTTTTTGCTTTTAGCGGGAGGGGGAGCTGCATCGGCTGCTTCTGGTTTTGCTGACACGTAGGTACCTCTATGGCTTATTGTTGGTTGAATTATTCAACGCTGACCTTCAGTCAAAAGATGAATAAGGGGGGTTATTTGGTGTTTCTCTGCATTGTCACCAAATCACTCAAACAAACAAATCAATGTTCCGCCCTGAATTGAGGGGCTTTATGCCGCTGGATACCGCAACATCTTCTGCGCCCTCTACGCGAGCGCGACGCCATGGAGAACTCTGGCCTTGACCCGCCTTATCGCGTGAATCTCCCGCATTGGATGTACCCACCGACACCCCTGCCAAGCTCATTCCCTGACGGTTCAAGGCATCTTGCAACTGCGTGCTGGCGCTAGACAGCGCGTCACGTGTTTGCGCCTCATCCGTACGGAAGGCCACATGCGCTTCATTACCTTGCAAAGAAATACTCACCTCGACAGCCGATTGCCCGAACCCGTCCAGCGTGAGTTCCGCCTTTTGCATGTCCTGCCCGACCCAATACTTCACGTCTTCAGCGAACTGCTCGCCCATGGCCTCAGTCGCCGAGCCGGCAAACACGCCATCCACGCCCATGGCGCCGCCGGCGCTCTGCTGCAAACCGCTCAGTGGCGCGAGGGCATCAGAACCGGCACCCCGCGTCGACGTACCGGGCTCCTGCACACGGTCCCGCAAAGTAGCGCCAACTACAGGGATCGCCTCAACACCTTTGAACATCGAAACGATCGCGTCCTGTGACATGCGCTGAATGCGCTCCGGCATCACATCTTTGGGCGGCATCAGCAAGCCCGGGCTGGCCGCCGTAGTGCGATCTCCAGCATTACCCAGCGCTGATTCACTGGCCGCGTCCGCCGCTGCAAGCAGCGCATCACGGCCCGACTTTGTCGGAGCTACAGGCGCATTCTTGGCTCCCGCATCCAGCACACCGACCAGCGATGCGCCCCCCTCCGAGCTCTGCAGCTTGGCCGGCTTCGGCACTACACCCTCCGTTGGGGTAGTGATGGCCACCGCAGGCGGAGTTACGCCCAGCAATGCCAAGAACGCTGCATCACCAAGTAGCCCTTCCGCTTCATCATCCACGGCAACACCCGTCGCATCACTTTGAAGCGGCACAGCATCGCCCACCAGTGGCAACCCGCTATCCAGCGTGCCCCCGGAAATGAAATTGCCAGCAGGCGCTTCGTCCATACCTTCCAGAATCGCAAAGAAACTGGGCACCGCAGGAGTGCTGGCGGAGCTCTCAGCCGACGCCTTTTTATTCACCTGGGTCGCAGATTCCTTCGCCGGTGTGGGCTGTGCTTTGGGGGCAAGTTCAATCGTCATAGCATTTCACCCTGAAGTTTAAGAGCGCGGGTTCGCGCAAAAAGCTGCGCTGCCATTTCATCCATATCAGCCTGCTCCCGGCGCCGGGCCAAGCGTTCCGCCTCAGCACGCCGCTTGGACAACACCGTTTTCAGCCCGGACAATCGGGATTCCGCCGCCTGCAATTGCTTTTGCACGAGCTCTGCCTGACGGCGCAGGTTGGCGATCACGCCCTCTTGCATCACCATGGCCTGTTGGAGACGCCCACTGAATTGGTAGTGATGCTTCAATAACTCCACGGACAAACCCACCGTGCCATTCCGGACCCAACGCCCGTCGGTATCGCCGGCATACGACCGCAGTTGCTCCAGTTGATCTAACGCTGAGCGCACATTTTGCTGACTCTGGGCCAACTGCTGCACCACCGCGTCACGCTTGCGCTCCGCCAAGGAAATCGCCAGCAGCAAGCCAGTTGAGTCACTCATGGCAAGGCCTCTACAGAGGTGCTCATCGCCAGCTCTGCCAGCGTTTGCTCCATGGGTGCCGCCTCAAACATATCCTGCTGCAAAAACTGATGCATACCGGGTTGCAATGCAATGGCTTCGTCCAACATCGGATCAGAGCCCGGCGCATAGGCACCAATTTGCACCAAGTCACGGCCCTTCTGGTACCGAGAATAGAGGCTGCGGAAACGCCGCGCCTGTTCAAAATGCCCGCGATCCACCACGTTGTGCATCACCCGGGAAGCCGATTGCTCCACATCGATAGCCGGGTAGTGGCCCGACTCTGCCAGGGCACGTGACAGCACAATATGGCCGTCGAGAATGGCGCGCGCAGCATCCGCAATCGGATCCTGCTGGTCATCCCCCTCTGACAGGACGGTGTAAAACGCAGTGATCGAACCCACACCATTCAATCCATTGCCGCTGCGCTCAACCAGTTGGGGCAGCTTGGCAAAGCATGAAGGCGGATACCCCTTGGTCGCGGGTGGCTCCCCAATGGCTAGGGCAATTTCGCGCTGTGCCATCGCGTAACGCGTCAGCGAATCCATCAGCAGCAACACATGCCGGCCTTGGTCGCGGAAATACTCTGCAATCGCAGTGGCGTAGGTTGCCCCCTGCATACGCAGCAAGGGCGGCGCATCTGCTGGCGCGGCAACCACGACCGATCGGGCACGCCCGTCCACGCCCAGAATGTCTTCGATGAATTCTTTAACTTCCCGGCCCCGCTCGCCGATCAAGCCCACCACAATCACATCGGCTTGGGTGTAGCGGGCCATCATCCCCAACAGCACACTCTTGCCCACACCGGAGCCTGCAAACAGCCCCAGTCGCTGGCCCCGCCCCACAGTCAAGAGCGCATTGATACTGCGCACTCCGGTGTCGAGCGCCTCGCGCACTGGCGCACGGTCCATCGCATTGATGGGCTTGCGGTCTAAAACACGTGCCGCAACTTCGGCCAAAGGGCCCATGCGATCCATGGGGTAGCCTTGTGAGTCAACCACACGGCCCAACAGTCCGTCACCCAAGGGCAGGCGCAACATACCGGCGGAAGCAGCATCCACGGTGGCTGGTTTTTCACCCAAACGGGGCACCGGCACAAAGGCAGGCGCTGCGGCCACTCCGGCGCCGCTAGAGAGGCCATGCACATCACCCGCCGGCATCAAATACGCCCGGTCCCCGGAAAATCCGACCACTTCGGCCAACACCGGTTCACGCGCACGCATCGTCACCACACATTGCGACCCAACGGGCACGCGGATTCCGCTGGCTTCCAGCACCAAGCCGGTCAATTTCGTCAGGGTGCCGCGCACTTCCAGCGACGACTCCTCGCGCACCGCATCCCGCGCTTGGCCAAGGAAGGTGGTCCACTTTTCAGTGGAGGCAGATGGCTGGCTCTCAGGTAGGGACATCTTCAGGCTCCCATGGTGCATCCAACCCCAATGTGGCCACGGTTTTGCGCCAGCGTTGTTCCACGGTGCCATCCACCACCGTACCTGCGGACTCCACTATGCAGCCTCCGCGGCTGATGGAGCTATCGGGCAGCAAGGTCAGGGACAGGTTAGAAAACTCCTGGCGCAATACCTCCGACAGCACCTCCATGTCCAGAGGATTCAGCCGTACCAAGGCCGCTTTGCTATCAATCGCCAGAACACTCAACGCCTCGCGCACGACGGGCTGCAGGGCATTCGGGTTGGTGGACATTTCGTGGCGCAACACCTGGCGAGCCAGTTCACAGGCCAACTCCAACACGCCTTTTGCCATCACCTGTTCGGCCTCTGCAAGCTGGGCGTTCGCGGAAATAAATATCTGGGCGAAGCTCTCAGCAGTCGACCGGCTTTCGTTGGCGATGTACTCATTGAGTTGCCGCTGGCCTTCCAGCGTGCCCTGCGCATGCCCTTGGGCAAAACCTTCTGCATAGCCTTGGGCATGGCCCTCTGAAAAAGAGGTCTGGCGGACGCTGGCCTCTTTGGCCTGCTCCTCCAGCAAAGCCTGCGCTGCCAGCTTGGCCGCGAATTTGGATTTCGAGGTGTCTACATCGACAAAGTCCCAGTCCGTGACGGAACCGATTTCTTCGCCGGGGATAAAACGGGCTTGATTGCGACTCATCAGACCATGGCGTCGTCGCCACCTCCACCACCGATCACGATCTGGCCTTCGTCTGCCAGGCGCCGCACGATCTTGAGAATTTCTTTCTGCTGCGCTTCCACCTCGGAAAGGCGCATCGGCCCGCGGGACTCCAAGTCTTCCTTGAGGGTCGCCGCAGCGCGAGACGACATGTTCGCCAGAATCTTGTCTTTGAGCTCGGGCTGTGCACCCTTGAGCGCCACGACCAGCACATCCGCAGACACTTCTTTGAGCACCATTTGGATTGCTTTGTCGTCAAGTTTGTTGACATCGTCGAACACAAACATCTTGTCCATGATCTTCTGGGCCAAGTCTGAGTCATGGCTGCGGATCGACTCGATCACGGTACCCTCGATCGCAGTACCCATCAAGTTGATCATTTCAGCCGCTGTCTTCACACCACCCAAGGAAGACTTGCGAACCTTGTCCCCCCCTGCCAGCACCTTGAACAACACTTCATTCAGGTCCTTCAGGGCGGTGGGCTGGATACCCTCCATCGTGGCTACACGCAACATCACCTCGTTGCGTTGCCGCTCAGTCAGGTTTTTGAGCACGTCAGCGGCCTGGTCGTAGTCCAAGTGCACCAGAATCGCCGCAACGATTTGCGGGTGCTCGTTGCGCAGCAACTCCGCCACAGAGAGCGGATCCATCCATTTCAGGCTTTCAATGCCGGAGACATCGCCACCCTGCAAAATACGGTCAATCAGCAGCGCCGCCTTGTCGTCGCCCAGCGCCAGCTTCAACACCGAGCGCACATAGTCGCCCGAGTTAGACACCAGCAAGCTCTGCGAGGCAGCCACCCCGGTAAATTTATCGACCACCTCATCCACTTTTTCGCGGGTGAGCTGGGTGGTTTTGGCAATCGCCTCCCCCAGTCGCTGTACCTCTTTGGGGGACAGGTGTTTGAACACCTCCGATGCCTCGGCTTCGCCGAGAGACATCATGAGGATCGCTGCGTCTTGGAGTCCGTCTTCGTTTGCCATGGTGATATTTTGCGCCGGAGATTAAGCCGGTGCTTCTCCATTCATCCATGCCTTGACGATGTTTGCCACCGCAGCCGGGTTATCACGGGTCAACTTGCGGGCATCTTCCAGGCGAAGTTCACTTGGCGAGGCTTGCGCTGCATCGCTGCTGGTGCCGTCCGGGCCGGTCAGTTGTGGGCGTTCCGGCTGGTCATTCTCGATCGCATCCAACTGCGCAAAATCTTCTTCTGCCGTGTTCTCAGCCGCAGGGATCGGCTGCGTCAGTGCCTTCATGGCTGGGCGAATAACACCCAAGAAGACGAGAGCCGCCATACCCAGGGTGCCCAAAGGCCACGCCAAGCTGCGGGCCAAGTCCTGCAACTCAGGCTGGCGCCACAGTGGAACCTCGTTGGCATCCACCTTTTCAGCGGCGAACGGCGCATTCATCAAATTGACAGAATCGCCACGGCTTTGATTAAAGCCCACGGTTTCGCGCACCAAGGCGGTCATCTTTTCCAGCTGCGCGTCGGTCAGCGGCACACTGGTCGTGACCCCCTTCGCGTCGGTCGTGCTCTGGTTGTTCAGGACTACGGCAGCATTGATACGCTTGATCACGCCAATCGCACCCTTGGTCACGCGCACCGTCTTGTCCACCTCGTAATTGATGATGGACTCTTTCTTGGAAGAACTGTTGGCACCCGCTGCGCCTGCCTGGCCATTGGCAGCCAAGACTTGCGGCTGGCCATTGATCGGCGCAGCAGCCTGGGCGGGTGGCTGATTGGTTGTCGCACCGGGGATGCCGGCTGGCGGCGTAGGCTGCGCGCCGTTAGTGCTCTCGACCAGCTGTTGGCTTCGTACCGCACTGCTATCCACCGTTTGATTGGGTTTGTGGGACTCGGTAGTGCTTTCGGTTTGCGAGAAATCCAGCTCCGCCGTGACTTGCGCCTTCACGTTTTGCTTGCCGACCAGGGGCTCCAGCATGTCCAGAATGCGCCGGCTATAGATCTGCTCAATCTGCTGCACATATTGCAGCTGCTCGGCATCCACACCTGCAGCACCATCCGGGTTGGCGGACAACAGCTTGCCGGTGTCATCCAGCACGCTGACGGCAGTGGGGTTCATTTCCGGCACACTGGACGCGACCAAGTGCACGATACCGGCGAGCTGGCCTTTGTCAAGCGCGCGGCCGGGGTGCAGGCTCAGCAGCACGGAGGCCGAGGGCTTTTGCTGCTCCCGGAAAAAGCCATTCTGATTAGGCAGTGCCAAGTGCACCCGGGCACTGGACACAGACGCCAGAGCCTGGATAGAACGGGTCAACTCGCCCTCCAAGCCGCGCTGGAACGTCAGGCGCTCCTGAAACTGGGTCATGCCAAAGCGATTGGCCTCCATCATCTCGAACCCGCTGACAGAGCCTTTGGGCAAGCCTTGCGAGGCCAGCTTCAAACGGACGTCATGCACACGCTCGGCCGGGACCATGATGGCGCCACCGCCTTCGGTGTACTTATAGGGAACATTCATGGTGGTCAGCTGGGCAATGACCGCGCCACCGTCTTTGTCTGCCAGGTTCGAGTACAGCACGCGCCACTCTGCTTGGCGCCCCATGACCATACCGATCACAGCGATGGCAACAAACAGCGCAACGCCCAACGCCAAGCGAATGCGCTGCCCTTGGTCTAACGCCAAGAGGCGTTGTCCCAAGGTGGGGTTCACAGGAATGGTGGCAACTGCGGGCATGTCGTGGTTTCCAGGGCTGAGGGCGGGCTTCTCCGCATGAATGGGGCTGATTATTCGACCCACCTTCCAAAACATTAGGGTAATAAGCCACTGCTTTACCGGCTAATTCAAAAAAATACGCTATGAGGTGCAGGCATAGGATTCGCGGCAACCCAACTTACAGGGAGACCACCATGGATCTCAAGCTCACCCCGGTATCAATGCCCACCTCCATCCGCCCCTCCATAGGGATCAAACCCGGCGGGGCCAGTAGCGCTTCAGGCGTGGGTGGCAGCTTCTCCGGCGAACTCAAAAGCGCTCTTGGCGCAGTCAGCGCTGCCCAGAACGAATCCGGCCGCCTGCAACGGGAAGTGCAGCTGGAAAACCCGAAAGTCAGCCTGGAAGAAACCATGGTGGCCATACAAAAAGCCCAAATCGGCTTCCAGGCCACCCTCCATGTGCGCAACCGCATGGTGCAGGCCTAC
>DGQR01000047.1 GCA_002390825.1 Rhodoferax sp. UBA4409
GCCATGTTCTGCTCGGTCTCGCCCACATACTTGCTCATCAGGTCGCTCGCCCGCTTGATGTGCAGCGGGCGACCCAGTGCCTGCGCGATGTGCTCGGCCAGCGCCGTCTTGCCGGTACCCGGGAGCCCATAAAAGCACAGGGTTCCGTGCCCCCGCGCCGCCAGCGCCTGCACGATACGCGGCAATTCAAAGCGACATTCGATATTCAGGTAATCCAAGTCATAACGGCTAAGTGCCAGCGCGCGGCCTGGCGTGGCGGGTGGCCGCCCCAAAGCGTGGTCAGCATTCTTCAGCTGACGGTCGATCAGTGCTTCGAGGCCGGCAACATCGCCTTGCTCCGCGTCGGTTCTGCCCAAGCGCGCGAAACGGGCTGCGGTTCGAATTTGGGCAGGCGTCAGCCCCTTGCGGCTGGAGAGCCGCGCGACAAAAGCGTCACTCACCGGCGTTCCCTCCAGGGTTTTGCGAACCACACCCTCCCGGGCACCGGGGGGTGGGGATTTCAGCTCCAAATGGTAGGCAAAGCGCCTTAAAAAAGCGGGGTCGATCTGCTCAATCCGGTTGGTCACCCAAATGGTGGGCACCGCGTTGGACTCCAAAATCTGGTTGACCCACGCCTTGCCGCTCACGCTGCCACTGGCCTTGGCAACGTGCGCGTCCGCACGGGCCAGATAGCTGACTGTTTCCGTCGACAGCGGGGGGAAAACATCCTCCACCTCATCAAACAACAAAGCGGCCTGTGCGCTACCCTTCAAAAAGACTTGGGCGATTTGCAGGGAGCGGTAGCGGTCACGGCCGCTGAGGGAGTTGCCGTCACGGTCTGCATATTCCACCTCAAACAACTCCAGGCCAGCGTGGTGGGCCATGACCTTGGCGAGTTCCGTCTTGCCCGTCCCCGGGGGGCCGTACAGCAAAACGTTCACTCCGGGCTCCTGCCGGGCGACGGCATGTTGCAAGACGCGGCACAGCACCGCTGCGTCTTCGGCTACAAAGTCAAAGTCCTGCATTCGCAGCTCTGTTTTGCTCGACAGCCGGGTAAAAACCGCCATCAACTCGGCGTGGTCGCGGTATTGCCGCATCAGCACCGGCGGGAGCTTTTCACTGACCTTCATGAGGTCTGCCAAGTCGGTGATGTTGTGCTCCGAGATCAGATTCTCGACCAGCCCGATCCGCTCCAGCCGGGAGCCGGCGCGCAAGGCCTCGCCCAGCTCTTGGGGGTTGACATGGGCAACATCGGCAATGGCGGCATACGCCTCGGCGGCGTTGTTCACTTTGAACTCCACCAGGATGCTGCGCATATCCCTCTGATAACGGGCGAGGGTCCCGTAGAGCAACAAGGCCCGCTCGGCCTTGTTGAGCTGCAACAAGCCGGCAAGTGCGTTGATGTTTTTCTCGACGAGGGTGGACTGCTTTTTCAGAGCGCCGTTCAGCCACTCGCCCGTGACGGCCAACACGGATATCAAGTCTTTCGGCTGGTCCTTGACATATTCATCCAGGAAGAAAAACAGCGTCGCTTCATCGTAGGGGCCGCACCAGACGCCGTGCCGTTCCAAAAATTCAGTGGCCGACAAAGACTCATGGCCCCGCCAAAGCTCATTGCCCAAGCAGCGTCGCCCCAGAAACTCGCGGAGCCGGCCCAACACAGACACCGGCCACAGCAAGTGGCGGCCAGCCAGACCGACGACTCCATTGAAATCGCGCCGCACATTGAACCCCGCCCCTTGCCGGGCCGCCAATGTCAGCACGAAATGGGAGCACATTAAGTCGAGAACAGGCGCGCGCTCCAACCCCGGCGACGGGATCAGGTGCCCACCTTGGGGCATAAACAACGAACGCTTGGTCATCCAACGCCTCCGGCACAGGCTTGTGCTGTGACCACGATAGCGCAGTCTTTGACAGGTGTGAAGTACCTGTGACAAGACGCTGAGCAGCATAGTTGAGCCAAATCGGGCTGCTGGCGCTAAAATCCGGCCATACCAACGACACCCTGAGGATCGACCATGTCTGCACCCGTTCACTCCGATGACAACCACCCCGCCGATCCGGTGGACGAGGTAGTGCCTTTGATGCCTATCGTGCTGCCCATCGTGGGCGCCGTGTTGATGTTTTTGTTGGCGTTCATTGCAGTGTCCATGGCCTGACAGGGGCGGACCCGATGGCCTCCGGCATCCAACAAGCGGCTTCGGCCGCTTTTTTATTGGGCATTGCAGCAAACATTTTTGCTGCCACGCCACAGGATAGCAAGGCAGCAGTTTGCCTTGCCCTATGGCAAAAGAACCTGCCCCGCCTGCAAGACGACAGCCCCCAGAATCTGTGCCAGTACAGCGGCAAGGTGGCTCTGGTCGTAAACACCGCCAGCTATTGCGGTTTTACCTCGCAGTACCAGGGCCTTGAAAAGGTATACGCCCGCTTTCAGCAGCGCGGCCTGGTGGTGATGGGATTCCCATCGAACGATTTCGGTCAGCAAGAGCCCGGCAATAGCAAGCAGATTGCAGACCTGTGCTTCAACACCTATGGGGTTAAGTTCCCGATGTTCGCGAAGAGCGCCGTCACTGGCGTGCAGGCGAATCCCCTGTTCAAAGAGCTTGCGGCGCAGACGGGCCAAAGCCCACGCTGGAACTTTCACAAGTACCTAGTGGACCGGCGCGGCAAAGTGGTGGGCAGCTTCCCTAGTGACATGTCCCCGGAAGACCCGAAACTGATCGCCCAGATTGAAAAGGTATTGACGGCTCCCTGAGTGGACACCGCCATTTCCACAGGGCGAGGACTTCTCGCCTTTTTTTGGGCCTCTTACTCTTGCGCATAAACCAATGCGTCTTTTGCATAAAGTTAAGCAGTAATCGCTTTGTAACTTTAGAACGAGTTCATAGAATCAGGCTCCTGATCCAAAGGCTTTAGTGCCAATGCGTCGGACGAAAGCCGGTTTCTCAAAGTTCGTGGCTGAGCGCGTAGCAGCACCTGATTTTGAAAAGACGATTTTCAAACTTAGGAGCTTTTTATGAACGCACCCGTGATGCAGGGCCTGTCCCTCAACACTCCCAGCTACGTCAAAAACCCGGCCTTGGTCGCTTGGGTGGCCGACATGGTGGCTTTGTGCAAACCCAAAGACGTGTACTGGTGCGACGGCTCTGAAGAAGAGTACCAACGCCTATGCCAACAGTTGGTCGACGCGGGCACCTTCAAAAAACTCAACCCGCTCAAGCGCCCCAACAGTTTCCTCGCCTGCTCCGACCCGACCGACGTGGCCCGCGTGGAAGACCGCACTTACATCTGCGCAGAGAGCAAAGAAAACGCCGGCCCCACCAACAACTGGATGGCCCCTGCAGAGATGCGCAAGATTCTGCAAACCGGTCAGTCCGACGGCACACCTGCTCTGTTTGACGGCTGCATGAAAGGCCGCACCATGTATGTGGTGCCTTTCTCCATGGGCCCACTGGGCTCGCACATTGCGCACATCGGCATCGAGTTGTCTGACAGCGCCTATGTGGCGGTTAACCAGCGCATCATGACCCGAATGGGCAAGGCGGTGTATGACGTGTTGGGCGTAGACGGCGCTTTCGTGCCCTGCGTGCACACCGTGGGCGCACCTTTGGCAGAAGGCCAGGCCGATGTGAAGTGGCCTTGCAACAAGACCAAGTACATCGTGCACTACCCCGAGACCCGCGAAATCTGGTCTTATGGCTCGGGCTACGGCGGCAACGCCCTGTTGGGCAAAAAGTGCTTTGCACTGCGTATTGCCTCCAACATGGGGCGTGACCAAGGCTGGTTGGCAGAACACATGCTCATCCTCGGCGTGACCAACCCCGAGGGCAAGAAGTACCACGTGGCAGCGGCCTTCCCGAGCGCCTGCGGCAAAACCAACTTCTCGATGCTGGTGCCACCCACCGGTTTTGAAGGCTGGAAGGTCACCACCATCGGTGACGACATCGCCTGGATCAAGCCGAATGCCGACGGCAAGTTGTATGCGATCAACCCCGAAGCAGGTTACTTCGGTGTAGCACCCGGCACCAACTATCACACCAACCCCAACTGCATGGCCAGCTTGGACAAAAACGTGATTTTCACCAACGTCGCGCTGACCGACGATGGCGACATCTGGTGGGAAGGCATGGAAAAAGACACCGGCGGCCTGCCGGACCACTTGATTGACTGGCAAGGCAAGGACTGGACTCCCGCCATCGCCAAGGAAACCGGCGCCAAAGCCGCTCACCCCAATGCCCGCTTTACGGTCGCCGCCGGCAACAACCCGGCGCTGGACAGCCAGTGGGACGATGCCAACGGTGTGGCGATTGACGCCTTCATCTTCGGTGGCCGCCGCTCTACCACCGTGCCATTGGTCACAGAAGCACGCAACTGGACCGAAGGCGTCTACATGGCCGCAACCATGGGCTCCGAGACCACCGCAGCAGCCACCGGCCAAGCCGGTATCGTGCGCCGCGACCCGTTTGCGATGTTGCCTTTCATGGGCTACAACATGAGCGATTACTTCCAACACTGGCTCAACATCGGCTCCAAGCTGGCCGGTAGCGGTGCCAAGCAGCCCAAGATCTTCACCACCAACTGGTTCCGCAAGGGTGATGACGGCAAATTCGTCTGGCCCGGCTACGGCGAAAACATGCGCGTTCTGAAATGGATGATCGACCGCTTGGAAGGCAAAGCCGCCGGCGTCGAGACCGGGTTCGGTGTGGCCCCCGCGTACAGCGAAATCAATTGGACCGGACTGGACTTCAGTCAAGCACAGTTTGACTCCGTCACCAGCCTGAGCAAAGACGACTGGAAGGCAGAAATCGCCTTGCATACCGAACTGTTCAGCCAACTGGCCTACCATTTGCCGAAGGAACTCGAAGAGACCAAAACCCAACTGGCCCAGCGTTTAGCTGCCTGAGGGACACATCCAGAGCCAGGCGCGGCGGACACCTCTGCAGCCTGCCACGCAACAAAAAAGCCACCTTACGGTGGCTTTTTTTCGTCACGACCCGTGAGCGAAGGTCGGAATCAACACTGGACCAGATCAGATCTGGCTCTGGCTCTGGCTCTGGCTGCGCAACCAAGCGTGTTGCAGTTCGGCCATGATGCGGGGATCGTGATGGGCATATTCCCACATCTTTTCTTCCATGCGGCGCACTTTGTAGGACTGCACGGCCACGGCCATGAACGTGGCCAAACCTGAGGACACTTTGCGCAGGGGAGGCGCCAGCAGAGCCAGAGCGGCAAATGCGACGGTCCACAACGCGACCCAAGCCGCCAACATATGGCCGTCGACCCAAGTGTCGATCACTTGGTCTGCAACCACCAACAAGGCGGAGAGCACAGCCGCGAGCAACATGCCGGACAGAGTGCGGGAAGCTTCCACAGTTTCACGGCGTACGCGGGTGGCACGGGGCTGAGCGGTGGAATACGAAAAATAGGGGGTAGAGGTAACGGGTGTCATGGCAAACTCCTTGAAAAGGTTGATGCTCACTGGATAAAAATTTTTGAAGTGAGCGAATCATAGGGTTTCCCCTAGTGTCATTCAACTTTATGTTGGTGATGCTTGGTATTCACGGCATTTATAGTTAGCCATGCCCACCAGCCGTATCAATCTCCGGACTTTTGATCTGAACCTGCTCAAGGTCTTTGACGTAGTCATGTCCGAGCGCAGCCTGACCCGGGCTGCCACCCAACTCAACCTCACCCAACCGGCAGTCAGCAACGCGCTGCGTCGCCTGCGCGAGGCGCTGAACGACGAACTGCTGGTGCGCAACGGCCGCACCCTGGAGCCGACCGCCCGCGGGCAAGAGCTGTGGCCCGCCGTGCGCGAGACGCTGCAAAAGCTGCAGGCATCTCTCGCCCCCAGCGTGTTTGAGCCCAGCGGTGCCACCACGACCTTTGTACTCACCATGGCTGACGCGACCGCGGCGGAGCTGATGCCCGGCCTGGTCAAAGTGCTGGCCCGGGATGCCCCGGGGGTGTCGCTAAGGGTGGTGCCCCTCACCACCCGCGACCCGCGCAAAGTGCTGGAAGAAGGCGGGGCAGACCTGGCCATCGGACACTTCCCGGCGGTGCTTGCCGACCTGACTGCGCGTGCACAGGCCGGCGCTGCCGAGACTTTTTTGCACCACCGCCTGTTTGTGGGCGACTATGTGTGCGTCATGCGCAAGGACCACCCTTTGACGGTGGGCGAATTGACGCTGGACCGCTTCTGCGCGGCTTCCCACATGCTGGTGAGCTTCTCGGGGCGGGCCTTCGGCTTCATTGACGAATCTCTGGTCAGTCTCAAGCGCACGCGCCGGGTCGTGCTCACGGTGAACCAGTTTTTTACTGCAGGCAAGGTGGTGGTGCAGTCCGACCTGCTGACGGTGCTGCCGCGCCATTTCGTGAATGTGACCGGCTATGCCGATCAACTCGTGATCCGCGAGCTGCCATTTGCCGTGCCGCCGATCCAAGTCGATGCGCTGTGGCACCAACGCTTGGACGGTGCCAGCCCCCACGCCTGGCTGCGAACCCAGGTGGCAGCGCTGGGTCAAACAATTTTTTCAGCATGAAGATTCAACTGCTCTCAGACCTTCACCTGGAGGCGCACCCTCATTGGCAAGCCACGCCGCTGCCCGGCGCTGACCTACTGGTGCTCGCGGGCGATATCGGCTCGTACCAGCCCGGTTCCCAGCTGGCGGGAGACGACTTCGGGCTGGAGCGCTTTTCGCCCCTGCACGGCTGGCCGGTGCCGGTGCTGTTTGTGCCGGGCAACCACGAGTACGACACCCTCGACTTTGACGAGGCCCACACGCGCCTGCGCGCGACCTGTGCCCGCTTAGGCGTTCAGTGGCTGGAGCGCGAGGCTATGGTGATGCACGGCGTGCGCTTCATCGGCACCACGCTGTGGACCGACTTTGATGCGCTGGCCGCGAGTGAGCCGCCCGAGCGGCAACTCAAGGCGCGAGAAAAGGCATTCCGCGCTGCCAACTATTACCTGAAGAAAGCCTTGGTCTCCCGCCACGGTGCACCATGGCTCGCAGAAGGCCTGCGCGAGCAGGCCATGACCTGCCAAGCATGGCTGCGCGCGGCTCTTTCAGAGCCGCACCAGGGGCCCACGGTAGTGGTGACCCACTTTGCCCCCAGCTTGAAAAGTGCCGATCCGCGCTACGGCATGGTGCCCGGCACCGCAGGCTTTTGTAATGCGCTGGACGATTTGCTCCCCGCAGCAGACCTGTGGCTGCACGGCCACTTGCACGCCCCGAGCGACTATCGCGTGGGCCGCTGCCGTGTGGTGGCCAACCCGCTTGGCTATGTGCGCAAAAACGAGCAATTGGGCTTTCGGTCAGACTTTTTGATCGAGGTCTGACACTCCCCCGCTACAAATCCATCACGGCAGCCGGCCGCAAATAACTGGCAAAGCGCGGCACCCCCTGCGCAGTGAGGCCCCGGTAGCGGAACGTGACCCAACTACCCACCGCCGGCGGGTCTGCGCGCTCGGCATCGGTGAAGCCGCTTCCGAGTTTGAAACGATGCACTTTGGCACCTTCAGTGGCGCGCCACTCGACCCACAGCGCGCCGGTCTGGCCCTGCAAACGGCCTTGCCCCGCTACATGCGAGAGCACACGGGCTTCGGCGTCTTGAAACTGCTTGAGCTTGACCAAGTCTGCCGAGCGGCCCGCCTGGTATAGCGCGCTGGCCCGGTGCAACATCAAGCCCTCACCACCCGCGCGGGTGGTATCCGCCAGCAGCGCCTGCAAGCCCGCAGCATCCGGGGCAGGGCTTTGCAGTACGGGTAGCACCCATGCCTGTTGCATGGATTGCACTGCGGCGAGGAGCGCTGCATAACGGGCTTCAAAGCGTCCACCCTGCGCAGGCAAGTCGAACACCATGTAACGCAGGCCACGCCAGGCAGCATCGTCCGGCGACTCTCGCCGCGCGGTGGACACCGCCTCGGCAAAGCGCCCGCGGCCCGCCCACAACTCACCATCCAGCGCAAAGGCGGGCCAACCCGCGGTAAACCAAGCAGGGGCTTCGATGCGATGGCCGCCCCGCGTGAGCAATTGACGGCCATCCCAGTAGGCGCGTACCCCATCGTATTTTTCGCTGACCCAGGCATCGCGTCCGGCAAAGCTGGGCGTGTGCTCGGTGGCCAGCATCAAGGCGGGGCGGTTGTCCGCCTGCACCGTGCCGGCCGGCAACATGGCAGCGAGCACACTGGCGCCTAGCCATTTCAAAGAGCTACGGCGCCGGGTAGATAGCGCAATGACCATACATGCCTCCAGAGGGGGTGTTTCTTGACTTAGCTCAAATCCGCATCTAAGGGCTGTTTTACACTGAACCCACAACCAGGAGATAACCATGAAGATTTTGCTCGCTGTCGATGGAAGCTCTTACAGCAAAAAAATGCTGGCCTACCTGAGCACGCATGAAGCGCTCTTGGCTCCCGGCCACGACTACACCGTGTTCAACGCCCAAACCGCCTTGCCCCCACGGGCCAAAGCGGCACTTGGCAAAAGCACCGTGGACGCCTACCACGCCGAAGAGGCGGCCAAAGTCCTGTCGACCACCACCAAGTTTTTGAAGCGCCATGGCATTGATGCCAAGGTGGAGTGGAAGGTAGGACCCGCCGGCAGCCTGATCGGCAAGCTGGCGGAGGACGGGCAGTTTGACCTTTTGGTCATGGGCTCCCACGGCCACAGTGCCCTGGGCAACCTGGTCATGGGCTCGGTCGCCACGCAGGTCTTGGCCCACTGCAAAACGCCGGTCTTGCTGGTCCGCTAACCTCTACCGGCTCAAGCACTGCGGGCTTTACCGGCGCTGCTCACCGGCACTGTTCACCAGCGCTGGTGCACCAAAGGTTTGGCGTATTGCTCATAGACATCCGCCAAGGCCTGTATGGTGGCGTGGCTAAGCAAAGGCATATCCGCTGCGGCGACGTTGTCGCTCACTTGGGCGGGGTTCTTGCCGCCGGGGATGCTGCAGGTCACTGCCGGATTCATCTGGATCCAGCGCAAGGCCATTTGCGCCATGCTCATGCCCGCGGGCACCAGCGGGCGCATGGCCTCGACTGCCTGTAAACCGACCGCAAAGTCCAGCCCCGAGAAGGTTTCGCCTTTGTCGAACGCCGCGCCTTCGCGGTTGAAACCGCGGTGGTCGTCTTCTGCAAAGGTGCTCTGGGCACTCATCTTGCCGCTGAGCAATCCGCTGGACAGCGGCAAGCGGGCCAGAATGCCCACGCCCCGCTTTTGTGTTTGCTCGAACAGCAGCTCCGCCGGGCGCTGGCGGAACAGGTTGTAGATGATCTGCACACTCTGCACCCCGGGGTACTCGATCGCCTTGAGCGCTTCTTCCACTTTCTCAACACTCACGCCGTAGTGGCGCAGCTTGCCGGCGGCCACCAGGTCGTCCAGCACGCCGAAGACTTCGGGCATGTAAAACACGTCGGTCGGCGGGCAGTGCAGTTGCAGGAGGTCGATCGCCTCGGTCTGCAGGTTTTGCAGGCTGCGCTCCACAAAGGCAGTCAGGTTGGCGGGGGTAAAACCGGCTGCCACATGGGGCACCAGCCGGCGGCCGGCTTTGGTGGCTACATAAAACGGCTCGCTGCGCTCCTTGCGCAGGCGTGCCAGCAGGCGC
Source organism: Rhodoferax sp. UBA4409 (assembly GCA_002390825.1). GTDB lineage: Bacteria > Pseudomonadota > Gammaproteobacteria > Burkholderiales > Burkholderiaceae_C > Allorhodoferax. The sequence goes on from DGQR01000047.1 coordinate 9,586, forward strand.
TCGCTGCGGCCATCGCCATACACATCGGCGGTGTCGAAGAAGTTCACCCCCAGGTCCAGCGCACGGTGCAGGGCGGCCATGGAGTCCTTGTCATCCACCTCACCCCAGGTGCCCCCAATGGCCCAGGCGCCGAAGCTCACAGTGGAAACATTCCAGCCGGTACGGCCGAGAGGACGGTATTGCATAAAGATTTCCGGTGTTGTTTGCTATGAATTCAGGAGCTGCTTGCGCACATTCAATGGGCGCAAGCAGCCTATTTGACTCTAAAGTTCAAACCCCCGGCTTGCGACCGGCTTCAAACACCCGCTGCAGCACACAGAACACAAACAGCAGGGCTCCGATGACGATGCGGGTCCACCACGAGCTCAAGGAGCCGTCGAACATGATCAAGGTCTGGATCACGCCCAGGGTCAGAACCCCGAACAGCGTGCCCACCATGTAGCCCCCCCCGCCGCTGAGCAAAGTGCCGCCTATGACCACGGCGGCAATCGCGTCCAGCTCGAGCCCCACGGCGTGCAGGCCGTAGCCCGAGAGCATGTAGAAGGTAAACACCACGCCGCCCAGCGCCGCACAAAAGCCGCTCAAGGCATACACCAGCACATTGGTGCGCGCTACCGGCAGGCCCATGAGCACGGCCGAATGCTCGGAGCCGCCTATGGCATACACCGTGCGGCCGAACTCAGTGCCGTGGGCCACAAACACGGCAGCTACCAACACAGCCAGCGCCAGCACCGCGCTGATGGACACCATGGGACCGCCCGACCATAGGTGCAGCCGGGTTTGCGCCAGCACGGTGTAGGCCTCGTCGGTGATGCTGATGGAGTCGATGCTGATCAGGTAGCACAGCCCGCGCGCCAGGAACATGCCCGCCAAGGTGACGATGAACGGCTGCAGACGGAAGCGCTGGATCAACCAGCCCATGAAGGCGCCGAACAGCGTGCCCATGCACAACACCAGTGGAATGGCAGCCATCAGGTCCCAATGCAGGTGTTGCACCAGTTTGGCCAGCACGATGGTGCTCAGTGCTACCACCGAGCCCACCGACAGATCGATCCCGCCGGACAGGATGACGAAGGTCATGCCCACGGCCACGATGACAAGGAAGGCGTTGTCGATCAGCAGGTTCAGGAACACCTGGGGCGACAGAAAGCCGGTGTACGACACCGCCCCGAACACTGACATGGCAGCGAACAGCGAGATGGTGGCCGCCAGGGGAATGTATTTGCTCTGGAGTTTCATGCATGGCTCCCGGCAGCGGGGCGCACCACCCAGCCGCGCACGGCGCGGCGGAACTCTGCCGACTGCATCAGCATGACCACAAATACCACGGCGGCCTTGACCACGAGGTTGATCTCAGGCGGCACGCCGATGGAATAGATGGTCGATGTCAGCGTCTGGATGATCAGCGCGCCAATCATGCTGCCCGCCAGCGTGAAGCGCCCGCCGGTGAGCAAGGTGCCACCCAGCGTGACCGCCAGAATGGCGTCCAGCTCCAGCAGGTTACCGGCGTTGTTGCCGTCCGCGCTCTTCACGTTGGAGCTGATGATCAGGCCGGCAATGCCCGCCGTCAGCCCGCAAAAGGCATACACACAAATGCTGATGAGCCGCTCCCGCACGCCGGCTACACGGGCCGCTGCGGGGTTGATGCCGATGGCCTGAATGAACAAGCCCAGCGCGGTGCGGGTGACCGCCAGATGCATCAACAGATAGACAAAGCCCGCGATGAACAGCGCAAAGGGCAAGCCCCACAGATAGCCACTGCCGATATAGAAATACGGCGGGTAGTAGACCGTGACGATCTGTCCGTCCGTGAGCAACTGCGCCACACCACGGCCCGCCACCATCAGGATCAGCGTGGCAATGATGGGCTGCAGGCCGATCTTGGCCACCAGCACCCCGTTCCAAAGCCCGCAAGCCAGAGCAGTGAGCAGGGCGCACACGATAGCCAGCCACATGGGAAAGCGGCTCACATGCTGGGCCACACCATCGGTGATGACCAGCTTACCGCCCACCATCAGGGCCGCTACCGCCGCACTGATGGCCACGGTAGCGCCCACCGAGATATCAATGCCGCGGGTGGCAATGACCAGCGTCATGCCTAGCGACACCAGCATCAGTGGTGCGGCGCGGTTCAGGATGTCGATGACGCTGCCGTAGAGATGGCCATCGCGCCACTGCAGCATCCAGAAGCCGGGATTCAGGCTGGCGTTGACCATCAGGATCAGGATCAGCGTGACCACCGGCCACAGCAAAGGGTGCGCTTGCACCCGCTTCACAAGGGAAGGTGTGTTCGCCATGCTCATGCCTGCCCCGCAATCATGGCGTAGACCGCCTGGTCGTTCGTGCCGGCGGGCAGCTCGCCCACCTTGGCGCGGTCGCGCAGCACCACGATGCGGTCGGAGACGCGCACCACTTCTTCCATCTCGGAGGAGATGAACAGCACCGCCATCCCCTGTTTGGCCAGTGCCAGTATCTCGTTCATGATTTCCTGCTTGGCGGCGATGTCGATGCCGCGCGTGGGTTCGTCCAATATCAACAGGCTGGGTTGAGTCGCCAGCCAGCGGGCCAAGACGGCTTTTTGCTGGTTGCCGCCTGAGAGCTGCCCGATGGGCGTGTCCACATCGGCGGTCTTGATGCCCAGGGCTTTGACATAGCCCTCGGCCAGCGTGGTTTGTTGCACCCGGCCTATGGCGGGCCACAGGCCTTGGCGGGCCTGCAAGGCCAGCACGATGTTTTCGCGCACCGAAAGCTCGGCAATGATGCCCTCGGCCTTGCGGTCCTCCGGGCACAGGCCCAGCCCCAGCTGGATGGCGGTAACGGGCGAGTCCATGCGCACCGTTTTGCCATCGAGCGTGATCTCGCCCGCATCGCTGCGGTCCAGTCCGAAGAGCAGGCGCGCCAGCTCGGTACGCCCCGAGCCCAGCAGGCCGCCCAGGCCCACCACCTCGCCCCGGCGAATGCCGAGGTCCATGGCTTTCACATGGCCACGGCGGTTGAGCGCTTTGGTTTGCAGCCACTCCGGCGCCTGCGCGCGGGCTTCATCAGCAGCGGCGTCTGCACTAGACGCAGGAGCCAGCTCGCGCCCCACCATGGCGGCAATCAGGGCGTTGTGGCCCAGCGCTGCCGCCGGGTACTCGCCGACCAACTCGCCATTGCGCAACACGGTAATGCGGTCGCACAGCGCATAGACCTGGTCCAAAAAGTGGGTCACAAACAAGATGGCCATGCCCTGGTCGCGCAGCTGGCGCAGCACGACGTAGAGGCGCTCTACTTCTTCATCGTCCAGGCTGGAGGTGGGTTCGTCCAATATCAGCACCTGGGCCGAGATGCTCAGGCCTCGGGCGATGGCGACCATTTGCTGTACTGCGACCGAGAAGCTAGCCAGCGTCTGGGTGACATCAATGTCGAGGTTCAGTCGTGCCAGCAGCGCACGCGCATCGCGGTGCATGGCGGGCCAGTCAATGGCCCATGCACCGGCGAGCCCCTTGCGCGGGTAACGGCCCGCAAATATGTTTTCAGCCACCGACAAGTTGGCGCACAAATTGACCTCTTGATACACCGTGCTGATGCCCAGGCGCTGGGCGTCTAGCGTGGATGTGGCGCGTATGGAGCTGCCGTTGAGCCGCATGTCGCCTTCATCGGCCTGGTAGACGCCGGTGAGCACTTTGATCAGGGTAGATTTGCCCGCGCCGTTCTGGCCCATCAGCGCATGGACTTCACCGGCATACAGCCGCAGTCCCACGCCCGAGAGCGCCCGCACGGGTCCGAACTGTTTGGCAATGCCGGAAAGCTCCAGCACCGGTGCCACAGCCTGCGCCGTTGGTGGTGTGTGTGTCATGTTCTACGTGAAAAAAGGCCTGCAGCCGAAGCCGCAGGCCAAAACGAATGACCGAAGCTAACTAACAGGAGATCAAGGAGATCAGTACTGGCGGCTGGGGAACTCTTTGGCCGCGGTTTCCATGGGGTACACACCGTCTTTGCCGATGATGCGGCGTGCCACGGTTTTGCCGGCCACGATGTCTTTGGCGGTGGCCATGACCAGCGGGCCGAGCAGCGGGCTGCATTCCACGCTGACGTTCAACTTGCCGGCAATCATGGCTTCAAAGGCACCCTTCACACCGTCCACCGAGATCACCAAGATGTCTTTGGCGGGCTTGAGGCCGGCTTCTTCGATGGCCTGGATGGCGCCGATCGCCATATCGTCGTTGTGTGCATAAAGCACATTGATCTTCTTGCCCTCGGCCTTCAGGAAGGCTTCCATGACTTCCTTGCCCTTGGC
>DGQR01000150.1:0-891 GCA_002390825.1 Rhodoferax sp. UBA4409
CGCTAACTTTTTTCTTGGGTTCCAACACCGAGGAGCTGATGCAATCTCGGGCTCGTGGTGGTGTACTGCAAGAGCACTTTTTTCTCTGGAGAAATAAAGGCCATCGCTGCGAAGGTCGCTAGTGTAGCCTCATGAAAGCCACTCAAAATCAATTTTCGCTTTCCTGGATAAAAATTTATATCGCCGACTGCAAAAATTCCTGGAATTTCGCTCTGGAAGGTCTCTGTGCTCACTGGCACCTGCTTGCGTTCAAGGGTCCAACCCCAGTCGGCAATCGGTCCCATCTTTGGTGAAACGCCCAAGCGCACCAGCACATGATCAGCGGCCACAGATATCTCGGTGCCTTCCGCCGTCAATACGCGCAATGAATTCAAGCGCGAACCATCGGTGCCGCATCCGGTGACCTGGGCTGGCAAAACCCGGATGGTGCCGCTAGCGCGAGCGGCATCGAATTGCTGCAGTGTGGCGGGCTCAGCCGTGAAAACATCGCGCCGGTGGATCAAGGTCACACTGGCAGGACGGTGGGCATCCACTGGCCCATGTGCCGCTTGCAATGCGGCAGTAACGGCCGATTCGTCCCCACCCAGTACAACTACGTGGGCACCGTGCAAACTGCCTTCCGGCAGGGCGGCGTCGTGGGGGTAATGCACCTGAAGGTTCTCGAAATGCTCAAGCTCCGGAACAGCCGGTTTGCGAGGAACGAAAGCACCCACACCGGCGGCTACAAACAAGGCCTTGGTGATGAATGTGGTACCAGCGTCGGTGACCAGGTGTAAACGACCATCCTCCAAACGGGTGACCGATTCGACCAACTGGGAGAAATGCATCTGCGCCTGAAAAGGCGCTATCTGCTGCAGCAGACTTTGCGTGAGGCCGCGGCCGGTGGTGACC
>DGQR01000150.1:982-3766 GCA_002390825.1 Rhodoferax sp. UBA4409
TCGTAGATCGGCTTGTCGGCATAGAGCTCCATGCATTGGCCGCCAGCGTAGGGCAGGGCATCAATGACATGGGCCTGCACTTCGTGCAGGCCCAGTTGGAACACTTGGAACAGGCCTACCGGGCCCGCTCCGATGACGACGGCATCGGCTTCAATCACAGGGGCAGCCATGCCGACTTGGTGATCAGCGGATCAGCTGCGAGAGCTTGCCGGTTTTGTCTTTCCAGTCGTCGGCATCTGCCAGAGGTGCCTTGCGCTTGGTGATGCTCTTCCAGCCGGGCAGGCGGGCGAGTTCTGCGTTCAGGGCAATCATGTGCTGCTGGTCTTTGGGTGCGTCTTCTTCCGCGTATATCGCGTTGGCTGGGCACTCGGGAATGCAGACGGCGCAGTCGATGCACTCATCGGGATCGATCGTCAGGAAATTGGGGCCTTCGCGGAAGCAATCCACGGGGCACACGTCCACGCAGTCGGTGTATTTGCACTTGATACAGGCTTCGGTGACGATGTGTGTCATGTTGTTTGAGGGCAGTAAATAAGAGGGCGGGCACATAAATGCCAAGCCCTTGATTTTATTGGGTTTTGCAGACGCCCCTTGTCACGGGGGCATCTCCTTTGCGTTGTATCAACTCAGCAGCAGGGCGCCGGAGGTCTTGTGGGTGGCGGTGTCCACCAGAATCAGCGAGCCCAGCACACGGCTTTGAGCGTACGGAACGGCGGTAATCGCCTCTTGCAAAGCGAGCTCGATATGGCCGATGGCGTTGGGCGCAATTTCGGTCGCATCGTGTTCTTGCAGGGTGTTGATGTCGAGGCTGTGCACGATGCGCTTGACCTTGGCTTTGATCCAGCGGTGGCCATGCAGAGCCAGGTATACGCGGCCGGCAACCAGAGGCTCATCGTCCATCCAGGCCACAGTGGCCTTGATTTCGCGGGTTGCTTCGGCAAAAGCGCGGGGCTTGGGCGTGTCGGCAAATTCGTCGTCCGGGTCTGCGGCGGGCGTGACTTGGGCCAGCAACCAGTCCCCGCGGGACACATCCACTTCGCGGTCCAGTGTGATGCCGGCGCCATGGCCTGCAGTGACGCTGCCAGGCACACGGGCGTGGTTCACCACCTGGGCCACCACGGCGGTCTGGCCGCTGGGGTGGATGCTGACAGTGTCGCCCACCTGCACGGTGCCAGTAGCCACACGGCCCCAGAACACGCGGCGTCCCTGCGAGGTGTCGGCGGAGTTGTGGAATTTTTCGACCCATTGCACCGGGAAGGCAAAGGGCACATCAGTCTCAGCGGCGGTAACGGGCAGTGTCTCCAGCAGGGCCAGCAGGCTCGGGCCCTGGTAGCCGCACCAGCCGGGCGTGGCTTCCACCACGTTGTGGCCCTTGAGGGCGGACATGGGAATGGTGGCCGTCACGGCAATGCCAGCTTGCTTTGCAAAGGCTTGCAGTGCTTCGCTGATCTTAGAAAACGCGGCGGTGGCGTCGTCGCTCAAGGCATCAAGCTTGTTCACCGCAAAGATGATGCCGGGTACGCGCAGCAGGTTCACCAACAGGCTGTGGCGGCGGGTCTGCGGCAGCAGGTCCACGAGGCCGTCCACATTCCACTTGAGCTTGGTGGCGTCCACCAGCACCACGGCGGCATGGGCGCTGCTGGCGGCAGTGACCATGTTGCGGGTGTACTGCTCGTGGCCGGGCGCATCGCCAATGATGAACTTGCGGGTGGGCGTGGCGAAGTAGCGGTAGGCCACGTCGATGGTGATGCCTTGCTCGCGCTCGGCGGAGAGGCCGTCGGTAAACAGGGCCAGGTCAGCTTCGCCGCTCTTGGACACATTGGCCAGCTGGTCTTGCAGCACCGCCTTGCTGTCCACCAACAGGCGGCCGATCAGCGTGCTTTTGCCATCATCCACGCTGCCGCAGGTGATAAAGCGCAGTGCGGATGAAGTGTCATTGTGGCTGCCAGCGCCCGTGGAATGTGCGGGAGTAGCTATCGTATTCGTAGCGGTCATCAGAAGTATCCGTCCTTTTTGCGCTTCTCCATGGAAGCCTCAGAAGTCTTGTCGTCCATGCGGGTGGCGCCGCGCTCGCTCACGTCGGCGGCCAGCGTTTCGATCACGATGTCGGCAGCGGTGGCGGCCAGGCTCTCCACCGGGCAGGTGCAGGTGATGTCGCCTACGGTGCGGAAGCGCACGTCGCGGCTCTCGATCGTTTCGCCTTCCTTGGGAGGCGTCAGCTCGGTCACCGGCACCAGCAGGCCCTTGCGTTCCACGACGTCACGCTTGTGCGTGTAGTACAGGCTGGGAAGTGCGATCTTTTCGCGCTCGATGTACTGCCACACGTCCAGCTCGGTCCAGTTGCTGATGGGGAATACTCGGAAGTGCTCACCGGGCTGCAAGCGGGTGTTGAACAGCGTCCACAGCTCAGGGCGCTGGGCCTTGGGCTGCCATTGGCCGAAGCTGTCGCGGTGCGAAAAGATGCGCTCCTTGGCGCGGGCCTTTTCCTCGTCGCGGCGGGCGCCGCCGATCAGCGCATCAAAGCGGAACTCGTCGATGGCTTCCAGCAGCGTGACCGACTGGTGCACATTGCGGCTCTCGCCGGGGTGGGCCAGGCGCACAGTACCGCGTGCCATGGAGTCCTCGACGCTGCGCACTATCAACTCAGCGCCCAGTTCCTTGGCGCGGAAATCGCGGAAGTCGGTCACTTCATGGAAGTTGTGGCCGGTGTCGATCATCAGCAGGGGGTAGGGGATGCGGCCCACGCCAAAGGCTTTTTCAGCACACTTGAGCATGACCAGCGAA
>DGQR01000120.1 GCA_002390825.1 Rhodoferax sp. UBA4409
TGGGCATATTCCAGCACCATGTGGATGTTCGGACTGCCCACCCTACGCTGCAGCTGACTCCCCTCGAATTCCAGCTTGGCCGTGGCCAGGTCCTTGGCGTGGATGGAAACCAGCTGCGTGCCGCGCGCCCTATCCAACACATTGACCACGCACACCTCGCCACACCCCAACTCCCGCTGGTAGAAGCCTTTGATGGCATCACCGAATGCAGCGATCGACTCCTCGTCACGCTTGATGGTCCCCTTGAGCCCCAGGTCATGCTGCTGGGCTTGTTGACCATGGTGGTCCAGGTATTCGATCTCGGTCGCTGCCTCAAACAGCGCCGGGTGATGAACGTACAGCCAGAAGGCCCGGTGCAGGTCGTTCTTGCAGGCAATGAGCCCCATCAATTCCGTCGGCCGGTCATGCGCAGCCTGAAACATGGCCTGCTTGCCCAAGTGGTGGGCCAGCAGCGAACTGGCAAGCAGCCCGGCCACGATGCGGTCACGCATGGCGACATTTGGATGCAGCTGAATCAAGCCAACCAGACGCTTGGAGGCTTGGATTGAGTCATGCCAGATCCACCCCTCAGGTAAGGGCATGGCGTGGCGCTCGATGAAGGTTTTGAGGGTGTCGTCGACAGGCAGGTTCAGCAAGATGTCGGCGTAGGTCTGAGTGCGGCTCATTCTTTGTCTCCTTTGTTGTTGTTTGTTTTGGCAATGAGGCGTCTCAACCCCTGATCTGAAGACCGGGGGCTTGGGATGAGTTTCGCCAGATTGCTGGATAAATATACAGCTTTTTGAAAATCTGTCAAAACCGTCACCGCAGGCCGCATGGTTGCTGGGCAGTTGCGCAAAAAGCCAGGATTCATGCGGCTTTGTGCTCTGTAGCGTGTTGGTGGCCCCCTAAAACACAGACTCGAATTTGGGTGTTTTGGCTACGATTTCCGATGTCAGATTTGATCAACCAAGGCACCTCGATGAACCACTTCAAAACCCCTGTCAAAGGCAATCCAGCCGAGAAAAGTGGGTATCTGTCCCTTGAGCAAATCGCGCACCTGATCGCACAAGCGGTCGTTGATCAACATCAGTCCCTCACGCAGGCGAACAGCAGTTGGGTATATGCGACTGATAGAGACAAGTTCCTCGACTTCCATGCCCACCAGAGCGTGAATACAAACCCGTCTAACAACTCTGAAGTACAGCCTTGAAAACCACCGCCCCACCGATCCATGCCAGCTTGCGTGCTGGCCGCACATCTGAACAGATCGCTGAACTCTCCACCCAAAAAATGTCCGAACTGTGGGCACTTTGGGATCGGTATTTCCCTCACCGCCCGTCGCATCCGAACCGCAAGTTCATCGAGTCAAGGCTGGCTTACAAACTGCAAGAGATGACCTATGGCGCTTTGCCAGAAACCACGCGCGCCATGCTGGCAGACTACGGCGAGAGACTTTCTGCCATCAAATCCGGCTCTGCCCCCACGCATGCCGTGTTACCCGGCACAACGCTGCTGCGCGATTTTGCGGGTCAGCAGTACAAAGTCACCGTCCTTCCGGATGGTCTGTATGAATTCGACGGCAAAAACTACAAGAGCCTGTCTGCAATCGCCAAACTGATCACTGGCACTCAATGGTCCGGACCTGCCTTTTTTGGATTGAAAGGCAAGAAGTCATGAGCGTCGCAATTGACCAACCTATCCTGAAGCGCTGTGCCGTTTACTGCCGCGTTTCCTCGGATGAACGCCTGGATCAGACCTTCAACTCCATCGATGCTCAACGCGAAGCCGGTGCTGCGTTCATCGCCAGCCAACGTGCTGAGGGCTGGACGCGGGTGGACGACAGCTACGAGGACCCTGGGTTTTCTGGTGGGAACATGGAGCGACCAGGCCTCAAGCGCCTGATGCGAGACATCCAGGACGGCAAGATCGACATCGTGGTGGTCTACAAGATCGACCGCCTGTCTCGATCGTTGGCGGACTTTGCCAAGATGGTCGAGATCTTTGATCAGCACAAGGTCAGTTTCAGCTCCGTCACGCAACAAATCAACTCAGCAACCTCCATGGGCAGGCTGATGCTAAACGTCCTGTTGTCGTTTGCCCAATTTGAACGCGAAGTCACGGGTGAACGTATCCGAGACAAGATTGCCGCCTCTAAGCGCAAAGGCATGTGGATGGGCGGGCCTGTGCCGCTGGGCTATCGGGTGGAATCTCGGCAACTGGTGGTTGTGCCAGAAGAGGCGCAGTTGGTCCGGCAAATTTTTGCTTCGTTCATCTCATCGCGTTCGACCACCAAGATGGTCAAGCAACTGGCCGAGCAGGGTGCCAAAAGCAAAAACGGCAAGTCCTTGAGCAAGCAAACCATTTACAAAATCCTCCACAACCGGATGTACCTGGGCGAACTTGGCCACAAGGGTGAGTATTTCCGGGGGCAACATGAAGCGCTGATCGATCAACCCATCTGGGACCAGGTGCAGGCCATCATGGCAGAGAGCAGCCGAGAGCGGGCCCGGGACACCTGGGGAGAAAAGTGCCAATACGGTTTTTTGCTGCGAGGCATGGTCTTCACAATTGACGGCGACCTTTACCTGCCGATGGCCACTCGAAAGCCCAGCGGCAAGGTGTACCGCTACTACGTGGTCAACAAGAACCAGAACATGGGCGCGGGCACTGTGGCTTTCAGCAATCTGCCCGCCGGTCAGATGGAGAAGGCCGTGATGGAGCAGGTTCTGGAAATCTTGCGGTCTGGCCAGATGGTGCATCAGTATTGGAAACAGATCTCCGTGATCAACCCTTCGCTCTCCGAACCCGAAGCCATGGTCCTGTTCTTCAAGAACACCGCTACGATTTGGAACAAGTTGGCTACGCAGGCTAAGCAGGACATCGTCCGAACCTTGATCAAGCGGGTCACCGTGACACCGGATGGCATCGATCTGCAGTGGCGTTATGAAGCCTGGGGCGCACTCATGGGCACGCCACCCCCAAATACCGTCGGCCATGAATTGCTCGAGTTAGAGGCTGCATGAACTATTTCTATCTGACCGGCACGCCGGTCACTACTTGCGACCTCGAAAAACAGATCAGCACATTCATCCCGCTGAAGTTCGCCAAGCGATCAGGGCGCTGTGTTGTCACAACTGCGGAAGACGCAATGAAAGCGGCAGAACCGCATAACCCACTGCCTGACACCACATTGATGAACGCTCTTGCCAAAGCATTTCATTGGCAACGATTGCTCGATCGTGGGATTGTTCGCAGTGGGACTGAGATTGCACGCAAAGAGAACATGGACCTGGCCACCGTCAACGAAATCCTACGGTTGACATTGCTCGATCCGGGAATCGTTGAAAGCATCCTTCGTGGTCAGCAACCTGAGGGACTGAAGATGAATTGGTTCAACTCAAACCCCATACCTTGGGAGTGGCAACAACAACATCAAAAGATTCAAGGTATCGATCGCAATCAAACTGATGCATACCGAATCGCGGATCGGCCATAGAACCGGCTGCTTCGCAGCGATTGGAGTCAGTCGGCGGTTTGCGCCTGGCTCACGCTGAGTGTCACGAAGTGGTCGTTCGGCTTCGCAACTTCAGCA
>DGQR01000126.1 GCA_002390825.1 Rhodoferax sp. UBA4409
TTCCATGCTGGCTGCGGTTTCTTCCAGGGCGCTGGCTTGGCTTTCGGTCCGGGCTGACAGGTCGTGGTTGCCTTGTGCAATCTCGGAGCTGGCACTTGCCACCCCTTCTGACCCTTGGCGCACTTGTGTCACGACGCGCACCAAACTGTCCTGCATGCCTTGCATGGCCTGCAACAGCTTGCCCACCTCGTCTTGGCTGGTACTGTTGATAGGCTCACTCAGGTTACCGCTAGAGACTGCCTCAGCAGCCAGGAGCGCTTGACCCAAGGGCCGGGTAATCGAACGGGTTATGACCGTCGCAATCACCACACCGAACACCAATGCCAACAGCAAAGAGGCTACAAGAGTATTACGCGCGGCTGCATACGTGGCATCAGCCTCTTTGATTTGCGCGTCTGCGGCATCCCGATTGAGGTCAATCATTTTTTGCAGCGTCGCTTTGGAGCGCTCAAACATGGCTTTTGACTCAGCATCGAGCAGCATGGCCGCGCCGGTTGCGTCGTTGCGGCGGGAGTAGTCTTTGATGTCTTTATGAAGATCGAGATACTTCATCCGGAATTTGACGAACTCTTCATACAGGCGCTTTTCTTCGTCGGAGCTGATGAGCGGCTCGTAGCGCTCCCGGCTCGCTTTGATAAGCGCCTGCGTGGCATCCAGCGATTTCTCGATATCTTGCTTGGCCCCCTCTTCGATACTGAGGGCATGCTGCATTTCAAAAATGCGGAAGTCTGAGATCAGGGTATTGAGGTGATTCGCCTCTTGCACGCTGGGCAATGCGTTTTCTGCAATTGCTTTGGCAGCCCCTTCCAAGGCCGCCAAGCGATTCAGGGCCAAGCCGACGACCAGCAGTATCAACAGCAACAAAACACCAAAGCCTGCATAAAGCCGGGTGCCAATCTTCAAATTACCCATCGCAATCTCCTCTTAATCTATGGGTCGGATGGGCCCTGCAGCCGCACCTTCGGGGGTTCAGAACCGTACCGCTTACTCGTGAAAAACCGTCAACACGCCGGTGTATCCGTACAACTGGTCGGCAGCGATCTCGCCACCCGCAAAAAAACCCACCAACGGCACGTCGCCCAAAGCGCGGCGCACGATCTGCATCTCGGCGCTAGGTGCGCCAAAGTGAGGTCCTCCGCGCCCGGAGCAACTCACATACACCGCACCGGCAATGCGCCGCGCGGGATGGGGGGCCGACATGGCCTCGTCCGCGTGCAGTGCAGTGGCTACTGCGAAACTCAATTCCTGGGGTTCCAGCTCTTCGCGGATTTCCGCCCCGATGCGCATCAGGTCTGCACGAGCAGCCTCGCGGTTGCGGCGGCAAAAAGCCAGCTGCGCCCCTACGGTGATCTGCTCCGCCACCGCAAAACCACGGCGCCCCGGATCCAGCCCGATGATGTGACGCACCATGACCTCGCTGCCGAAATTGCCGGTGCTGCGTACCATGCCGGGCGCATCGTCCCCGGCACTGGCCGCCAAGGCCACCAAGGTCGCCCGGACTGTCGGGAGCGCAGCCTCGGGCTGATCGAGGGTGACGCCCAGGTCCTGCAAGAGCACGTCCAAGGCGGGTTTGCCGTCCAAAGAGATCACCACATTGCGATCGGCTTCGGTGATCGTGCGTGTTTTGGATACCGGGCTGCACCCTTGCGTGACCCGCGACACCATAGCGACCTCGCGGGTGAAAGCCACGCCACTCAAACCTCCGGAAAAAACCCCGCTAGCCGTCCCGTGACCACTCAGGTTGCCATCGGCTGCGACAGCAAACTGCACACTGCGACCCCGGCTGCTGCTGATGCCGCCAAACAAGTAGCCCGTGGTGGTGCGACCGGCCATTTCCTCGACCAAATCGCCCAGATCCACCGTGCCGCCATCGGCATGCACCAGCGCCGTGTGGGCCTCAAACCCGAGCCCCAGCGGGGCAATCCCTGAAAACACCCGGTATTGGTCACCGGGTATATCCATCAACATCACGGCCAACGCGGGCTCGTCAAAGTACTCGACGTTATTGCTCGCAATCCCGACGCCCACCGTGCCCGACCAATCGGTCACGAGGGGAAGCTCCCCGCTCAGGTGCTCCAGGATGTCTTGCGCATGGGGTGCGTAATGGTCGGTGATGTAGAGCAAGGCCAGCGTGGGCTGGGAGGCGTAGTCCGGCAGCGCCATTTGCGCGCGCAACTGCGCCAACACCAGCGCGGCAGCCATGGGCCACTGCGGATGGGTGGCGTGGGCATAGGGAAACAAACGCATCACTGGTGCACCAACTCCGTTCATGAGCCGCAGGCCTAACGGCCGCTGGCTTTGCGGGCCGGCGCTTTGCGCGGAGCCGCCTTTTTGGCGACCGCTTTTTTGGTGGCGGCCTTGGCTGTTTTGAGGGCGTCTTTGGCCAAACCGGCGGCCATGTTTTTGGTGATGTCTACCGCTGTTTTGCTCGTGGCTTCCTTGAGCGCGTTGGCGGCAATATGTTGAAACTGTTGGGTCAGCGCGCCCCACAGTTGCAGGGGGTCGCCCAGCGGGTTGGCGGCCGGCGCATCGGCTGATTTGCTCTCGGGTTTGCTGTCGGATTTGCCGGTAGCAGCCTCGGCAATCGATTTTGCGGTTTCGGTGGCTTTCTCGGTCGCTTTCTGGACACCGCTGTAGACCGAATCAGCCGCCTTGAGCTTGAGTGCATTGGCCATGTCGCCAATGTTGAAATTCATGCCCTTGAGAGTGGCCAGCGTCATCTTCTGGACCTCCAGTGCCTGAATCGTGGCTGCCAGGGCCCGCGAGTTTTGCTCCAGCCAGAAGTGCACGTTCTTTAGCTCATCGATGCGCTTGTCCAGCTCCTCCACATTCAAGGTCGGGGCCACCCAGTTGCCCAGGTTGGGCATCTGGGGGATGTTGCTGCCGGCACCTTTGGCCAGGTTTTGCAGAAAGTCAAAACCGGGCACGAATTTGCCGAAACCAGTGCTGTCTGAATCGCTCATTGCTGCTCCTCGGGCTCGATATAGGCCACACCGACAGCTTACTCCAAGCCACAGAAATTGAAGAGCAGAAAAGCCCCTGCTTCAGGCCTGCAAACTCCCGCCCCATAGTGACGCCCCACAGCGACGCCTTCAGCGAACCGGGGCGTCACCCGCATGTCAAGACAAGGCCGCCTTGAGCCCGGGCCACCGCGAAATCAGCACATAGTCCAACACGATGGCTGCCAGCAGCACGCCCCCGGCCAAAGGAAACGCGAGACCGGTGAGCACCATGACGATCGCACCACCCTTCCACAAGGGCGTCTGCGCGGGCACCGAGGGTGCAACCAAGCGACCACTCCCCGCAGGCCTGCGAATCCACCACATCACCACACCACTGACGCAAAGCAACACAATGGCCAGGCAGGCCAGGATGTTGGCCCAGGCGCTCCACAGACCGACATCGCCCTGGTGCAGCGCAATGCCGATGGCCATGCCTTTGGCAACCACCGAGTAGTCGGCAAACGCCACATCGGCCAGCACCCGACCGGTATAGCGGTCTATGTGCACGGTGCGGTCTTTGAAAGGATTGGTCAGGTCGCCACTCATGGTGTCGGCGGAGACGGTGTACACCCCCTTCTCATCCTGAGGCAGGTTGATAGGGAACTGCCCGGCAAAGCCCAAGCGATTCGCCAAAGCCGCCACGCCATCGAGGTTGACCGGTTCACCGGATGTCCCCCCCGGTACGCCAGCGTCCGAGCCGGACTGCGGCAGAGGCGTTTGCTCCAGGCCCCAAGGCACATCGCGGATGCCTGCTGAGTTCAGGCTGGCGTGGGTCAGGTCGGAGGTGGGCACCGCGTCCCACTTGGCCGCGGGGAAGGTGCCCCAAGGCTGCACAAACTTACCGCCCCAGACTTCGGTCCACGACATGCCGGTCAGCAAGAAAGAGAACAGCACCACGCTGATCCAGA
>DGQR01000257.1 GCA_002390825.1 Rhodoferax sp. UBA4409
GAGCACCTGATCCGCCGCACCATCGAGTCACTCAAGGGCGCCCGCCGCGCCATCGTCCATGTCTATAACGCCACCGCACCCGTGTTCCGCGATGTGGTGTTCGGCATGAGCAAGCCCGAAGTGAAAGAGTTGGCGGTGTCTTCGGTGCGCCTGATCAAAGAGATCACCGCCACCATGCCCGAAACCGAGTGGGTGCTGCAATATAGCCCTGAGGTGTTCACCAGCACCGAGCTCGAATTCGCCTGCGAAGTGTGTGATGCCGTCACCGCCGAGTGGGGTGCCACACCCGCCAACAAGGTGATCCTCAATTTGCCGGCCACGGTGGAGGTGTCCACCCCCAATATCTATGCCGACCAGATCGAGTGGATGCACACCCACCTGGCCCGCCGCGACAGCGTCATTTTGAGCCTGCACCCGCACAACGACCGGGGCACTGGCGTGGCTGCGGCTGAGCTGGGCATGATGGCCGGTGCCGACCGCGTGGAAGGCTGCTTGTTCGGCAACGGCGAGCGCACCGGCAATGTGGACCTCGTCACCCTGGCCCTCAACATGTACACCCAGGGCGTGAGCCCCGGCCTTGATTTCTCCGATATCAACGCCATTGCCCGCACCGTCGAGCATTGCAACCAGTTACCCATCCACCCGCGCCACCCGTATGTGGGTGACTTGGTGTTCACCGCGTTCAGTGGCTCCCACCAAGATGCCATCAAGAAAGGCTTTGCCGCCCAAAAGGCTGCCGGCCCGGATGCGATGTGGAATGTGCCCTACATGCCCATCGACCCCGCCGACGTGGGCCGCAGCTACGACTCGGTGATCCGGGTCAACAGCCAGTCCGGCAAAGGCGGTGTGGCCTATTTGATGGAAGCCGAGTTCGGCGTGGTCATGCCGCGCCGCCTGCAGGTCGAGTTTTCGGGCGAAGTGCAGAGCTACACCGACAGCCACGGCGGCGAAATGAGCGCACAAAACATTTGGGACCTGTTTGACGCCACTTACCTGAACGCCACAGATGCCAAAGTGCGCTATGTGGAGCACCACCTGTTTGACCACCCCGGCCAGACCGGCAAGGCCCATGTGCAGGGCATCCGCATCGGCGTGGAGGTGGACGGCCAGCCCATGCTGATTACCGGCGAAGGCAACGGCCCTATCGACGCAGCAGTGCACGCTTTACAAACCATTGGCGTCAAAGTGCAGGTGCGCAGCTATGAAGAGCGCAGCACCAAAGCTAGTACCGACGCGGGTGATGCACAAGCCTGTGCCTTCTTGGAGCTGGTGGCGACGAATGGCGACACCGGCAAGGGCGGCGAGCGCTTTGGCGTCGGCATGGACACCAACATCGTGACCGCTTCGGTCAAGGCCTTGATTAGCGGTGTGAACCGCCTGGGCTTGGTGGATGTGGATGCAGCGGAACCTGTCGCAGCCTGATCACGCTCACTGATGAAAAGCCGGGGCAGCGCAAGCGCCCCGGCTTTTTTATGCCTTTTTCAGGAAGCAGGCCTTGAGCATGAAGCTGCCGCCGTCCATCTTGCAGTCCACTTCGTGGTCGCCTCCCACCAGGCGGATGCTTTTGACCTTGGTGCCCTGCTTGAGCACGGTGGAGCTGCCTTTGACTTTCAGGTCTTTGATCAGCACCACCGCATCGCCGTCCTGCAGCACCTGACCGTTGGAGTCTTTGACGACGGCGTTGTCATCGTCATCCGCCGCTGCAACAGCCTGTGGCCATTCAAAGCCGCAGTCGGCGCAGACAAAGTTGCTGCCGTCGGGGTAGGTGTTTTCCAGAGTGCATTGCGGGCAGGCGGGAGTTGTGGGCATGGATTCTTTCTTTTTTGCTATCAATTCAGTAGCTGCTAGCGCAATAAATATGAGCGCTAGAGCTCAATTTCTTATAAATCTGGTGCGGTCCACTGCCCGCCGCTGCAGCGCTCGATTCCGGCCAAGTCCTGGCGGCTTTGCACGTTGGCGAAGCCTGCAGCCTCCAAGAGCGCCCGCACATCAGCGGCTTGGTCATAGCCGTGCTCAAGCAGCAGCCAGCCGCCGGGCTGCAGGCGGGATTTGGCTTGGTCGATGATGGTGCGGATGTCGTCCAGCCCGTCTTCACCCGCGGTGAGTGCCTGGCGCGGCTCAAAGCGCAGGGCGGGCAGGTGTTCATCGTCCTCGCGGATATAGGGTGGGTTGGAGACGATGGCCTGAAACAGGCCCTCTTTGCCACTGAGCCAGGAGCCCTGGCTGAAGGTTACCGCCAACCCCAGTCGCTGCGCGTTGGCTTGTGCGACGGCCAGTGCGGCGTGGCTGTAGTCCACCGCCTCCACTTTCAGTGCAGGCCGCGTAGCCTTGAGTGCCAGCGCAATCGCGCCGCTACCGGTGCCCAGGTCCACCACCCGGGCGTCGGGCGTGGGCTCCAGCACATCGAGCGCCCAGTCGACCAGCGTTTCGGTGTCAGGGCGGGGTACCAACACATCGGAGTTGACCTGCAGGTTCAGCCCGTAAAACTCCTTGTGCCCCACGATGTAAGCCACCGGCTCGCCGGCCAACCGGCGCGCAACATAGCCCTGTAGTGAGGTGTTGACCGCTTCGCTCACCATGTCGGTGTCGTGGGCGAGCAACCAGGCCCTCCCTGCCCGCGGCTGACCCAGCGCGTGCAACAGGAGCAGGCGGCTGTCTGTCAGATCCAGGCCCCGGGTTTGCAGAGTAGCGATGGTTTGCGATATGGAGGGCATATTTGCTCTAAATTTGATAGCGAATGGTGCAGAGGAAACGTGGGCTAAACGCCTAAAGCTCCCAAAAACCGGCTTATTCTGCTTTGCGTATGGGGGACAAACAAAGTACATTGAGTTCACAACAACATACAGGCCCATGTTGGCCGGAGCACGCGTTGGTGAGGCGCATTTCTTCAGGAAACCAAGTGTATGAGCCTGCTATTGTCTTCCGGCACGTCTGGACCCTGGTCGGGTCGCCAAAGCTTTTCCCTCAATACCAAAATATGCGCGGCCGCCACCGCCTTGGTGGTGGCCAGTCTTGCGATCACCGCCACGGTGATTGGTTTCCGTAGCAGCGCTACCGCCGAGAGTGCCACGATGGAGCTGGCCCGAACGTCGGCGCGGGAGGCTGCGGGCTCTATTCAGTCGCGGATCAAAGCCAATTTGTACTCGGTGATGGGGCTGGCGGGTGCCATGGCGACGACCAAGGCGGGCAATCTTCCGCTCCTGCGCCCGCAAATCGATGCGATGGTGAAGTCGACGCTGGTCAGTTCGCCGGATTTTGTAGGCGCGGCAGTCACTTGGGAACCCAATGCCCTCGATGGCAAAGACGCTGAGTTCGCCGGCAAAGCGCCCGAATACGACGCTACCGGTCGCCACATGCCTTACTGGACCCGAAAACCGGGCGGCGCCTTCCATGTCGACCCCATCGTGTTTGACCCCGCGCCGGGCGCGAACGACTGGTATGACATCCCCAAGAAAACGGGCAAAGTGTTCTTCACAGAGCCCTACGTGTACCCGATTGAGGGCAAAGACGTACTGATGGCCTCGCTGGTGTCGCCGATTGTGGTGGACGGCAAGTTCCTCGGCACCGCCAGTGCCGATTTCGCCTTGACCCAGCTCAGCACCATTTTGGCGGAGGTGAAAGTGCTGGGCGGAGGCAGCATTGCACTGATCTCCAATGGCGGCTTGTACGCCACCAACCCGGACGCCGCTCTGGTGAATAAAAAGGCCGAAGACATCCCGGCTGCAGGGCTGGAGGCCGTGCAAAAGGGCCAGCCGTATGAGTACACCGACAGCAGCAACGTCAACCACCTGTTGCAACCGGTCGCGATCTACCCCGACACGGCGCCATGGGCTGTGCGCATGAGCTTTCCGGACAGCGTGGCGACGGCATCTTCCCGCCAGCTGACCTTTTACACACTGGGCGTTGCACTGCTGTGCGCACTTGCCACAGCGGTCATTCTGGTGACCGTGGTGTCGCGCTTGATGCAGCCCTTGCGGGCTCTGAGCCGGGCTATGGCCGAGGTATCCAGTGGCGAAGCAGATTTGCGCACCAAAATCGCGGTCCAGGGCAACGACGAGCTGGCCGCCATCGGCAACGGCTTCAACCAGTTTGTGGCCAAAATTCACGGCGTCTTGGCGCAAGTGCGTGGCAGTGCTGACAGCGTGGCCAATGCCAGCGCTGAGATTGCCCAAGGCAACAACGATCTGAGTGCCCGCACCGAGCACCAGGCCAGCGCGCTGGAGCAAACCGCTGCCAGCATGGAAGAACTCAACAGCACCGTTAAACAAAACGCCGACAACGCCCGTCAAGCCAATCAGCTGGCCATGACCGCTTCTACGGTCGCAGTGCAGGGTGGCGAAGTGGTGAGCCAGGTGGTGGACACCATGAAAGGCATTAATGAGGCCAGCCGCAAGATCAGCGACATCATCAGCGTGATTGATGGCATCGCCTTCCAGACCAACATTCTTGCCTTGAATGCAGCGGTGGAAGCCGCTCGTGCGGGGGAGCAAGGTCGCGGTTTTGCGGTGGTGGCGAGCGAAGTCCGCTCACTTGCCGGCCGCAGTGCAGAGGCTGCCAAAGAAATCAAGAGCCTGATCAATGCCAGCGTGGAGCGGGTAGAGCAAGGTACCGCCCTGGTCGACAAGGCGGGCGAGACCATGACCGAAGTGGTCAGCAGTATCCGGCGCGTGACGGACATCATGGGCGAGATCAGCGCCGCCAGTAATGAGCAAAGTGCGGGTGTTGCGCAGGTAGGTGAGGCGGTGACTTCGATGGACCAGGCGACCCAGCAAAACGCCGCTCTGGTGGAAGAGATGGCTGCGGCGGCCAGCAGCTTGAAGAGTCAGGCCAACGACTTGGTGCAGGTGGTGGGGGTGTTCAAGCTCTGA
>DGQR01000099.1 GCA_002390825.1 Rhodoferax sp. UBA4409
ATGAAAATTGCTCGTGGCTTAGCTGATGCTGCCAGCAAAGAGTTTGGTCATAAAACAAAACTGATTGCAAAGATTGAGCGTGCTGAAGCTGTCATGCCTGGAGTTTTGGAGGGCATCTTAGAAGTCAGCGATGGCATCATGGTGGCTCGTGGTGACTTGGCCGTGGAGGTGGGTAACGCTGCAGTCCCCGCACTGCAAAAGCGCATGATCAAGATGGCCCGCGAGCACGACAAAGTGGTGATCACTGCGACGCAGATGATGGAATCCATGATCACCAACCCCGTGCCTACCCGCGCGGAAGTGAGCGACGTGGCCAACGCCGTGCTGGACGGCACCGACGCCGTGATGCTGTCTGCTGAAACCGCAGCCGGCAAGTTCCCGCTGGAAACCGTGATCGAAATGGCCAAGATTTGCTTGGCAGCCGAGAGCAGCGAAATGGTCAAGCTGGATGCAGACTTCACCGGCAAGACCTTCACACGTATCGACCAGTCCATCGCCATGGGCGCCCTGTTCACTGCTCACCACCTGGGTGCCAAAGCCATCGTGGCCATGACCGACAGCGGCAGTACCGCCCTGTGGATGAGCCGCCACCTGATCCATGTGCCGATTTACGCCTTGACCCCCAAGGTCAGCACCCAGCGCAAGATGACGCTGTACCGCAACGTGCGCCCTTTGCTGATGGGCACCAGCGCGGACCGCGATACCGCGTTGATGGATGCTGAAAAGCACCTCAAGACCCGCGGTATTGTGCAAAAGGGCGACATCTACGCCATCACTTGTGGCGAGCCCATGGGCGCACCGGGTGGTACCAACATGTTGAAGATTTGCGCGGTCAGCTAAGCGGCAACTGCAGACGAAAAAGGGAGCTGAGTCTCCCTTTTTTTATGCCGCCAAGTCGAAGTGGCGGGGGTTAACCCTTGGCGAGTAGAATCCGGCAACGGTAAAAGTTACCAAGCGGTTACCAAGTCGGGCCGTTGACGGATTTTTAACTTCCTGGGGATAGAAAAATGGCACTCGTTTCGATGCGCGAGCTTCTGGACCACGCGGCAACGCACAACTATGCGATTCCAGCGTTTAACGTCAACAACCTGGAGCAAGTCCAGGCCATCATGGAGGCCGCCAAGGAAACCGGTGCCCCCGTGATCATGCAGGCCAGCGCCGGCGCCCGCAAATATGCCGGCGAGCACTTTCTCAAGCACCTGATCCAGGCGGCTGTTGAGAGCTACCCCACCATTCCGGTGGTGATGCACCAAGACCATGGCCAAAGCCCCGCGGTATGCCAGGGCGCGATCGACCTGGGCTTCAGCTCGGTGATGATGGACGGCTCTTTGGAGGCCGACGGCAAAACGATTGCCAGCTTTGAATACAACGTCGAAGTCACCCGCAAAGTGGTGGACATGGCCCACAAGTTGGGTGTGACCGTGGAAGGTGAGTTGGGCTGCCTCGGCTCCTTGGAGACCATGAAGGGCGACAAGGAAGACGGCCACGGCACCGACGCTGTCATGACCCGTGAGCAGCTCCTGACAGACCCTGAAGAAGCTGCAGAATTTGTCAAACGCACCCAGTTGGACGCTTTGGCCATTGCCATTGGCACCAGCCACGGCGCATACAAGTTCACCCGCCAGCCTACCGGCGACATCTTGGCGATTGAGCGCATCAAGGAAATTCACGCCCGCATTCCCAACACCCATTTGGTGATGCACGGCTCCAGCGCAGTGCCCCAAGAGTTGCTGGCTGCCATCAACCAATACGGCGGCAAGATGGCCCAGACCTGGGGCGTGCCAGTAGAAGAGGTGCAGCGCGCCATTCAATTCGGTGTGCGCAAGGTCAATATCGACACCGATATCCGCATGGCTATGACTGCTGCTGTACGCAAATTCATGTTTGAGAACCCTGAAAAGTTCGATGCCCGCGAATGGCTCAAGCCCGCCCGTGAAGCTGCCAAACAGTTGTGCAAACAGCGTTACATCGAGTTCGGCTGCGAAGGCCGTGCGGCCAGTATCAAGGGCTACAGCCTGCAAGTGGTGGCGGGCCAGTACGCGCGCGGCGAGTTGTCTCAAGTGGTGCAGGACATGGCTTCCGCTTAAGTGGAGTTTCCAAGCTAGTTGAATGGCCGCTGATGCGGCCATTTTTCATGGGGTCGCAGGGTTAGACTTGATGCTCTTTTCAAGAACGCAGGGGAGCATGATGCAGCGCAGATTTCTAGGAATATGGTTTTTTTCATTTCTGCTTTTGGCAGGGTGTGAAACGACCCAGCCTCGCCAGTTTGCGCCGCCGGCTGACTACGTACCGCTTGAAGGGCTGCGCATAGAAAGTCGCTTGCCGGTAGTGGAAGTTACGTCGAGTAACCTTGCCGAAAAGGCGCTCAAATGCGTCCCCACTCTCCACACTACGAGCAAGAGCATTCAGCAGTTAGCTGGCAAGTTGCCCTTGGCAGCCGGGACCACAACTGTGCTCGGGCATGCGAGTTCTGCCCACCAGTTTATGGTCCGTGGAACCTCGTCAGCATGTCTACGCCGCAGCGAAGCGCGGCATGTGATTCTTGCAGCCGATGCGTTGTTGGATACGGTTAATCCAGTCGGTGTGTCCCCTGATGTGCAGGACGATTGGTACAAACAGATCGCCCTCAAATTGGCCCAATCCGGGACTGTGAAGGTCGCCTATGCTTATTCATCCGGAGCTGCGAGCGCAGCCACTTACTGGTTAGGTATGGGGCAGCACGATGGAGGCACGCTGTTCTACACCTACGAATTTAAGAAAGCCGGGGCGTGGGAGCCCAGTACTTATGGTTTGGTTTTCCGGGATCGCAATCTGGCATCTATCTCTGAGACAAAGCGTGGTGGCGTTGGGCGGAAAAGTGACTTCTTTCCCTTTCGGCGATGAGTCCAGCTCTACCCAAGATTTGAACTTGCGATAATCCAAGGCTTCGCCTTCCATTCCGGGGCGAAGCCTTTTTAATTTGTTGGACGCCATGACTTCAGCTTTGCACACCTCCGCCCTGTCCCTTCCATTGCTTGCCCGCGGCAAGGTGCGCGACAACTATGCGGTGGGCGACGACCGTATCCTGATGGTGGCCAGCGACCGTTTGAGCGCGTTTGACGTGATCATGGGTGAGCCGATTCCGGGCAAAGGCGCGCTGCTGACGCAGATGGCGCTGTTCTGGTTCGAGAAGCTGGGTAAAAACGGCGCCGATGTGTGCCCCAACCATTTGACGGGTGACGCCCCCGAGAGCGTGGTGACTGCTGCAGAGGTGGCCCAAGTGACCGGGCGCTCGATGTTGGTGAAACGCCTCAAGCCCCTACCGGTCGAAGCCGTCGTGCGCGGCTATCTGGCGGGCAGCGGTTGGAAAGAGTACCAGCAGAACAGCGCAGTCTGCGGCGTGCCTTTGCCGGCTGGTTTGGAAAATGCCAGCAAGCTGCCAGAGCCGATTTACACCCCTGCTGCCAAAGCTGCAGTCGGTGACCACGATGAGAACATCACGTTCGAAAAAACGGTCGAGATGATCGGCCTCGATCTGGCAACCCAGATTCGCGACATCAGTATCCAGATTTACAAAGTGGCAGCCGAGTTTGCGCTCACCAAGGGCATCATCATTGCGGATACCAAGTTCGAATTCGGCCTGGACAAAGATGGCACCTTGACGCTGATGGACGAGGTCTTGACCCCCGATTCTTCCCGCTACTGGCCTGTGGAGAGCTACCAGGCCGGCACCAACCCCCCGAGCTACGACAAGCAGTTTGTGCGCGACTGGTTGGAGCAAGCGCTGGTGGACGGCAAGCCGTGGGACAAAACGCCCCCCGCCCCCCGTGTGCCCCGCGAAGTGATCGAGAAAACCGCTGACAAGTACCGCGAAGCCCTGCAGCGTCTGACCACCTGACCCTGCATGCAGCCGCGCTCTGTGGGGCGCCCGGCCAGCCGCAGAAGCAGTCAAAACAAAAGGCCCCGAGGGGCCTTTTGTGTTTCAAGCGGAAGGTGCCTTCGCTCAGTTCAGCGACATGCTGAGCTTGCGGCGGTAGCTGGCGACCAGCTGTGCCTGCGGGTCTTGCTCGGTGACCACTTTGCCCAGCACTTCGATACCGCCTGCGGCCTTGCTGGCAGCTGCCGGATCGACTTTGGGCTTGGGTGGGGTGAGCAATTCGAGGATGGCCACAAAGGTCTTGCGCGGCACTTCGTTGTTCCAGGCCTTGTCACGCATGATGATTTCCAGCAGCTCGTCCATCGAGCCGGTCCAGTCACCACCCACCATCAGCACACGCGCTTTGGCTAAGCGGGTGTCGAAGTCGCGCTTGTTGGTAGCGATCACTTCGTCAAACTGAGCCGGAGTCCACAGGCCTTTGTCGTCGGTCAGCACGAACTTGATGGCATCCAGAAACTGCGCCAAGGCTTCAAAGCGCTGTTGCTTGGGAATGTAGGCCAAGGTCGGGGCCAAGGCGGCCTCGGCGTCTTCGATCATGTCGCTCTCGATCAGCAGCTTGACGTAGTCATAGCGTGCGTCATCATTGCCGGGGTTCAGGGTCAGGGCTTCGTGCAGCTTTTGTAAAGCGGCACGGGGGTCACCCGCTTCTGCCAGAGACTGGGCGTCTTCCACATCAGCTTCGGCTTCCAGCACCTCTTCTGTGGGCACGTGCTTGTCCAGAAACTCCTTGAGCTTGCTCTCGGGCACCGCGCCCATGAAGCCATCGGCGGGCTTGCCGTTGATCATCAATACACAGGTGGGAATGCTGCGGATGCCGAAGGCTTGGGCCAGCTGTTGCTCTTGGTCAGAGTCGATTTTCACCAGCTTGAAGCGGCCGCCGTAGTCGGCTTCTACCTTCTCCAGTAGCGGTCCCAGCGTCTTGCAAGGGCCGCACCAGGGCGCCCAAAAATCGACCAGAACGGGCACCTGGTGGGAGGCGGCGATGACTTCGGTTTCGAAGTTTTCTAGGGTGACGTCGATCATGGGAAGTTAGCTCGGGGTGAAAAAGTAAAATTCAACTATGAAAACAATTCAAATCGGCGTCGTCATGGGTTCCAACTCGGATTGGGACACCATGCAACACGCAGTCCAGATTCTCCAACAGTTTGGTATCGGCTTTGAGGCGCGCGTCATTTCGGCCCATCGCATGCCAGACGACATGTTCCGCTACGCCGAGGCCGCTGCGGGCCGGGGCCTTAAGGCCATCATCGCCGGAGCGGGCGGTGCGGCCCACCTGCCGGGCATGTTGGCGGCCAAAACCACGGTGCCGGTGCTGGGTGTGCCGGTACAGAGCAAAGCGCTCTCAGGGGTCGACTCCTTGCACAGCATTGTGCAAATGCCCAAGGGCATTCCGGTGGCGACCTTTGCGATCGGCAGCGCCGGTGCTGCCAACGCAGCCCTGTTTGCAGTAGCCCTGCTGGCCAACGAAAAC
The DNA here is from genome assembly GCA_002390825.1 of Rhodoferax sp. UBA4409. GTDB lineage: Bacteria > Pseudomonadota > Gammaproteobacteria > Burkholderiales > Burkholderiaceae_C > Allorhodoferax. Next base: position 5,388 of record DGQR01000099.1, read on the forward strand.
CCCGACCTGCGCATGGAGTTGGATGCGTTCCGCATTGACCAGACGCAAACCGCCCGCAACATGACCCTGCCGGTGACCGGTAGCGCCACCTAATGGCCGCGATGGACACCGCACCGGCCGCTGCCGCGTTAGGCGGCACCAAAGAGACCACCTTGGGCGTGATGGGTGGCGGCCAGCTAGGCCGCATGTTTGCGCATGCTGCGCAGCAGATGGGCTTTTTCACCGCCGTGCTGGACCCGGATGCCACCAGCCCGGCCGGCCGCATCAGCCACCACCATGTGCAGACTGCATACACCGACCCTGAAGGCTTGGCCCGCTTGGCTGCGGTGTCTTCCGCCATTACCACCGAGTTTGAGAATGTGCCGGCCGAGGCGCTGAACCAACTGGCGCAAAGCCGCCCGGTGGCGCCCAGCGGGGCTGCGGTTGCCATCGCGCAAGACCGCGCGGCGGAAAAGGCGCACTTTGTGCAATGCGGCGTGCCTTGCGCGCCGTATGCGGTGATTGAAACATCCGAGCAATTGGCAGCCATCGACGCCAACTTGCTCCCCGGTATTCTGAAGACTGCCCGCATGGGCTACGACGGCAAAGGCCAGGTGCGGGTCAAAACCTCCGCCGAGTTGGCTGCCGCGTGGACCGACTTGGGGCAAGTGCCCTGTGTGCTGGAGAAGATGTTGCCCCTGCAGTGGGAGTGCAGCGTCATCGTGGCGCGCGGTGC
>DGQR01000180.1:0-2216 GCA_002390825.1 Rhodoferax sp. UBA4409
GGCCTGATTTTTGCGACCGCATGGAATGCGCAGGCCCACAAAGCATCGGGCAGCCTCTTGCTGCTGGCGTACACCTTTCTAGGTGTTGCCCTGCTCGATTTCTCACACCTGATGTCTTTCAAGGGCATGCCCGACTATGTCACGCCCAGCGACCCGGAAAAGGCCATCAATTTCTGGCTGGCGGCACGCCTGCTGGCAGCGGTGAGTCTGCTGCTGGTCGCGGCCCTGCCCTGGAAACCGTTGCGGCAGCCCACGCACCGCTATCTTCTCCTGCTAGGGGTGATGTTCTTCGTGGGGTTGGCCCACGTGCTGTTCCTGTTCTACCCCACTGCAATACCGCGCACTTTCATTGCCGGCACCGGGCTGACGGCCCTCAAAGTGCAGCTGGAATATGGCTTGATCGGGCTGCACCTGTTGGCTGCCGGATTCTTGATATGGCGCCATCAGAGCGCCCTCGGACTCCACGCCACCGGGCTGCTAGGGGCGGTGCTGACGATGGCCATGAGCGAGCTGTTTTTCACGATGTACGCCAACGTAGCCGACCTGTTCAACCTAGCGGGCCATGTGTACAAGGTCATCGCATATGTGTTCCTGTACCAAAGCATTTTTGTGGCGACGGTACAGCGCCCCTACCAAGCGCTGGATGCGGTGCAAAACAGCCTCAAAGCTACGCTGGACGCCATACCCGACATGGTTTTTGAGATGGAGCTCAACGGCACCTACTACAGCTACCACACGCCCCAAATTGACCAATTGGGCATACCCGTCAGCACGCTGATTGGTAAGAACGTCCGGGACGTCATGCCCGAGGCGTCTACCAACACGGTGCTGGCCGCCCTGCAAGAAGCCATGGACAAGGGTCGCTCCAGCGGTTACCTGGTCAAACTGCGCCTGCGTGATGGATGGCGGTGGTTTGAACTCTCTGCCGCCCGCAAGGCGGTTGAGGGCAACGCAGAGCCGCGAATCATTGTGCTGACACGGGATATCACCGAACGTATGGAGTCAGAACAACAGCTCAAACTGCTGGGCACCGCCATGGCAGACCTCAATGACATTGTGCTCATTACAGAAGCTGAACCGCTGCAGGACGAGGGGCCGCGCATTGTGTTTGTGAACGATGCGTTTGAACGCAGGACCGGCTACACCCGCGAAGAGGTCCTGGGCAAAACACCCCGCATTCTGCAGGGCCCCCATACCGACCGCACAGTGCTAAACCAGATCCGACAGCGCCTAAAGCAATGGAAGCCGATCCATGCCGAGCTGATCAACTACAGCAAGAGCGGCGAGGAGTTTTGGGTAGAACTGACGATTGCGCCCATCGCCGACAGTACCGGCTGGTTCACCCACTGGGTGTCGGTGCAGCGCGACGTGACAGAGCGGGTTCTCGCAAAAAATGCCTTGCAGGCATCGCTGCAGCACACGCAAGCCATTCTCGACAACATGGCGGACGGAGTGGTCACCATCGGTCCGGACGGTTTGGTCAGAACCTTCAACAAGGCGGCGAGTGCCATGTTTGGCTACACCGCCGAAGAAGTCGTGGGGCATAACGTGTCCCTGTTGATGCCCGAGCCCCACCGCAGCCAACATGACAGCTACATGGAACACTACCGCAGCACCGGTGAAGAACGGATCTTGGGCAAACACCGCGAGCTGGAGGGCAAGCGCAAAGACGGCAGCACCTTCCCCTTGAGCCTGTCGGTTTCTCAAACCTCCCACCTGGGGCAAGCCACGTTCATCGGATTGGTGCGAGACATTACCCAGCGACGCTCCGATGAAGAAGAAATCCGCAGACTGGCGTTTTACGATGGTCTGACCGGCCTACCCAACCGCCGCCTGCTCGCCGATCACCTGCGCCACGCGCTCGCGGCATCCAGCCGCAGCGGGCTTTACGGCGCCGTGATGTTTCTCGACCTGGACCATTTCAAACAGGTCAACGACACCAGAGGCCATCCAGTGGGCGATGACCTGCTCCGGCAAGTAGCCGCACGTCTGCAAATGGCTGTTCGCGAGGGTGATACCGTGGCGCGCCTGGGAGGTGATGAATTTGTGCTGGTGCTGGAAAACCTCAGTGCACACCACCACGAGGCCGCAGCCCGCGCGGAAGTGGTAGCCAACAAGGTCTTGCAACTGTTGGCCGAGCCCTGCAGGCTGCAAGGCAAGCCCCACGTGGCCACCACCAGCGTGGGCATCGCCTTGTTTATTGAAAACAGCAAGAG
>DGQR01000180.1:2516-5512 GCA_002390825.1 Rhodoferax sp. UBA4409
TTGGTGTCGCCTGCCCACTTCATTCCATTGGCGGAGGAGACCGGCTTGATATTGCCTCTGGGCAAATGGGTGCTGGAGACCGCATGCCAGCAACTGGCCCACTGGGCAAACGACCCCGAGGCAGCCCACCTCACGATCGCAGTCAATGTGAGCGCTGCCCAGTTTGCACAAACAGACTTTGTAGCAAAGGTAGAGCACGCGCTGACCCTTTCCAAGGCACCGCCGGAGCGGCTGAAGTTGGAGTTAACCGAAAGCACCTTGGCCGCCAATGTGGAAGACTTGGTGCTGAAAATGACCGCCTTGCGCCAGCGCGGAGTGAGCTTTTCACTGGATGACTTCGGCACTGGCTATTCGTCCCTTGCCTACCTGAAACGCTTGCCACTGCAGCAACTCAAAATTGACCAAGGCTTTGTGCGCGACCTTTTGACCGATCCCAACGATGCCACCATCGCCAGCACCATCGTCTCTTTAGGCCACAGCCTGGGATTGAAGGTGATTGCCGAAGGAGTGGAGAACGAAGGCCAGCGCCAAGCTCTGGCGGGCATGGGTTGCGACGCGTACCAGGGCTACTACTTCGGCAAACCGGTGCCCGCGAAAGACCTCCAGGCGGGGTTGCTTCACGCCCGCGTTCCCGCGTAACAAAATTTAGGTGCCGAATCGGCTCTTCAGTACGTCGATATTGCGGTAGCAGCTACTGTTTTGATAGCATTTATTGGCAACCAAGGTGCGTGGTCAGCTGGGTGCTCTGCTCCGTGTCCCCCGCCCGCTGCGCGGGCTCCTCCTTGACCTACGCAGAACACCCATCTGCCCCCACACCTCTAGACCATGTCAAACACGGCAGCAGAAGGGGCTGCGGCCGGTTCATCTGTCAAGTAGCGCGCCACAAACGCGCCTACTGCGGTCTTCGGCAGATCTACCCACACGGTGTGTCCGCTGCCGGGAGCCACGTCCATCGCAACTCCCTCCGCGTTTTCCATGCGGGTCAGCGTAGCATCGACGTTGCCCGCAGGGTGGATGATCTCCAGCCGGTCACCCACCGCGAACTTGTTGCGCACATTCACCTGCGCCAGCCCCCGCTCTGTATCAAATGCCAGCACATCACCCACATACAGACTGCGCCCGCTCTCGGAGTAGCCACGCAGGTAGTTTTGGGTGGCCTCGGGCGTGTGGCGCTGGAAGAAGCCGCTGGTGTAGCCCCGGTTGGCCAGGCCCTCTAACTGGCCCAGCAGCTCCGGGTTGAGCGCGCGGCCGGCCACAGCGTCGTCAATGGCGGCACGGTAAGCCTGCGCAGTGCGGGCCACGTAATACGGGCTCTTGGTGCGGCCTTCAATCTTGAGTGAGTCCACCCCGATTTCCACCAGGCGCTGCACATGCTCGATGGCGCGCAGGTCTTTGGAATTCATCACGTAGGTGCCGTGCTCGTCTTCCTCGATGGGCATGTACTGGCCGGGGCGTTGGCTTTCTTCGAGCAAATATGAAATGCTTTGGTGTGCCTCGGCGGGCACTGTGCTGCCCTGTCCGCAGTCGTGGCCGCCGCGCTCGGGGCTCAGCACATCGCCACTCGCATCCACCCGGGCCGCATGCGTTTTGTAGTCCCAGCGGCAGGAGTTGGTGCAGCTGCCCTGGTTGGCATCGCGGTGGTTGAAGTAGCCTGACAGCAGGCAGCGGCCCGAGTAGGCAATGCACAGCGCGCCATGCACAAACACCTCCAGCTCCGTGTCCGGGCAGTCCTGGCGGATTTGGGCAACCTGGTCCAGCGACAACTCGCGCGACAAGATCACCCGGCTGATGCCCACCTTGCTCCAGAACTTCACCGCAGCAGCATTCACCGTGTTGGCTTGCACCGAGAGGTGAATCTCCATCTCCGGCCATGCTTCGCGCGCCAGCATGATGAGGCCGGGGTCGGACATGATCATCGCATCGGGCTTCAAGTCAATGACCGGTTGCATGTTCTTCACATAGCTCTGCGTCTTGTTGCCGTGCGGGAAGATGTTGGACACCAAGTAAAACTTCTTCCCCTGCGCATGCGTGTGCTCAATGCCCGCGCGCAACACATCCAAGCTGCCGAAATCGTTGTTGCGTACACGCAAGCTGTAGCGCGGCTGACCGGCGTACACCGCCGTTGCACCGAAGGCGAGCGCGGTTTGCAGCATGGCCAGCGAGCCCGCAGGGGCCAGCAGTTCAGGGGTGCGATGATGGGGGGTCACAGGTGCAGCAAGCGTCATGCAGAAATTATCTCGGCCAAGGGCGAGGTGTCACAGACAGCGCATTTGACCCACATCAACCAATCCACAATCCTTGCACCCATGCGAGCCACCTATTTCATTCAACTTGTCGGACTCTCCGCATTGTGGGGCGCGTCCTTTTTGTTCATACGCATTGCCAGCCCGGTGTTCGGGCCCAATGTGCTGGCCTTTTTGCGGGTAACCCTGGCGACCCTGACCTTGGCCGTGTTGATGCGTGTCTTGGGCCAGCGCTGGGCATGGCGCCAGTGGCGCACCCTGGTCGTGATTGGGGCCCTGTCAGTAGCCATGCCGTTTTTGTTGTTCGCGTGGGCCGGACTGCAGTTGCCTGCGGGTTACAGCGCCCTGCTCAACTCCACCGCGGTGATCTTTGGCATGTTTGCGTCGGCCCGCATGGGGGAAGACACCATCACCTTCAAAAAGCTGCTGGGCTGTGTATGCGGATTTGCCGGGGTGGCACTCATCGTGAGCCTGGGGCCGGTGGAGCCCTCTTTCAAGGTGGTGATGGCGGTTTTGGCCTGCGTGGCGGCCTCGGCGTGTTATGGCTTGTCGGCCCCCATCACCAAGCGGGCGGTGGGCCAGTTGCAACCGGTGCAAATTGCAGCCGGCATTCACGCCATGTCGCTCCTGATGGTGCTGCCGGGGGCGGTTTACAGCCTGCCCTCGGCACATTTCACCTGGGGAGCGCTCGCAGCCGTGGCCGCCATGGGCATCGTGACCTCGGGCTTGGCCTACTGGGCGCATTTGCGCATC
>DGQR01000177.1:0-20571 GCA_002390825.1 Rhodoferax sp. UBA4409
GCAAAGGCAGAGATATTGCCGTCATGTCGGCGCTCGCCACAGAGCACAAAGCGGTCAACCTTGGTCAAGGCTTTCCGGACTTTGCGTGCGACCCGAAGTTGGTCAATGCCGGGACACCCTGCGGCCCCGGACATCTGGTCATGCGCAATCGGGGACGTGGCCGCGAGGACAACTGTATGACGATCGATGCTGTCAGCTTCAACATCGGCGAGAAACCTGCCACCTTTCTGTCCGTCCGGCTGACTAACACAGCCGGTTCGGGGCGTTACTACACCACCGTGCTGCAACTCAATCCTGCACTCTTAGGTGTACGCGATACAGGCGTCGGGGACTGGAGCGAAGAAGTGGTGAAAAGCCAACCCCATAAAGCGGCGCTTATCGCAAAACTCACGGCATGGTCAGAAAAACTGCAAGACGCCGCCATTGGTGCTTTTGCATTCGATCAACCCAAAGACACCTTCAAGGATCTGCCATCGTGGCGCACCCTATTGACCGTGCCGGTAGCTCTGGCGGAAGCGAAACATGGCTGGGGATTTCTGAGTGCAGCCGCGGACATTCAAAACAAAGCAGGATTCAAGGCGCTTGCATATTCCCAGTCAGGGGAATACAAAACACGGTGGGGCAACGCTTGGGGCCTCACCTCACAGGAAGCTGCTGATAAGTTGGCAATGGACAACTGTGAGAAAGGACGAGCAGCTGCAACACCAGTTTGCAAACTGTACCTACCAGTGACCCCTTAGCATGAAAGATGGATGATCCAAAGGGCTTGGATCATCCATCACCGTCAGGCCTTGAGCACTGCCAAACCGCCCATGAAGGGGCGCAGCACTTCAGGCACGGTAATGCTGCCGTCGGCATTTTGGTGGTTTTCCAGCACCGCGACGAGCGCACGGCCCACTGCCAAGCCAGAGCCGTTCAGGGTGTGCACCAGCTCGTTTTTGCCTTGCGCGTTTTTAAAGCGGGCCTGCAGGCGGCGGGCCTGGAAGGCTTCGCAGTTGGACACCGAGCTGATTTCGCGGAAGGTGTTTTGCGCGGGCAGCCAGACTTCAAGGTCATAAGTCTTGGTCGCGCCAAAGCCCATATCACCGGTGCACAGGCTCATCACACGGTAGGGCAGGTTCAGCTTCTGCAAGATAGCTTCAGCGTGGGTGACCATGTCTTCGAGCGCTTCGTAGCTTTTCTCGGGGTGCACGATTTGCACCATCTCCACCTTGTCAAACTGGTGCTGGCGGATAAGGCCGCGTGTATCGCGCCCGGCGCTACCGGCTTCAGAGCGAAAGCACGGGGTGTGGGCGGTGAGCTTGATCGGCAGGTCAGCCTCGGCAGACACCACATCGCGCACAAAGTTGGTCAAAGGCACTTCGCTGGTGGGAATCAGGTAAAGCGCGGTGTTGTCATCGCCACCCTCTTGGCCGCCCTTTTTGGCAGCGAACAGGTCTTCTTCAAACTTGGGCAACTGGCCGGTGCCGCGCAGGCTGTCGCCGTTAACGATATAGGGCGTGTAGCACTCGGTGTAGCCGTGTTCGCCGGTCTGGGTATCCAGCATGAACTGGGCAAGCGCACGGTGCAAACGGGCTATTTGGCCCTTCATCACCGTGAAGCGCGAGCCGGTGAGCTTGACACCCATTTCAAAGTCCAGACCCAGGGGGTTGCCCAGGTCCACATGGTCTTTGACTTCAAAATCAAACGTCTTGGGGGTGCCCCAGCTGCGCACCACCACGTTGCCATGCTCGTCGGCTCCCACGGGCACGCTGTCGTGCGGCAAGTTGGGCACCGCTTCCAGCATGGTTTGCATTTCAGCCTGAATGGCATCCAGGCGGGTGGCAGAGGCTTCGAGCTCGGCTTTCAGGGTACCCACTTCGGCCATGGCAGCGTCGGCTTCGGCGTGTTGGCCTTTACCTTTGAGCATGCCAATTTGCTTGCTCACCGCGTTGCGCTTGGCTTGCATTTCTTCTGTGCGCATTTGGATGGTCTTGCGCTCGGCTTCCAGGGCCTTGAAGGCGTCCACATTCAGGAAGACTTGGGGGCTCTTGCGGGTCAGCAGGCGGGCAACCACCGAATCCAGGTCTTTGCGCAGCAGGTTGATATCTAACATGGTGTTCTCGTACTTTTAAATCAAATCGGGCTCTAGCCCTCTATTTTATTGCGCAAGTAGCTACGTATTTCATAGCAACTTGCCAAAGCTTCATGCGTCCAGCTTCAGGCCCTTGGGCAGCGGAAACTTCACGGTTTCTTCAATGCCGTCCATCTTGCGCACCGACACAGCGCCCAGCGCCTTGATGCGGTCGATCACAGCTTTCACCAGAATCTCAGGGGCGCTGGCGCCAGCTGTCAGGCCCACGCGGGAGCGGCCTTCAAACCACTCCGGCTTGAGCTCATCGGCGTTGTCCACCATATAGCTCTCGGTGCCCAGCTTCTTGGCCACTTCGCGCAGGCGGTTGCTGTTGGAGCTGGTGGGGCTGCCCACCACGATGACGATGTCCACTTGCGGGCTCATCACCTTCACCGCGTCCTGGCGGTTCTGGGTGGCGTAGCAAATGTCTTGCATCTTGGGCTTTTTGATCAGCGGGAAGCGGGCGACCACCGCATCGGTGATCTCTGCCGCATCGTCTACGCTCAGGGTGGTTTGGGTGACCACCGCCAGTTTGTCGGTCTGGCCGGGCTGGATGCGGGCCACGTCGGCCACGTCTTCTACCAGGTGAATGCCGCTCTCCAGCTGACCCATGGTGCCTTCCACCTCGGGGTGGCCCTTGTGGCCGATCATGATGAATTCAAAGCCCTCTTTGTGCAGCTTGGCTACTTCCACATGCACCTTGGTCACCAGCGGGCAGGTGGCGTCAAAAATCTGGAAGCCGCGCCGCTCCGCCTCGCGCTGGATGGCCTGGCTCACGCCGTGGGCCGAGAACACCAGCGTGGCGCCCGGCGGCACATCGTCCAGCTCTTCAATGAAGATCGCGCCGCGCTCTTTAAGGTCGTTCACCACATAGGTGTTGTGCACGATTTCGTGGCGCACGTAGATGGGTCGGCCGAACTTGGCGAGTGCCTTTTCTACGATCTCAATGGCGCGGTCGACACCGGCACAAAAGCCACGCGGCTCGGCCAGCAAAATTTCTTGGGGCAATACCGGCGCAGTCATAGCACCCCGATCAGCTGCACTTCAAACGTGACCGGCTGGCCGGCCAGCGGGTGGTTGAAGTCGAACAACACCGCGCGCTCGGCGCCTTCGCCACGCAGTTGCAGCACCACACCGGCAAACTGGCCTTGGCCATCGGGTGTGGGGAACTGCACCACATCACCCACGTTGTAGGTCTCCAGCGGGTCGCCCATCTGGGTCAACACTTTGCGGGCCAACCATTGCTGCATGTCGGGGTTGCGCTCGCCAAAGGCAGCGCCTGCCGGCAACTCAAACGTGGCGCGGGCGCCCTCTTCCATGTCCATCAAGCAGGCCTCGACCGCAGGCGACAACTCGCCAGTGCCCAAGCTCAAGGTGGCGGGCTTGCCGTCGAAAGTATTGATGATGTCCCCGGCGGGGCCGCCCAGGCGGTAATGCAAGGTGAGAAAGGAGCCCGGCTGAACCCGGGGAAGCGTGCTGGTCATAGAAATCCCGTTGAACTGGGCTCTATTGTAGAAAGGCGGCTTCCCCCTGCAGGCTTTCCGGGTCAAGCCCCTGCCCGGGGAGATCAGGTGCGAACCCGCAATCCGCGCGATAGCCTCACGCCGGCTGCGATGAAAAGCAACTGAACCAGCACGCGTATCGTCGCCGCCACCGGCGGAGCGAAGACCGGATCAGGCCGGAAAAAGTCCCAAAGATGCAGAGGCAGGTAGCCCAAGCACAGCGCAGCAAAGGCAAGCCCGCCCCACTTGCGCGTACGGGGCCAGAGAGCTACCAGTCCTATGCCTATCTGGACCACGCCCGCCATCAGAATGACGGGAATGGCCGGCAAAAATCCGGGCACCAAGGGTGCGAAGCCCTGCGGCGCGGCAAGATGCGCCACCCCACCCCCGATCATCACAAAGGCAACGATGGCGGTGAGGCCCAACTCGACCATGCGCTGGCGGCCGGTCATGGCGTCACCTTGGTCGCGGCTACTGAGACGCTTTTCCACTGTTCCCATTCCGTCAAACGCGCTTGGTAAGCGCCAGGAACCAGCAGAGTCGGCAGAACGCCGAGGAACAGTCTCAGCGGCGGCTTGTCAGCGTCCACCAAGGCAAGGATAGCCGACCCCACAGCACCCGGTTCACCGTACATCTCTGCCGGCATTTGACGGGCGGCCAACGCGGCGCGCACGGGGTCATAGGCCGGACTTTTCTCCGCGTGGGTCGCCGATGCGCCTGCCCAGTCCGTGGCGTAGGGGCCGGGCTCGACAAGCGTTACTTTGATACCGAGGCCAGCCACCTCTTGCGACAGCGCATCGCTCAAGCCTTCGACCGCCCACTTGGAGGCGTGATAGCCCCCCAGTCCCGGAAACGTCATGACACCGCCCACGGTAGAAATCTGCACAAGGTGGCCTGCGCCCTGGGAGCGCAACACTGGAAGCACCGCCTGGGTCATGTGGAAGAGGCCAAAGAAGTTCACTTCCATCTGGTCACGTAACTGCTGCTCTGTGAGTTCTTCAACCATGCCAAACAGGCCGTAACCTGCGTTGTTGACCACGACATCCAGTTGCCCCAACGCAGCTTTCGCCTTATTGACCACGTTAAAGCAGGCCGCCCGGTCTGTGACGTCCAATGTGAGTGGCACAAAAGCATCGCCGTACTCTGCTGCCAAATCGGCAAGCGATGTCAGGTCACGTGCCGTGGCGGCGACTTTGTCACCGCGCGCAAGGGCTGCTCGTGTAAATTCGCGGCCTAGGCCTCGGTTGGCGCCGGTAATAAGCCAATGTTTCATATGAATTTCTCCTTCAAAACGTTATCTGAACACCGATAAGATAGCACGATAACTGAACACTGTATAGATGAGCAACGAAGAACCCCTGACCAAACCGGGCTATCACCACGGGAACTTGAAATCCGCGCTGATCACTGCCGCCGATGACATCATTCGGGAAAAGGGAATCGAAGGGTTTTCTTTGCGGGAGTGCGCGCGTCGTGCCGGGGTATCCATAGGTGCGCCAGCCCATCACTTCGGCTCGGTCACCGGCCTGCTGACCGAAGTGGCCTTATTGGGGTATGCCGGCTTGGGGGAGTCGCTCAATGGGGTGGTCCCCTCCGAGGACTCTGCCAAGGATCTGCAGCAGCTCGCCCTTTCTTACGTGCGCTTTGCGCTGGCGCATCCCGGGCGTTTTCGCCTGATGTTCCGCCCGGACCTCGTCAATCGCGATGACCCGCGCTACACACAGGCCAGCACCGTGGCCCTGTCCGGCTTCGCAGCAAGCATTGCCCGGCGCAAGAGCGAAGGCCATAACAACATGGCGGATCTGTTTGTCGTGTGGTCGTCCATCCACGGGATGGCCAATCTGGTCATTGACGGAAAAGTCCGCTACCTGTTCGACGGGGCCTCGGGCGAGGAGTTTGTAGACTCCATCTTGCCGGGTGTGCTCGCCCGAGCATGGCCTTTCGGGCAACTGGAATAACCCGGCGATGGCACACTTGCGCCACCGCGAGAGTGCTGTCGAAATCAGATATATCGACTCCACCCTCGCTGAGCGCCAGCCATCCGCCGAAGCGCACCCTTGGCGTCTGCTGCGGTAGCGATGCAGATGCCAACTCGATAACATCACCCCATGCCCCTCAAAGACCTCCCCCTGGAAGCCCAACCGCGCGAGAAGTTGCTCGCGCGTGGTCCCGGGGCGCTCAGCGATGCGGAGTTGCTGGCGATTTTGCTGCGCACCGGCATTGCGGGCAAAGGGGTGTTGCAGATGGCCGAGGAGCTGTTGCAACTCAAAAAAGATAGCACCTCGCGCAATATCAACGTGGGCCAGGGCGGGTTTGGAGGCATATCGGGCCTGTTACACGCCACGGCCGACGACCTCAAGCGCGTCAAAGGCCTAGGGCCCGCCAAGCGTGCTGAGATCGTGGCGGTGCTGGAGCTCGCCCGCCGCGCCATGGCCCAGCGCCTGCAGGAGCGCGAAGTGTTTGCCGACCCTCAAGCCGTCAAGCACTACCTGCAACTGCACCTGGCCGCCAAGGGGCATGAAGTGTTTGCGGTGCTGTTTCTCGACAGCCAGAACAAGCTACTGGCCATGGAGGAGCTGTTTCGCGGCACCCTCACACAAACCAGTGTGTACCCGCGCGAGGTGGTGATCCGTGCGCTGCACCACAGTGCGGCCGCCGTAGTGCTGGCGCACAACCACCCCAGCGGCAGCGTGCAGCCCAGCCGGGCCGACGAGGCGCTAACCCAAACACTCAAAGCCGCGCTCGCACTAGTGGATGTGCGGGTGTTGGACCACATCATCGTAGGCCTCGGCCAGGCACTGTCCATGGCCGAGACCGGACTCATTTAAAGGGCAGTCATGAAAATCAACGCCCTTTCCGACCTCAAGCAGGTCAAAAAAGCCATCGAAGCCCAAGCCGCACGCGAAGCTGCGTTAGCCGCCCACAAAGCCGCTGAGGCCAAACGCAAAGCCGCTGCCAGCAACCTGTTTCAAGCAGCCATTGGCAAGGTCAAACCGCTGGAGCCGCCCCAGCGCGCCAAACTGACACCCGAGCCGCCCAAACCCATCCCCAAGCAACAGATGCTGGATGACGCGGCCGCGCTACTAGAAGCGCTGAGCGACGAAATTGACGTCACCACCCTGCTGGACACTGACGAGCACCTGAGCTTTCGCCGACCCGGCGTGGGCACGGATGTGACGCAAAAGCTGCGCAAGGGCAAATGGAGCATCCAGAAGCAGATTGACCTGCACGGCTACCGCAGCGACGAAGCGCGCGAGGCGCTGGGCGCCTTCATCCGCGAATCGCACCGCAACGGCATACGCTGCGTGCGGGTGGTGCATGGCAAAGGGCTGGGCTCGCCCGGCAAGGCGCCGGTGCTCAAAGAGAAGGTGCACAAATGGCTGGTGCAAAAAGCCGAGGTGGTGGCTTTTGTGCAAGCCCAGCCGGCGCAGGGTGGAGCGGGCGCACTGGTGGTGCTGCTCCAGCCCCAGAACCGGGCCTGAACTCCGCTAAACCCCTTTAAGGCTAGGCCTTAGGTGCCGACGTTGCGCATCCAGTCGGCGGTCTGAAAAAACGAGGTTTTGAGCCGCTCACGTAGCACCGTGTCGATAGCGGCGTCGCCCATGGCCTGGTCCATGCAGGCCAGCCACTGGTCACGCTCCAGAATGCCGATCTTGAATGGCATGTGCCGTGCGCGCAGGCGCGGATGGCCAAAGCGCTCGACAAAGTAATCTGGCCCGCCCATCCAGCCGCACAAAAACCAGAACAGATGGTCGCGCGCCTTGTCGAGGTCAGTGCCGTGGGCTGCACGTAGCTCGGCGTAGCCGGGCTCCAGGTCCATCAGGTCATAAAAGCGGTCCACCATCTGGCGGATGACGGGCTCGCCGCCGATCCATTCAAACGGGGTTTTGGCGTTGGGTTCTTGAATCTGCATGACTTACAAGCGAAAAGTGCCTCTGGCGCTCATGGAACGTGCGCCATCCGCTATAAAAATAAGAGCAATCAGCTCGCAGCGCGGCGCAAGGTTTCCACGACCGGGCGGCGCAGCACATCGCGCAGGCCCCACCAGCCGGCAGCCAGCGCCAGCACGGCACCGGCCAGGGCGCCTACCAGGGGCACCCAGAGCTGCACCGTCCAGTCGAACTCAAACACAAAGCGCGCCAGCGCCCAGCCCACCGCAGCGGCCACGATGGAAGCCAAAAAGCCTGCCAACAAGCCCACACCCGCCAGCTCGGTACGCTGCACCTGGCGCAGCAGACTGCTGCCCGCGCCCACCGCCCGCATGATGGCGAACTCGCGCGCACGGTCTTCACGGGTAGCGGTGACAGCGGCAAACAACACCACCAGCCCCGCGGCCAGCGTGAAGCCGAACAAAAACTCCACCGCCCGGATCACCTGGTCCAGCACCCGCTGCACCTGGTTGATGGTGCTGCTCATGTCGACGTTGGTGATGTTGGGGAATTCGCGCACCAGGGAGTTGTCAAACCCCTTGGTCTCTGGCGCTTTGAAGGCGCCCATGTAGGTGCTGGGCACGTCTTTGAGGGTGCTGACCGGAAACATCACAAAGAAGTTGGCCCGCATCGAGCCCCAGTCCACCTTGCGCAGCGAGGTGACTTTGGCTTCGGTTTGCACGCCACCCACATCAAAGCGCAAGGTGTCGCCGAGCTTGAGGTTCAGGGTTTTGGCAATGCCCTCTTCCACGCTGATGGCGCCGGCCTCTTCTTCGGTCCATTTGCCACCGACGATCAGGTTGTGCTGCGGGTTTTTGGCGCTGTGCGAAATGTTGAACTCGCGGTCCACCAGGCGCTTGGCGCGGTCTTCGGTGTAGTCGTCAGGGGAGACGACTTTGTCGTTCACCGCCACCAGCCTGCCGCGAATCATGGGGAACCAGTCAAATTTGGCGACCCCCTTGTCCACCAGCGCCTTTTGGAACGCATCCGACTGCTCGGGCATCACGTTGATCACAAAGCGGTTGGGCGCGTCGGGCGGGGTGGCTTTGCGCCAGCTGGCAATCAGGTCGGTGCGCAGCAGCACCAGCAACACCAGCGCCAGCAAGCCCACCGACAAGGCACTCACCTGCACCACGGTGTACATGGGGCGGGCTGAGATTTGGCGCGTGGCCAGCACCAGCCAGCGTGGTGCGGTGCTCTCGTTGACCGCTTTGCGCAACAACTTCACGGCAAGCCAGCCCAAGCCCGCAAACACTAGTACCGCACCGGCAAAGCCGCCCACGGCAATCAGGCCCAAGGTCAAATCGCTGCTGACGGTGAGCAGCAAAGCGGCAAAGCCGGCCACGCCAATAGCCAGCACACCCAGAGATGCCGGGCGCAGGTTGCCCACATCGCGGCGGATCACCCGCAAGGCCGGCACCTGGGCCAGCTGCAGCACCGGCGGCAAGCCAAAGGCCATCAGCAGCGTCAAGCCCATGCCGATACCGAGCAGCGCAGGCCAGATGGATGCCGCCGGCAAGGTGGCGCTCACCAGCCCTGCCAGCAAGGCCACAAACAAGTAATGAACGCCAAAGCCCACGGCCACGCCCAAGAGGCTGGCAAACAGGCCCACCAGCGCAAACTCAAATGCGTAAGCGCTGGCAATAGTGCGCTGAGACAAGCCCAACACCCGCAGCATGGCGCAATCGTCCAGGTGGTTGGCGGCAAAGGCGCGGGCAGCCAACGCCACCGCGACTGCGCTCAGCAAAGCGGCCAGCAGCGCCACCAGACTCAAGAACTTGTTGGCACGGTCCAGCGTTTGGCTCATCTCGGGACGACCGCTTTCCAGCGACTCCACCCGCACACCGCGCACACTGCCTTTGACTTGGGCATCCGCCCACTCCACATACGTTTTGACAGCTGCCTCCGGGCCGGCCACCGCCATGCGGTAGCTCAAGCGGCTGGCAGGCTGGATGAGCCCGGTGGCCGCAATGTCAGCCTCGTTCAGCATCACACGGGGCGCGAAGTTCATGAAGCCGCCACCGCGGTCAGGCTCGATGACCAGAATGGCGCCCACCTTGAGTTGCACATCGCCCAGCAAAATCGGGTCACCCACCTGGATGCCGATGGCGTCCAGCAGCGCAGCGTCTACCCAGGCTTGGCCGGGGGCAGGTATGTCTTTGGTAGGGGTATCGGGGGTGTCGGGTGACTGGCTGATGCGCAGGGTGCCGCGCAAGGGGTAGCCAGCCTCGACCGTTTTGAGTGCCACCAACTTGGCAGCCCCGCCTTGGGCATCGCTGGCGCGGGCCATGGTGGGGAAGCCCAGTGTGTGCACGACCTGCAAGCCGAGTGCGCGGGCGCGCTCCTCAAAAGCAGCAGGCGGCTTGTTGTCGCTGGAGATGACCGCATCCCCGCCGAGCAACTGGCGCGCATCGCGCTGCAGGCCACCCTGCAGCCGGTCGGCAAAAAAGCCGACCGCCGTTAACGCGGCCACGGCCAGTGTGACGGCCAGAATGAGCAAACGCAGTTCGCCGGAGCGCACATCGCGCCACAAAGTGCGCCAACCGAGCGCAAAAAAAGATAATTTCAAAACGGCCTCCCGGCACCACCGAACACTCCGGCATTATTCCTGAGACCCTGCTTCCCCTCTGTTCGCAAGGCCTCTGCGGCGCTTTACCGGGTGTAGCGCACCGCCCGCTGCCCGCGCACCAAGCCCCACAGCTGTAGGCCGCTACGCGCGGCAATATCCACCGCAAAGTCAGTCGGCGCAGAAATAGCGGCCATGGCGCCCACGCCCATGCGCACACATTTACGGATCAGCTCATGGCTGGCGCGGCTGGTCATGAACACAAAGCCGGGCTCCTGCAATCGGCTATCGCGGGCGCGCTGTCCCAAGAGCTTGTCGAGCGCGTTGTGGCGGCCCACGTCTTCCATCACGGCCAACAGCTCGCCTTCCGGGCTAACCCACGCGGCCGCGTGCAGCGCGCCGCAGGCACGGTTCAGCGGTTGGTGATCGGGCAGCGCGCGGGAGGCGCGCAGCAAGGTCTCGACGGTCAAGCCAGCCAGCCACGGCTGCGGTGGCATGACTTGTAACGAGGGCCCCAAAGCGGCCAGGCTCTCCACCCCGCACAGCCCGCAGCCGGTGTTGCCGGCAAGACTGCGGCGTTGCGACTTGAGCCGCTGAAAACACGAGGCCGCAATGTCCAATTTGACGGCAAGGCCTTGCACCGCGTCGGTCTGCACCGGCTCGACCTCGATGCCGTAACACTGGGCAGCCGAATCCAGAATGCCCTCGGTCAGCGCAAAGCCCAGGGCAAAGGCCTCCAAATCTTGCGGCGTAGCCAACATGACCGCGTGCGAAATGCCATTGAACTCGAGCGCCACCGGCACTTCGGCAGCGAGCACATCGGTGGTTTGGCCGTCCTGCGGCCAACGCTCAACGGCACAGCTTCGCAGCGGTGCCTGCAAATCTTCAGGCCGCATGATCATGCTCCGCACATTGAATCCGCCCGGCCTCGGTCAGGCTGGCGGTCCAGCGGGCGTCGGCCATGTCCAACCGGACCCAGCCCGGCCCGGGCTGGCCGGCAATGACCGCATCGCCCAAAGGAGCCAGTGCGCGCATCACCACACTGCCGCTCAAGCCCAGCTGCTTGCCCAGCTTGGGCAGCGAGACCGGCTTGGCCTCGCGATACAGCGCCAGCAGCAAGGTTTGCTGCAACGCTGACATCATGCAGCGGCCTCGTGAGGGAGCATCAAAACGGGAATGCACTTGGACGTTGGTGTGCCGGCGTTGATGGCCACCGAGTCCAGCGGCACCAAGGGGTTAGTTTCGGGGTAATAGGCCCCGACACAACCACGGGGGATGTTGTAGGCCACCAGCTTGAAACCCTCGGCCCGGCGCTCATCGCCACCGGCCCACTCGGTCACAAAGTCAATCAGGTCCCCGGCTTTCATGCCGAGGTCGCGAATGTCTTGCTCGTTGGCAAACACCACCCGGCGCTGGCCGAACACGCCGCGGTAGCGGTCGTCGTCACCATAAATGGTGGTGTTGTACTGGTCGTGGGAGCGGGTGGTCATCAAGGCAAACACCTTGGCGTCGCCCTTGCGCTGGCGCGCCTGGTGCAAGGGGGTGTCCACCGGCACCGCGTGGGTCTTGAACACCGCTTTGCCGGGCCCTGTGATCCAGACCCGCTCGCTCGCGGTGTTGCGCAGGCGGAAGCCGCCGGGCACGCTCACGCGGGTGTTGAAGTCGGCAAAGTCCACAAACACATCGGCAATCTTGTCGCGGATGCGGCTGTAGTCTTCCACCAGCCACAACCAAGGGGTTTGGCTGCGTGCACCCAGTGTCGCTGCCGCAAGGCGGGCCACGATGGCTGGCTCCGACAACAAATCAGGGGCTGCAGGCGGGTTGATGCCCATGGAAATGTGCACCATGCTCATCGAGTCTTCCACGGTCACGCCCTGCAGGCCGCCGGCTTGCATGTCCATTTCGGTGCGGCCCAGGCAGGGCAGGATCAGGGCGTCCCGCCCGTGCACGATGTGGCTGCGGTTGAGCTTGGTGGTGACATGTACTGTGAGGTCGCACTGGCGCAGCGCCTTCCAGGTCTGCACCGTGTCAGGCGTGGCTGCGGCGAAGTTGCCACCCAGCGCAAAAAACACCTTGACCTGCCCTTCCAGCATCGCGCGGATGGTGTCTACCGTGCCAAGGCCCGGCTCCTGCGGAGGAGTAAAGCCGAACACGCGCTCGAGGTTTTGCAACAGCGCTTTGGGCGGGTGCTCCCAGATACCCATGGTGCGGTCGCCCTGCACGTTGCTGTGGCCGCGCACCGGGCACGGACCAGCACCGGGGCGGCCGATGTTGCCGCGCATGAGCAGCAGGTTGACGATCATCTGAATCGTGGCCACCGAATTCTGGTGCTGGGTGATGCCCATGCCCCAGCACGCGATGGTGCTGCCCGCCTTGGCGTACACATCCGCCGCACTGCGCATGTGCTCAACGCTCAGGCCGGACTCTTTCTCCAGCAGCTCCCAGGACTCGGCGCGCAGATCCTGCAGCAGCGCGTCAAAACCGGTGGTGTGCTCGGCAATGAAGGCATGGTCCAACACCTGGCGCCCGGCATCGTCCCACTCGACCAAGGCTTTCATCATGCCTTTGACGAAGGCAAAGTCGCCGCCTATGCGCAACTGGAAGTAGTGGCTGCTGATGGCGGTGTCGCCCAGGGTGGCCATTTCCAGCTTGTCTTGCGGGTCGGCAAAGCGCTCCAGCCCGCGCTCGCGCATCGGGTTGATACTCACAATGCGCGCGCCGCGCTTGGCGGCCTGGCGCAACTCGCCCAGCATACGCGGGTGGTTGGTGCCGGGGTTCTGACCGAAGATAAAGATGGCCTCGGCCTGCGTGAAGTCGTCCAGCGTGACCGTGCCCTTGCCTACGCCAATGCTCTCGCGCATGCCGGTGCCGCTGGGCTCGTGGCACATGTTGGAGCAATCGGGGAAGTTGTTGGTGCCGTACTGGCGCACAAACAACTGGTACAAAAACGCCGCCTCGTTGCTGGCGCGCCCGGAAGTGTAGAACGCGGCCTGGTTCGGGTCAGGCAAAGCGTTGAGGTGCTTGGCAATCAGGCCGAAGGCGTCGTCCCAGCTGATGGGGCGGTAGTGGTCGGTCTGCGCGTCGTAGACCATGGGCTCGGTCAAGCGGCCGTGGTCTTCCAAGGCAAAGTCGCTCTGCAAAGCCAACTCGGCCACGCTGTGCTGCGCAAAAAAATCGCGGGTGACACGGCGTGCGGTGGCTTCTGCCGCCACGGCTTTGGCGCCGTTTTCGCAAAACTCGAAGGTCGAGCCATGGTTGCGATCGGGCCAGGCGCAGCCGGGGCAGTCAAATCCGTCCGGCTGGTTGGCCGACAGCAGCGTTTTGGCGCCTTTGACTGGAATGTCCTGGCGCAGCAGCGCTTTGCCGACGCTGCGCAATGCGCCCCAACCACCGGCCGGGCCGTCGTACAACTCAATTTTTTGTTCGCTCATTGGATACTCCGTAAGTCACACTGTTACTGCCCTGCAGGCCTCTTGTGCCTGCAGCACGAGGGGCCTCGCAGGGCCTCAAATCACGCCGTCAAACATCATCACGCTGACCAGCTCACCCGCTGCCAAGTTCCCCTGCTCGTGACCCAACACGATCAGGCCGTTGGCCTGCACCATGGAACTCAGCACGCCCGAGCCCTGGTTACCGGTGGTGCGCACCTGCAATTGCCCGTCAGGGCTGGCAGTCACGATGCCGCGCTGGTACTCGGTGCGGCCGGCCTTTTTGCGCAGGGGCTCCACACTGCGGGCCTGCAGCAAGGGCTGCGGCTTCGGGTGGGCACCCATCATCTTGAGCAGCGCGGGGCGCACCAGCGACAAAAAAGTCACCATCACTGCGACCGGGTTACCCGGCAGCCCGAACAGCACGGTGCTGCCAATGCGGCCCAGTGCAAAGGGCCGGCCGGGCCGCATGGCAATGCGCCAGAAGGCCACATCGCCCAGCTTGGCCATCATCGCTTTGGTGAAGTCGGCCTCGCCCACGCTCACACCGCCGCTGCTGATGATCACATCGGCCTGCTCGGCTGCGCTGCGGAAGGCGGCTTCAAGGGCCACCGCCTCATCGCGCACCACCCCTAGCTCGATCACGTCGCAGCCCAGGCGCTCCAACAAGCTGGCAATGGTGTAGCGGTTGCTGTCAAACACTGCGCCTTCGCGCAGCGGCTCGCCGGGGGACATGACTTCGTCCCCGGTAGAAAGGTAGGCCACCTTCAGCCGGCGCACCACTGCCAGGCTTTGCAGGCCCAAACTGGCCGCTAGCCCAAGCGCAGCAGGCGCAAGCAGCTCTCCTTTTGATAGCGCCACACCACCGAGCTGCAAGTCTTCACCGCGCAGGCGGCGGTTGTCGCCGGCACGCAATCGGCCGGCAGGAAGTTGGACTTGATCACCTTCCACGGTGGTCATTTCATGGGGTACTACGGTGTCCAAGCCAGCGGGCAAAAGGGCACCGGTCATCACCTTGAGGCATTCGCCGGGTTGCAAGCGACCGGCCCACGCTTTGCCGGCGAGTGCTGTGCCGGCTATGCGCAGCGTCAAGGTGCTTTGGCCTTGGAGTGCTTCACCGTTGAACGCAAAGCCGTCCATCGCAGAGTTGTCGTGCGCGGGCACAGCCATGCCCGAAATCAAATCTTCGGCCAGCACGCGGCCCAAGCACTGGCGCAGCGGCAAGACCTCGGTGCCCTGCACGGGCGCTACCAGGCGGTCGATAAACGTAGTGGCATCCGCCATGCGCAAGGCCTGCGGGTCGTAACCCTGCAGGGTGCGGGCGATGTCGTCCAGCGTGTGCATCAGGATTCGAGCTGGCGCAACTCGTCCAGCGTATTGGCATTGGCAAAAGCGCGCGGGTCGTCGCCCGGCGCATCGAAAGAAACCTGCACCCATTGGACACTGGTGGCCCAAGCCTCTACCTTGCGACCACCGCTGCGCAGATAGTCGTGCAGGCTGGGGGCCAAAGAGGTGCGCATCAAACAAAACACTGGCTGGCTGCGCAAGGCCACCTGGCCATCGCGCCCGGTCTCCGGGGCCACTGCCACTGCGAGATCTGCACCGGTCTGCACCAAAGCGGCCAACAAGCGCTGCGCCAGATACAGCGGGAACAACGGGCTGTCGCAAGGCACGGTCAGCATCAACGGGGTGGAGCACACGTCCAGCCCGGCCTGAAAGCCGGCCAAGGGGCCTGAAAAATCGGTATCTCGGTCGGGTACGACCTGCACCTGCCCGGCACCAAAAGTGGCTTCACCCAGAGCGAGGTAGGTATCCCGGTTGCGGTTGGCATTCACGATGACGCCCGCCAGCACACCGGCTTGTTGCGCAGCAAGGCGCTGCAAGGCCTGCTGCACCAGGGGCACCCCCTGGAAAGGCTGCAAGCCCTTGTCCACCCCGCCCATGCGCATGCCACGGCCGCCTGCCAGCACCAGCGCGGTGATGTCAGACAGAGTCCAAGCAGTGGCACAGGCCGCGGGGGCAGACTCAGTCAACAGGTCGCGCGCTTGAGGCGCTGCGCCTGGCAACACCCGGCCCTCCGCCGCGGCGGAGGCCTGCGGAGGGAGGCCGGGTGGTGTCATGGCGTTCCTGTTGAGGTTCTAGGAACGTTAAGCGAAGAACTTGGCAACGCTCAACAAGGTGCGGTACACGCCCCATGCCAAAGGCAGGCCCACAGCCGCCCAAGCAAATGCTACTACCCAGGTCGGGATCGTGTCTGCACCGCCAGTGCTGGTGCCGACTTCAGAAGCGGCAGCACGTTCGTGAGCCAGTTTCTTTTCAGCAGCCAACTCAGCGTCGGTCATGAACCACTTGTTGTCCAGCGGACGAACCAGCAGGTTACAAATCAGGCCCACCACCAACATGCCCACCAGGATGTACATGGTCTGGTTGTAAACCTGCTCACGCGGAATGCCCAGGCCGAGCTGGTATTCGCGCATGTAGTTCACCACCACGGGACCCAACACGCCGGCAGTCGCCCATGCAGTCAAAAGACGGCCGTGGATAGCGCCCACCATTTGGGTACCGAACAAGTCAGCAAGATACGCAGGCACTGTGGCGAAGCCGCCGCCGTACATACTCAAAATCACACAGAAAGCGCCCACGAAGAGCACGATGCTGCCTGCGGCTGCGCTGCCGGGAACGCTGAAGTACATCAGACCGCCCAACACGAAAAACACGATGTAGGTGATCTTGCGACCCATCTTGTCGGACAAGCTGGCCCAGAAGAAGCGGCCGCCAATATTGAACAACGAGAGCAGCGCAGTAAAGCCGGCCGCCACGGTGGCAATCGCTGCCAACTGGGCTTTGTCGAGCTCGCCGAACTTAGCTTGCACACCGATCAAGGTGCCGCCGAACACTTCTTGCAACATGGGGGAAGCCATGCCGATCACGCCGATACCGGCACTCACGTTCATGCACAACACCATCCAGATGAGCCAGAACTGGGGAATGCCCCAGACCTTTTTCACATGCACGTGCTTCTGGGTGATCATGGCGTTGTTCACTTGCGCGGGTGGGGGGTTCCAGCCTGCGGGCTTCCAGCCGGTTTCAGGCACGCGGTAGCCGAAGGCACCTGCCATCATGAACACGAAGTAAATCAGCGCCATCACCACGAAGGTCTGCATCACGCCCATATCGGTGGGGGTGGCGAAGTACTTCATCAAGTCAGCCGCGAGGGGGGAGCCGATCATGGCACCGCCACCAAAGCCCATGATCGCCATGCCGGTGGCCATGCCACGACGGTCCGGGAACCACTTGATCAGTGTGGACACGGGGGAGATGTACCCCAAGCCCAAACCGATGCCGCCAATGACACCGGAGCCCAACAACATGAGCCAGAACTGGTGGGTGTAGATACCGAGGGCGGAAATCAACATACCGCCGCACCAGCACACTGCCGACACCACGCCTGCCTTGCGGGGGCCCGAACGCTCAAGCCAACCGCCCCAGATCGCAGCGCTGGAACCCAGCAATACGAAGAACAGGGTGTACATCCAACCGAGGGTGGAAATTTGCCAGTCGCAGTTGGTGGTGAACAGTTGTGCCCAAAAACCTACTTCGGGGCCGCACTTGATGGCTTCTTTGATGCCCAGTGCTTTGGAGAGTGGCAACCAGAACACGGAAAAGCCATAAGCCATGCCGATGCACAAGTGAATAGCGAGAGCGGCAGGCGGTACCAGCCAACGATTAAAGCCGGGACCAGCGATGATCCGTTCCTTGTCGAGAATTCCAGACATTAAGTCTCCTTGGGGGTTTATAGAAACACTGACCTACCGCTGTCCAACGGGGCGGGCGCAGTGTCACCGTTCAAGCCGGATGAGTCCAATGGATTCATCACATGCATTGATTCAAAAAATAAATGCTGCTACGCAGCATTTAGGCTGGGGTCTTGAAAGTGTTGACGGCATCCGTCAACGTGTGGGATTGATCACGCATGCGCATGGCGGCAGCGGCGGCCTCTTCGACCAGCGCGGCGTTTTGCTGCGTCATCTGGTCGATTTCTGAAATGCTCCGGTTCACGCTCTCGATGCCAGCACTCTGCTCCTGGCTGGCATGGGCGATGCCCTCGATATAGCGGACCACCTCGGCGATGGAGGAGGTAATTTCCTCCATGGACTCGCGGGTCTTTTCCACGAGCTGGCTACCGGCGGATACGTTGCTCACCGAAGCTGCAATCAGGTCCTTGATTTCATGAGCCGCCGTGGACGATCGCTTGGCGAGGTTGCGGACCTCTGAGGCCACGACGGCAAATCCCCGCCCCTGCTCGCCAGCGCGGGCGGCTTCGACTGCCGCGTTCAGAGCCAGGATGTTGGTTTGAAAAGCGATGCCTTCAATCAAAGCGATGATGTCGTTGATTTTGTTGGCACTGGTGGATATTTGCCCCATGGTGCTCACCACGTCCTGCACCACTTGGCTGCCGCTGCTGGCAACGCCCGCCACGCTGGTAACCAACTGGTTGACTTTGTGGGTTTGCTCCGCCGTTTGGGCCACGGTGCTGGTGAGTTGATGCACTGCACTCGCGGCGGCATTCACCTCGCCGGCTTGCTTTTCGGTGCGGTTGGCCAGATCGACATTGCCATCGGCGATTTCGTTGGTGCCCATGGCCACCACATCAGAGGCATTGCGTACTTTGCCGATCAACAGGGTCAAACCCACATTGATGCTGTTCATGGCCATCAACACTTGCCCGATGTCATCACTGGTGCCGACATGGACCTGCCGTGTCAAATCCCCCGAGGCCATGCGCTGCGAGGCGGAGTGACCTGCCTTCAAGGGCTGGGCCACGTAATGATTCATCAGGCTGTAAGTGGTCACCCACAGCAGCGCGAGCATGAAGCCGCTCATGCCCATTTCCTGGAGATTGCCGAGCTGACCGTTTGCCGCAAGGTACAGCAGCTCCACCACACCGTAGACCCCGGATACACGCCAGGCCATCGATGCTGCCAGCCCCATGCCCGGCGACGATGTCACGTCCAAGCCAACAAACAAAACACCAATCACCTGCCCTTGGCTATCCTTGATCGGCTCGTAACGGGTGAGGTACTGCTTGCCGAAAACAATCGCATAGCCGGTATGGGAGCGGCCTTGCAGCACGTCGGTATAGGCCGGCTGGGAGCGGTCCAGCGGGGTGCCAATCGCGCGCTCACCATCCTGCTTGCGAATCGAGGTTGTGACGCGGAAAAAGTCGCTGCCATCCCTTGCAAACACCGTGGCGACCAGGCCAGTCGCGCGGGTGAACTCATCGGCGAGCGCAAAATCCATGTTGAGGGTGCGAGCCCCGTTGCGCAGCGCCGGCGTGGAGCGCCCTTGCACATCGATCCGCGCATGCGGGTCCAGCGAAAAGCTACCGCTCAGGCTTGCAGCAAACTTTCGGGCAGCGGCATTGACACGCCGCTGGGGGCCATTGAACAAGCGCATGGGAGGTCACTCTCTGTGATTGCAATGGCCGGTCCAACACCCAATGACCCTGCAAGTTTTAAGACTTTGAAAATCACAGTTTGTACACCAATTTTCTTGATTCAAATCAAATTAAAAGGCGGTTAAAAGTCCCGTATGCGTCGCCACATGGCGCAACCAGGCACTGTCTTGGGCCAGTTGCAGCGCTGCTTCCATGGCGCGTGATGGCCGCACCGCTGTCTGCGCCATAAAGCTGATGGGGGTGAGCACTTGAGGGCTCACCAAGGGCACTGCTTCCAACTCCCGATAACCGCGAACTGTGGACACCAGCGCGCCGGGCATGACGCTGCACACCTGGCCTGCCACGACGCTGAGGGCCATGGTCAAAATGGAGTTGGTTTCCATCACCACTTTGGGGGTGCAACCTGCCGCCGCAAACGAAGCATCCACGATGGTGCGGTTGTGCATTTCAGGGGTTAAGAGGCACAGAGAAACCTCGGACGCCTGTAGCCACGACTCCGGCGCCGCGATCTGCAATTCGAACGCATGCGGCGTCCGGGATTTTCGTAACAAAAAGTAGTGTTCGTTGTATTGCGGATACGCCGTCAGCTGCACCGCCCGCAAATCCATGCGCTCGGTGTAACCCAGCGCCAGATCGATGGACAAGCTTTCCAGCCGCTTTTCGAGCTCGCTGGAACTCAACGAAAGCACCACCGGCATCAGCTCCGGGTGCCGGGCATGGAGCATGGCAGCAAACCGTGCCGCAATTGGCACCGCCGTCGGCACTGCCCCCACCACAAAACGGCCCGCAGGCTGGTCCACCGTGCTGCGCAAAGATTGGGCAAGCACCTTGTGCTCGTGCAACATGCGGCGAGCGGAGTCCAGCACTTTGTCGCCCTCGGGGGTGAAACCCACAAAAGTTCGGCCGCGGCGCACGATGACCACGGCAAACTCCTCTTCCAATGCCCTGAGGGCATTGGAGAGTGCGGGCTGGGTAATGTGGCAGGCCTGTGCAGCCCGCGCGAAATGCCGGTGCTCATCCAGAGCCACCAGATAGCGCAGAGACGAAAGCAGATTCATGCCAACGCCGCGCTATCAGCTGTTCTTGCTGATAGTGATCGTGGGGAACTTGCTCGAAAAGTCTTTGGATTGCGCTGCGATTTTAATCGCCACCTGGCGGGCAATGCCCTTGTAGAGGCCCGCTACTTCGCTCTCAGGTGCAGCCACTACCGTTGGGGTGCCGCTGTCTGCTTGTTCACGGATGTGCAAGGCCAAAGGCAATGCACCCAGGTAATCCATGCCATAGCCGGCCGCCATCTTTTTGCCACCATCAGCACCGAAGATGTGCTCCACATGGCCGCAGTTGCTGCACACGTGAACTGCCATGTTTTCGACGATGCCCAGAATCGGCACACCGACCTTCTCAAACATCTTGATGCCCTTTTTGGCATCCAACAGGGCAATATCTTGCGGCGTGGTAACCACCACTGCGCCGGTCAAGGGCACACGCTGGCTGAGGGTGAGTTGGATATCACCTGTGCCGGGCGGCATGTCGACGATCAGGTAATCGAGGTCTTTCCAGTTGGTCTGGCGCAGC
>DGQR01000177.1:20834-22693 GCA_002390825.1 Rhodoferax sp. UBA4409
GGCCGCGCCAGATCATGGCCTGGTCGCCATCGACCAAAAAGCCAATCGACATGACCTGCACACCGTGGTTTTCCATGGGCTCCATGGTTTTGCCGTCGGTTGTGTCGGGGCGGCCTTCAATGCCCATCATCATGGGTTGGCTGGGGCCATAAATGTCTGCATCGAGCAAACCCACCCGTGCGCCCTCGGCGGCCAAGGCCAGCGCCAAGTTGGCTGCGGTGGTGCTCTTGCCCACACCGCCCTTGCCGGATGCCACGGCCACAATGTTTTTCACACCCGGCAGCAGCTGCACACCACGCTGCACCGCATGGGGCACGATGTGGAGCTTGGGGCTCACGGTCACAGCACCGACGCCAGCCACGGTGCGCGCGGCCTGGGACACCAGCTCTACCAGCGCGGGCCATTGGCTCTTGGCGGGGTAGCCCAGCTCCAAGTCCAGCTGCACGTCAGCGCCTTGCACTTTGATGTTTTTGAAAGCTTTGGCGCTGGCAAACGTGGCGCCGGTGTTCGGGTCGATCAGGCTCTGCAGGGCCTGGGTAATGTCTTGTTCGGTAAACGCCATAAAAACTCCTGAATCGGGCGAGTCTATCCAAGGGGGCATACCCGCCGCTGCCCAAGGTGCAAAGTCTGTGCCACCAATCAAGGGTTAACCCCGCACACTTTGCTATTTACAAGTCCGGTGGGCTTTTCATAATGAAGAGCATGAGCGCTGCCATGTCCACCGTACCCATGACCGGCCTGCTGCTGACCGGTGGGGGCGCTCGCGCCGCCTACCAGGTCGGAGTCCTGGAAGCCATTGCCGACTTGCGGCTGGCCTGCGGTGCCGGCTGGCAACCCAACCCCTTCCCCATCATTGCCGGCACTTCTGCCGGCGCTATCAACGCGTCGGCCCTGGCCTGCGGGTCGGATGATTTCGACGGCACAGTCCGCAAGATCGCGCACACCTGGCAAAACTTCCATGCGCACGATGTGTACCGCGCGGACCACCTGAGCATGTTGCGATCAGGTGCGACCTGGATGACCCTGCTATCACTGGGTTGGGTGCTGGCCAAATGGCGCCGCGTCAAACCGCGCTCACTACTCGACAACAGTCCTTTGGGTGAACTTTTGCAGAGTCTGGTGCCGCTGGACCGCTTGCCGGAACTGGTGCGCCAAGGGCATTTGCAGGCGCTGGCGGTCACGGCGTCTAGCTACAGCACCGGCGATCACGTAACCTTTTTTGAGGGTGACAGGCGCCTCATGCCCTGGTTCCGCACCCAGCGATTCGCCGTCCGGGACCGGATCACCCATGCACACCTGCTCGCATCCAGCGCGATCCCGTTTGTGTTTCCGGCAACGCAGTTGCACATCAACGGGCGGGATGAATACTTTGGCGACGGCTCTATGCGCCAAAGTGCGCCGGTGGCACCTGCTATCCATTTAGGAGCAGAACGCATACTGGTGATCGGCGCCGGGCGCATGCACGAGCCCAAAGAAGAGGCGCACCTCCACACCACCAGCAGCTACCCGAGCATCGCCCAGATCGCTGGTCACGCCTTGTCGAATATTTTTTTGGATGCATTGGCTGTGGATGTGGAGCGGGTGCAGCGCATTAACCAGACTATCAAACTGGTTCCTGAGGACTTGCGCAAAGGCAGCTCTTTGCGGCCGGTGGAGCTGCTGGTTATTGCGCCGAGCCAACGGCTGGATGCGGTCGCCTCGCGGCACGTAGGCGACCTGCCGCACGCGGTGCGCACCATGCTGGGCGGCGTGGGCGTGTCGTCCGCCAAGGCCGACGTTAAAGGCGCCGCACTCGCCAGCTACTTGCTGTTTGAGAGCGGATATACCACCGAGCTCATGGCGCTGGGGTATGCCGACGC
>DGQR01000121.1:0-277 GCA_002390825.1 Rhodoferax sp. UBA4409
GGACATGAGCTACACCTTCTGTGACGGCATCAGCAAGTTGATCCCCAACAAGCCGGGCACCAACGTGACCCTGCAGTTGCCGCCCACCGATGGCAAGAAGAGCGATAAATACGTTTATGCCACCGAGGCCGAGCCGATTCTGGCGGAGCGCGAGGCCAAAGAAGAAGACGTCAAAACCCTGCTGGAGATGGCCCGCAAGCTCGAGGGCATGACCCGCAACATCGGCATGCACGCCGGGGGCGTGTTGATCGCCCCTGGCAAGCTCACCGACTTCTGC
>DGQR01000121.1:371-6552 GCA_002390825.1 Rhodoferax sp. UBA4409
TACCAGCAGCCCGGCAGCGAATCCGCAGTGAGCCAGTACGACAAGGACGATGTGGAAGCCATTGGCCTGGTGAAGTTCGACTTTTTGGGCTTGGCCACGCTCACCATTCTGGAAATTGCGGCCGAGTTCATCCGCAAGCGCCATCCGGGTCAGGAAAAGTTCGCCTACGAGAACCTGCCGCTGGACGATGCCAAGGTCTACAAGCTGTTCAGCGAAGGCAAAACGGAGGCGGTGTTCCAGTTTGAAAGCCGCGGCATGCAGGGCATGTTGCGCGACGCCAAGCCCAGCCGCTTGGAAGACCTGATTGCCCTGAACGCGCTGTACCGCCCGGGGCCTATGGACCTGATTCCGAGTTTCGTGGCGCGTAAGCACGGGCGCGAAGTCGTGGAGTATCCGCACCCGGCCGTGGCTGAGATGCTCTCCGAGACCTACGGGATCATGGTGTACCAGGAGCAGGTGATGCAGACCGCCCAGATTCTGGGCGGCTACTCACTCGGCGGCGCCGACTTGCTGCGCCGCGCCATGGGCAAGAAGAAGAAAGAAGAGATGGACGAGCACCGGGGCATTTTCCGTGCCGGTGCGTTCAAGACCCACGGCATCCCCGAAGCGAAAGCCGATGAGGTGTTCGACTTGATGGAAAAGTTCGCAGGCTACGGCTTCAACAAGTCGCACGCGGCTGCCTACTCTTTGCTGGCGTACCACACCGGCTGGATCAAGGTGCATTACACGGCCGAGTTCTTCTGCGCCAACATGACAGTCGAAATGGACGACACCGACAAGCTCAAGGTGTTGTTTGAAGATGCCGAGAAGATGGGCCTGAGCTTTGAGCCGCCCAACATCAACCGCGGTTTTTATCGCTTCGAGCCGATTTCGAACAAAGAGATTCGCTACGGGCTGGGCGCCATCAAGGGCACCGGCGAGCAGGCGATTCTGGCCATCGTGGCTGCGCGCGAGGGCAGGGGCCCGACCGAAGAAGCCGGCCCGTTCAAGAGCCTGTTTGACTTCGCCCGCCGTGTCGACCGCAGCCGCATGAACAAGCGATGCGTGGAAGCGTTGATCAAGGCCGGGGCTTTTGATTCGCTGCACCTCAACCGGGCAGAGTTGGTCGCCTCCATGGACCGGGCGTTTGAGTTTGCCGCTGCGTCGGCCGCCAACGCCAACCAGGTGGGCTTGTTTGATATGGGCGGTGACGACGACCATGGGTCCAGCACGCAAGAGCCCGACTTGGTGGAGGTCACGCCTTGGGGCGTGAAAGAGCGCCTGACCCAAGAGAAAACGGCCGTCGGTTTCTACTTGTCCGGCCACTTGTTTGACGAAGTTGCCACCGAGGTCCGCAAATTCGCCCGCCGACCGATTGAAGAGCTGAAAGACTCCCGCGAGCCACAGTTGCTGGCCGGCATCGTGACCGAGTTGCGGGTGATCAACGGGCAGCGCGGCAAACTGGCTCTGTTCAAGCTCGACGACAAGTCCGCCATGATCGAGGCGCGCGCCAGCGAGGCGCTGCTCAATACCTACAAAGACTTGCTGAAGGACGATGAGCTCATCATCGTGGAAGGCAAGGCCATGCCGGACCGTTTCTCAGGCGGTATGCAATTGACGGTGCAGCACATCTGGAGCCTGGAGCAGGCACGCTGCAAGTTTGGCAAGTACCTGCGTGTGCCGGTGAAGCTCGATGCCCAGGGGCGTGCGCCCGATGTGGCGGCCTTGGTGCGCGAATTTCCTGCCGTGCGCGAAACAAGCGAACATGGGGAAACGGTGCGCGGCCTGTCTGTCCGCCTGCAGTTGGTGTGTAGTGCGGCAGGCTCCCATCCGGTGGAGCAGGCAGCGGCTGATTTGCATCTGGGCGAAGCTGCCAAGTTCTACCCCACCGACGCAGCCCTTGCGAGCTGGCGTGCACAGGCCAATGGGGGCGTGGCCGCGATTGCCTACGACTGATTTTTGATAAAAAAGGCTACTGGCGCTCTAGATAGCTGCGCCAGTAGCTATCAAAAACAGAGCAGAACTGGGCAGATTAGGGGCCGACCAGGGTTTGCGGCGAAATCACGATGATCATCGGCGACCAAACCTTGCCATCGTCCAGCGGCAACTTGCGGGTTTTGTCGATCGCATTTTCGGCCGCGTCATCCCAGGCCTTGTTGCCGCTGCGTTTGATGACGCGCTTGCTCAAGATTTCGCCGCTTGCGCTCAGGCTCACTTCAATCTCAGTTTTGGGGTTACCAACAATCGTGTCGGTGAACGTGATGTTGGGTTTGACTGCCGCCTGGATGCGCCCGCTGTAGTTGGCCCCGGGGCCTGAGCTCTTCGCGGCGGTGCCGGTGGAGCTTGGCGCACCACTGCCGCTGGCTCCCGCCAGACCGGTCATGCGGGCGATTTGTTGCTGGCGCAGCTCTTCGGTGCGCTTGGCATCTTCTTTGGCCGCTTTTTGTGCCTTCAATTTCGCGGCGTCGGCCAGTTTGGCTTTGTCTGCTTTTTCTTTCGCCTCGCGTGTCGCTTTCTCTTTGGCGAGCTTTTCTTTTTCCAGCTGCTCTTTTTCGCGCAACTGGGCACGGGCTTTGTCTTGCTTCTCTTTGGCCGCTTTTTCGAGAGCCTGCTTTTCAAGTTCGCGTTTTTCTTGGGTTTTGCGTGCCTCTGCCTTTTGCGCTTGCAATTCTTTTTGCTTTTCTTCGGCGATACGGCGCTCTTTTTCTTTGGCCAATGCAATGTCCGCCTTGCTCGGGGCTTCCGGCTCTGCGGGCTTCACCACGGGTGGAGGGGGAGTCGGCGTTGGCCTGGGGACTGGCTCGGGCTCGACTTCAGGCTCTGGTGGCTCTTCCGGCGGCGGCGGGGGAGCCGCCTCTTGCGGAATCGCGGACCACAGCTCCGCCTCTACGGTGGCGGGAGGGAGTTCGCGTTTCCAGGCCACACCAATCGCCAGCACCGCCACCAGCGCCGCATGGGCCACCAAGGCCATGACCAGTGCGCGCAACATGCCCGGTGTGTGGGGCGGCGCAAATTCCTGTCGGGTATCAGCAGCTGGCATGGTGCAGATTGGGGACTCAGTTGGCCAGCTGAACGGACAAGCCGACCCGCTGAATGCCTGCGCGCTGCAAGGTGTCCATGACTTTGACCACGCTCTCGTATTTCACGTTCTTGTCGGCACTGATCACCACTGCCGAGTTGGCTGGTGCAGCCCCGTCGCCCGTGCCTTGGGCCTGCTTGACGGTGGCGGCCAAGTCTTTGAGTGCCACAGACGAGGTTTTTTCTTTTACTTTGACCTCGAGCGAATCGGTTTTGGTCAGGGTCACCTGGATGATCTGGTCAGGCTGGCGCGATGCCTTGCCCACGCTGGGCAAGTCAATCACGCTGGGGGTAATCAAGGGTGCGGTCACCATGAAGATGATCAAGAGCACCAACATCACGTCGATGAAGGGCACCATGTTGATCTCGTTGATGGTGCGGCGACCACGGCCACGTCCGGCGACAGCAGGCATGTTGATTCCTTGTGCGGCTTAGCGGGCTGCCGGCGCAGGCTGGGCGCTCACGTTGCGTTGCAGGATGTTCGAAAACTCTTCAATGAAGGTTTCTTGCTGGATGGCGATGCGGTCCAGGTCGCGGGCGAAGCGGTTGTACGCCACCACCGCTGGAATGGCAGCAAACAGGCCGATGGCGGTTGCCACCAGGGCCTCTGCAATACCGGGCGCCACGGTCGACAAGGTCACCTGTTGCAGCGACGCTAGGCCGGTGAACGCGTGCATGATGCCCCACACGGTTCCGAACAGACCCACATACGGAGACACCGACCCGACTGATGCCAGAAAGGACAGGTTGCTCTCGACCTCGTCCATCTCACGCTGGAAGCTGGCGCGCATCGCACGGCGTGCGCCGTCCATCAAAGTGCCGACATCGCTGACACGGCGCTCGCGCAGCTTTTGAAATTCGCGCATGCCGCTGGCAAAAATACGCTCCATCGGGCCACAGGTCTGGGCATTGCGGCTCGCTGCGTTGAACAGATCATTGAGGCTGGAGCCTGACCAGAAGTCACGTTCAAACGCTTCGTTTTGAGTTTTGATGCGTTTCAGCGAAAACAGCTTGCGGAAGATGGCGGCCCAGCTGGCAATCGATACCAGCATCAACAAGGCCATGACGGCCTGGACCACGATGCTTGCGTTCAGGATCAGGTGCAGGATGGAAAGGTCTTGGTTCATGGTGTGAGGGCTTAAACGGATGTGAGCATCGCACGCAAACGCTGGATGGCTGTTTCTAATTGTTGCATCGAGCTAGCGGTCGAAAAGCGGACAAACTGGGCCGTCTGCGCTGTGCCGAAGTCTCGACCGGGCGTGATCGCTACGTGGGCACGGTTCATGACTTCAAAGGCAAACTCCCAACTGCTTTGGAGCCCGAGTCGCAAGCAAAGTTCCGAGCAATCAGCCCACACATAAAAAGCTCCGTCGGGCTCTACCGGAATGCTGAAACCCAAATCACGCAGGGCTGGGATGAAATAGTCGCGGCGCGCTTTGAACTCGGCGCGGCGGGCCTCATAGAGCGCAATGCTCTCCGGCTCGAAGCAGGCCAATGCCGCATGCTGGGCGATGGTGCTGGGGCAAATGAACAGGTTTTGGGCCAGGCGCTCAATCACTGGCACCAGGTCTTGCGGAACCACCATCCAGCCCAAGCGCCAACCCGTCATGTTGAAGTACTTGCTGAAGCTGTTGATGCTGATGACTTGGTCATCCAGCGCCAGCGCAGTGTGACCGAACTGGTCGTCATGGCTGAGTGCCAGATAGATCTCGTCGATCATGGTGATACCCCCCTTGGCCTGCACCACTGCATGGATGCGGCGCAGTTCGTCAGGGTGAATCGAGGTGCCTGTGGGGTTCGATGGCGAGGCCAGCAGCACACCA
The DNA here is from genome assembly GCA_002390825.1 of Rhodoferax sp. UBA4409. Lineage (GTDB taxonomy): Bacteria > Pseudomonadota > Gammaproteobacteria > Burkholderiales > Burkholderiaceae_C > Allorhodoferax. The sequence continues at coordinate 5,252 of DGQR01000121.1, forward strand.
CGAGTGCGCGGGCCCCAAGCAGCCTCCACTTTGGCGGCGCTGAGCTGGTAGCGCTTGTCTGCTGAGGTTTCCAGCAGCACAGCCTTGCCCTCGGCGGCGCTCACAAAATGGCGGTTGCACGGGTAGCTGGGGTCCGGCATCAAGACTTCGTCGCCCGGCTCAATCAGGGCCATACAGGCCAAGTGCAGCGCTGCGGAGGCTCCTGCCGTAACCACGATGCGCTCCGGCGCCACTTGCACGCCGAAGCGGCTGGCATACCAAGCGCTGATGCGTTCGCGCAGCGCAGGCAGGCCGGTGGCCGCGGTGTATTGGGTGACGCCATCGCGAATCGCTTGTTCGGCAGCCGCTTGCACCAAGGGCGGCGCTGTGAAGTCGGGTTCCCCGATATTGAGGAACACCATAGGCGCATCGCTGTGCGCCACTTGTGCAGCCAGGGCAGAAGCTGCCTTGGCAACCTCCATCACATAAAACGGCTCAATGTTCTGTGCGCGTGAGGAAATGTGCATCGTGGCGGTCGTGGGGTCAGGCAGCGGGCTTTTTATTGCGTTCGGCGTCGATTTCCACGGCGCGCAGCTGGGGGGCAATGCCGTTGAGCACGCCATTGACGTATTTGTGACCATCGGTGCCGCCGAACTCTTTGGCAAGTTCGATGCACTCATTGAGCACGACGCGCCAAGGCACATCGAGGCAATGCTTCAACTCGTAAGCACCAATCCACATGATGGCGTGTTCGACCGGCGAAATCTCGGCCATCGGACGGTCCAATGCCGGAATGATCAGGGCGTCAAGCTCTTCCGCTTGGGCAACGCAGCCGTGCAGCAAGGCATCGAAATGCACAGCGTCCGCTTTGGCAAAACCGGCCAGGTCACGGGTGAACGGGTCAATGTCGTCGACCGCATTGCGGCCCACCAGGCTTTGGTAAAGGCCTTGCAGCGCGAATTCGCGGGCGCGGGTGCGGTTGGATTTGCTGCCTGCTTTGCGGGCGCCGGTGGTGGTCAGGCCGGTGCGGCTCTGACGGGGAGGCCGCTTGGTCGCGGAGGTGCTGGGGGTATCGCTCATCAGATGCTCTCCAACAGGTTGGCCATTTCGACGGCGACTTGGGCAGCATCGCGCCCCTTGTCGGTCTGGCGGGCTACGGCTTGTTCGAGGTTCTCGGTGGTGAGAATCGCATTGGCCACGGGGATTTGGTAGTCCAGGGACACGCGGGTCACGGCGGAACCGGATTCGTTCGCCACCAACTCAAAGTGGTAGGTTTCCCCGCGGTTGATGCAGCCCAGCGCGATCAGCGCATCGTAAGTGCC
>DGQR01000137.1 GCA_002390825.1 Rhodoferax sp. UBA4409
CTTCAGATTTGAATCCGCCCAGTCAAAAACGCCGTCAGCCAGACAATGCGTGGCTTTATCGCTCAGCATCCTCGTAAAAGCAGGTTTAAAAAACTTATGCTCCCTTGATGATTTCATACATCTTTTGCCGATAATTTATAAGGCGTTGATTAATATCTAATAGGTCTTTCTCCAACTCGGCGAATTGTGGAAATTTTTTCTGTATATCTTGTGGATGAATTCCATCGTTTGCGGATTGGTTCAGCTGATTTTCATACCATCGCCTGAAGCGTGCTTGCCATTGCGTAAGGTGTGGGCGTATACCCTGATTAAGTACCTCTATAGACAGTCGGACGATTTGCTCTGTATCTTTACGACGAAATTTCTGCACTGGAACATCTTTGATTAGTTCGCGAGTGACCGAGAAAAAGTGGAACCAAGAATCGTAAATTTCTGATATCACATCGTTCGCGGTGTCGATAGGAATACCGATTTTTCGGGTGCTGAGTTCCACCCAGATTTTGTAAGCTATTTGCTCGTCTGTAACATTAGGACTGAACTTGATTTTTTGATCACCGAGTCCAAATTCAGCCTCATTAATTTCAAAGGTCTTCCAAAAGCGTCGGGGCACGCCGAATAAGCGGATGGCGAGGAAACTAATTATGACCAACCCAAGTCCTAAGATAAAAAGGGAGTCGGCGCGAAACTGGAAATTAAGAGACTTGTCAAGGGTAAGCTCAATGAGGTTAGTTGGCTCAGGAACAGTTGCCAGTGCTGCTTGAGTAGGTTGGGTAAATTGATTCTTTAGCATTGGCGGTTGTACTTAATAAAGTCGCGGGGGTTGTTGATCCACTTAGTATGGGTAGAACGACGTTGATAAGCCGCTTCGATTGCATCGATTAGAACCTGAGATGAGTTTGGATACGAGAGTACCCGTGCATAGCAATCGGACTGTGTGTCGTTTTGTTTGAGATTGAGATTGAGTCGATCAGGATACGAGCCACTAATATTTGAATAGCTGGGCAATTTGATGCCTAGTAATCCGTTGGCGGTAATAGTTGCCCCATTTCTCAATGACGACTGAAGTTCCCAATCGACATATCGTCTTGCCCAAGTGCAGCGACCTAGCATGACAATCGTAACTGTGGAGTCCGAAAGGTAAAGTTCACGAATTCGCCGCATGACATAGTCAGTGTTCGAACTGTCAATAATGTCTTGAGACATCTCTTTACCAAGCCCACGAGAGACGAAGATGTTTCGTTCATGGTCAAATGTGCGAACAAATTTATCGACCTCTTCTTGATCAGCATGATGATATGAAATGAAACATTTCCTTCGTACATTTACCATAACTATTCCTTGTGATGTGTAATTTCTAACGGTTGTCATTAAAGACTTGACTCGGCCTCCCAGGGGAACTCCCCGGATAGCAGGGACGAGCGTCATTGCCGCTTGCTTTTAATAAGTTCAGCAATTTCTTTTGCGATTTCTTCAACAGTGTGCGTTGCAGTACTTCGAGCAACTTTGTCCGCCAGGGACGGGCTATAAGCAACGACTTCCTGCTTTGATATGTTGTGCCATATTGGCAATAGAACTTGTTCCCCTGAAACAGCGCGGGTGACGATTCCGTCTAGTTCGTAATTGGTCCATCCCTTTGAGATGAATGATTGAGAGAGAACCACTAAACCGATTCGGCTATTACCTAGACCTTGATCAATTTTTCTACGCAAGCTATCACCGATGCGAAGTTCAAATTCGTCATACCAAACGTTTAGGCTTTCTGCCACCAATGCTTCTGCTAAAGGTCTGACAACGGCCTCCTTATCCTCGGCGGATTCAAATCTGAAGTGCAACACCTGATCCGTTAAGGTCAGCCGATGCACACAAGCCCCAGAAGATACAAGCAACTGCAACCGGAAGATCGCATGACGATCGCCAGCCTCAAGCAGCAGAACTACAGCATTCGGCAAATCGCCAGCATGCTGCAACGCTCAGCTTCGACTGTCAGCAGGGAGCTATCGCGTAACAGCGAACAAGGCTCCTACGCCAGTGTCAGTGCCCAGCAAAGCTGTCGCCAGCGCCGTTGTCAAAGCCGTCCTGCCCGTAAACTGCATCCACAGTCCGTCTTGTTTGGCATGGTGCGCACTTTGCTGTGCTCACGCTGGTCGCCAGAGCAAATCGCCCTGACGTTGGCGCGGCTGTTTCCCAAAGGGCATGAGCTGCGCGTGTCACACGAAACCATCTACAACTGCATCTACGCCCAACCGGTGGGCGAGTTGCGCAAGGAGCTGATCGCCAACTTGCGCCAGGCCCGCAACAAGCGCACACCGCGCAGCAAGGGCCAGGACAGGCGAGGGCAGATTCCGGACATGCTGAGCATCCATGTGCGCCCACCCGAGGTCGAGGACCGGCAGTTTCCCGGCCACTGGGAGGGCGATCTCATCAAAGGCGAGGGCAATGCCAGCGCCGTGGGCACCCTGGTCGAACGTACCAGCCGATTGCTCATGCTGGTCAAGTTGCCGCATCCCAAGCCCGCCAGCGCGGCCCATGTGCTGCAAGCCTTCACGGACAAGTTGTGTGCCATTGCCCAGCCCATGCGCAAGACGCTCACCTACGACCAGGGCAAGGAGATGGCGCTGCACAAACAACTGACCGCCAACACCGGCATGGCCGTGTACTTTTGCGATCCGCACAGCCCATGGCAAAGAGGCAGCAACGAGAACACCAACGGGCTGGTGCGCCAGTATCTGCCCAAAGGCACCGATCTGTCGGGCTACACCCAGGAACAACTGGACGCCATCGCCGATGAAATCAACAACCGACCACGCAAAGGGCTGGGAGTACGATCACCCTTGGCGGTCTACCGGGAGTTGCTCTTGAACTCCTCTCAACAATCCACCCTCATCCATTAACCCAATGGGTGTTGCACTTCAGATTTGA
>DGQR01000005.1 GCA_002390825.1 Rhodoferax sp. UBA4409
GAGGTGTCTAGTAAATCCGGGACGATTCAAGATTACTTGATGATTCATTCAGATAATCGTGACTCGCTAAATGCTGCAGCAAGTGGAGCTAGTGAGAAAGTATTGTCGTCATATTGGGCGTAGGTCCTTAAAGCCGCCCGATACTTAAATCTAAACACTTCGCCGCTTCATAAGCTTCACCGCATCGATCTTTCTCGCTAACTCCTGAGTCGAGTAAATGGAAGTCGTATCGATAGAGGCGTGTCCTGTCAGTTCGCTCACCACTTCAATCGGAACGCCATCAACCAATGCCTGTCGAACAAAGGTGTGTCGCATCCAGTGGGTAGAAGCTTTAAGGAATCTGGCTTGTTCTAAACCTGCCTCATGGCAGAGATACGAGATCTTGTTGAAGAAGCGTTTGAGAACTGCATAGATTCCGGAGGCCGATAGTGGTAAGCCACGCTTCGTCGAGACGGCGGCCACGTGTGTAGCGTCTGTGCTGGATTGGTGCCACTTCGGTACTGATGCGTGCAAGGTGCGGATCAGGGGAAGTTCACCCGCATCTACCAGTTGCTTGTCCTCAGCTAAGAACTCTTTAGCGTGTTGGGAGATAAGCGCAACTATGGAGTCCTTCAGCGGGATTTCACGGATCTTATTACGCTTGCCTGTGACAGTAAGTACCCAGGTGGGTGGCAAATCAGAAATATTTTCAAGGCGCAGATCTTTGTAGCGTGCGTTCGTCAATTCTTCCAAGCGCACGCCGCTGGTGACCAATAGCTCAAGAATGCAACGTAGACGATGAGACTCCGGAGAAGATGGTAGGCCGCTTAAGTTCTGCAGGACAAACGCCCACTCCGCTTCGGTAAAGCTGCGACGGATGTCTACTTTGGAGACCGGCAAGTCAAAGGACTTCATCAAGGCCCTGAAAGGGTTGGCCACCAGGTAGCCTGCATCCATGAGTCCGGTGAACAGCGTTTGCAAAATGACCAATGCTTGCTTTTGCGAAGCAGGGGAGGGCTGCCCTCTGAATGCTCGCCACTGGGGGTCGGATTGCGGGACAGGCAGGGGGTGGATCCAGCCCGCCGGGACTGCTTTCAAAAACTCCCGGTAGCTTTGGCAATCAGGGGCGGTGACGGAGCTGATAGGTTTGCGCAGATCCTGGGCACACCAGAGGACAAATCTCTCGATCTCTTTGCGATAGCTGCGCTGGGTGGAGGGCTTCTCGTTGTAACGACTCAGCCACGCGGCGATAGCTTCTCCATCATTGCCAGCGCCCAGTGTGTTGGCCATGTGGCTGCGAAACACACCGATTTCTCCGGTGAGGGTGGGAGTGAGCGCGATGCGCTGGAGTTCGCGGTCGATTAGGGTGAGGGTGCCGGAGGTACTGCCTGAAGGGGAGGGGAGGGCAGGGGAGGGGGACCCTGAAGAGTTAACTTTGGGGGACTGCAGGGCGGTCAGGGATTTAGGTTGGAGGGCCGTGGCTTGGATAGCCATGCGCAGCTGTTCTTGCTGGAGTTGCAGCCAGTAAACCACCTGCCCTGCTCTCAATGCACCAAAGCCTTCAATGCGCCCGTGCCAGCGGTAGCCATAGACATTAATGAAGTTCACCAAGTCTTTGAGAAGCAGCAGTCCCACATTGCGCAGGCGTTTGACCACCGGGCGAGCGAACCAGAGCTCCAGCTTGTCTTCGGCTGTGGGCTGGATGGCAAGTAATGATTCCAGGTGGTTGAGGGCGCGCACCTGTTCGGCGGAAGGGTCCTTGAGATGGGAGCCGGCCTCCAGAGCATCGGCATTGTCTAGTCCGAAGGCGGCCTTGTATTCGTCCAGCAGCTCGGCTTCCGAGTACATGTTGGGGTCCATGCCTTCTTGCTCCACCCATTCCTCCAGAGTTGGCAGCTGCACGGCTGCGACCGGTTTTGCCTGGCTGCGCAGTACGTCCAAGGAGGCATGCAGGCCCGCGTGTTTGGGCAGTCCAAGGTCAAGGTTGCGTCCAGCTTCGATGATCTGCTGGAGCAAGGCATCCTTGCGGTTCTGGACGTAACGCAGATCGGTGGTGCTATCCGCCCAGGCGAGGTAGCGGTCAAAAGACTGGCGCAGATCTAATCCGAGCAAAGCGGAGCGCACGAAGGCGAAATGGTGCACTCCTAAAGAGCGAGGGTCCTTGATGACCTTGGACTTGGACCCTGGGGGGCGGCCGCGGCGCTTGGGCACTGGGTTGTGAAACAGCGGGTCTGCAGAGGGAAAAGCGGTTGAAACTGCCATGAGCACGACCTCGTATGTCTGGGAAATGGCGACTTAGACTAATTTATATTACGTCATGATTATAAGGATAATCATGACGTTTTCGCGTTCGAATAAATGGAGGAGGGTCGGGGGAGGGCGGTACTGCCTAGAAACGGCACAATGGCCGTAGGTGGATAAGGGAGAGACGACCAGTGCTGTCGAGACACATGCAAACACCCCAAGAAAAAGCCGCAGGATGGATCGAACGTAACCACACCCTAATGGCATGGGCGGTCACGAGCCAGGAGCGTAAGGCCACCTACATCGGGAGTCTCCAACGTGAGCAGACAGGCTTGAAGTGCGACTGCGTGTGCCCGGCCTGTGGCGGTCGGCTGCAGGCGATCAATGCGGGTAAGCCGATCCCCAAGGTACCAGCCGGCAAAACCCCGCGCCCCCACTTCCGGCATGACGTTGGCCAGCAATACGAGAGCTGCCTCATCAAAATGTCGCAGATCGTCGCCTTGCAATTGCTATTGCAAGAGAAAGCCATTTACCTTCCCCCGCAGACGGTCAGTTTCCTAGTTGTTGGCGCAAGCGGTCAGATTTACACCGGAACGTCTCACTGCGATGGTCTAACCATGGATGTCGCGGCAAGGGAATGGATCGATGAGCACGAAGCCAAGATCACCCTACAGGACGGGCGTGTGGTGTGGTTGAGATTGTTCGGCACAGTCTCCAGCAATCCCGCCCAACCAGGCGAAGCGGTGATCACGCATTTGCCATTCAGCAATAAACCATCAAAAGCAAGCCTTGAGCGGCAAGCAGAGTTCACCAATTTAATGGAACTCGCGCAGGATGTTGCAGCCCGCGATCCCCGCGGTTTGCTGGATCTTGTGCGGCTCTATACAAGGCCTATCCAGACAGAGCTACTTCTGTCTTGTGCCAAGAGCCCACCTCATGGAGGCAAGGCTGACATAGCCCCTCACCAGTTATTTATGCCTCGTGTGCCTCTGGTGCTTACAAGCCACTCACACTATCCGCAACTGGATGAGACTCAATTCGAAGTTGATTTGGCCAAGGATCCCATCTTGCCAGGCCCCTGGTATCGGGAACGATATGCCAAGGCACTCTCAGAGGTAGGCAGTGGAAAGAAGTCCGGTGCTTGGGAACAAGACAGGAATCATTCGGTTGCTGCAATTCTTCCGTGGGGAATCGCTTGTGTGTTCGGTGGAAACCACTCGATTGCTGCTGGGATCCTCGCCGGTGAAGGCGTAGTCACTCCATGTGAGGCATGGGATATGAGCGGCTTACTGGCCAAGGTACGCTGTGACGGAATTCACTATGTTGAAATCGAAACTGGCAAACCGATCTGCAAAATGCACGATCCGAAGATGGGCGCCGTTTTTGAGATCGGCCGACTGTTGGAACAGCACCAAATCAAACCTCTACGTCGGCTCTAAAGGACCTCTCGCTACACTTCGGTTATGCCGTCCTCGCTTGGAGTAGCCGCAGCGGAGATAGTCGGCGGCATTACTTTCATTGCCTGTGCGGCAAGAAAAGCCGCTCCGACAAGCAAGCGTGGACTTGGTCTTCCAGGGTATTTTCCGAGCGGGTCACCATCAACGGTCCCTTCTTTGTAATACAAAGAAGTCACAGAAAAGTGGGCGGGTTGTTCTTTGTCCTGTAACTGCAAAATCAGCAATGCGCTTGGCGTCAAGTGCAAGTTGATTTTCAGCTTACCTTTTTCTTCAGATAGGTGAATTTTTCCAGGTTGCCCAAGTTTTTCCCAAACGAGTTGAGCGACTGGTTTTTTTTGCTTGGCGACCCGGGGTAATCTCGGTTTAGGTGCAAATAGTAACGGTAAGGTGCAAGGGTTTACCCTTGGTTTTTATGGCAACAATGGACAATGTGGCCTCCCAATCGAGTCACCAATGGCGGAAATTAACTTGGCTTAAACTGCGTCCGCAATTCGTCCGAGCTACCTACATACCGCGCCTATGAATGTCCAGCATCTACTGCCAAGGTTAACGCTTCACCGTCAGTTTGCCGAAGACCTTTGGGCGGCCAAGGCACCCTGCTTTGCATTGGGCATGGTGGAGGAGCGCCAAGAGCCGATGGGCCTGTTGGCACTGCGTCCACCCAAGGCCATGCCGAAGGAAGCCATGGCCTTGGGCTTCAATTTCGGCCACACCCTGGTGGGCAATGCAGACTTTGAAGTAGTTCAGCTCTTCTTTGAGTTCTATGGTTTTGCCACCTACAGCGTGCTGCTCAATCCCAACAACCCCTTGGTCAAGCAGGTGTTGTCCCATATGCTGGCCAGCAAGCAGTATTTTTTCTTGGCCCTTGCACCCGATGCGACGGTGACAGCCTTTCGCGCGGAGTTTGAGGCCGACCGCTTGGCTGGCTTGCGTGAGCATTGGCCCCGTCTGCAAAACTCCCGTACCAACGATTTGCAGTACCAAAAAGCGGTCAAGGTCATCCAGAAACAGACGCAGGACCCCGACGCTTTGCTGACCTGGGTGTGCCGTGACCATGTGGACTGTCTGGACCCCCGAAAAGACCCCTTGGAGTTAACGCCCAGAGGTGCCCAGGCACCGCAAGACAAGAATCGCGACGAGCGCCTGGCCATCGCCCAATTGCTGGATGCCAAAATGCGTGAGTTTGAACGCACCGACAATGGCAACCAGTTGGAGTTGTTGGCCCAGATGGCCCCCTATATGGAGCTGTTTCAACAATTGATGCAGTCGGCGCAGAAAGAAGAGATGAACGTCCTGTGCGAGGCGCACCCGGAGCTTGATCGCTTTGTCCAACTGTTGGCGCATATTGCCCAAGGCATCCAGTCGGGGGCAATCACCGTGCCGCGTTAACTACGCATGCCCACATGCATCACTCAAATTCATCCTGTTTTGGCAGCCGTCTGAAATTTCCGCCGGTTTGGGCGTGGAACCCCATCTAGCAAATTGGGGGGCAGGACGTGGCACCCGGAAAAGTCACGCTACCGCAGCGGACCCAAGGTCACCAAAGTTGCTTATTTTGACCGCGCCATCCGGAAAGCGCGCAATCACGTCCAACTGCCCACCCATCGCTTCAATGTGACTGCGCAGCGTTGATAGATACATGTCCGTGCGTTTTTCCATTTTGGCGATAGATGGCTGCTGGACGTGCAACACCTCGGCCAGCATCTTTTGGGACAGGCCACGGGCTTGCCGTAATTCGTTGAGTGGCATTTCGGCAAGCATCGCTTGTGCCTTAACCGCTGCCCTCGCTTGGGCCTGGGGCGCCATGCGCGAGCGCAAGTCAGAGAATTTGTTTGCCATTTATCAGTCCTTCCTTCCGAAGTTGCTCTATGTGTTCATCGTAGAGTCCGTCCGCAATCGGGATGTGTACGTCATACCACCGGTCGTCCCCAGTCTTATCGCCTCCGATCAGCAGGATGGCCGACCGTCTAGGGTCAAACGCATATAGAGTTCGATACGGTCGCCCATCGTGCTGCGTGCGCAATTCACGCATATGGCTGTGTTTCGATCCGTTAATCCCGCTGCTGTGAGGAAACCCCAAATTCGGGCCTCGATCCTCCAGCAAGCGCACGGATGCATCCAGAGACTCTTGTTCATCTTCAGACAGACCGTTCCACCACTCGCCGAATTCGTCTGTGTACTCAACATCCCAAATCATGCGACAAGTATAGCCTCCATGGAATATTCCGTCAATGGAATAAAGCAGAGCTAAAAGAACGCGCTATCCTGCCCATCCCTTTATGACCGCGCCCCAAACGCATCACCCATCTGCCTAGCCCGTTTGACCTCATCGGTGTGCAGGTAGATCGACGTTGTGGCCACCGACGCGTGGCGCAAATTGTCGCGCACGGTGGTCAGTTCGGCACCGCGCGCCAAAGCATGCGTGGCGTGCGTGTGCCTCATCCAATGCGGACTGGCTTTGCGCAGCTTTTCCGCAGTGGCAGGTGCATCCTTTTCGATTGCAGTCGCTACCGTGGTGAAGAATCGTTTCATAAGGCTCCAGACCCTGGTGGCGGTGATGCCCGATTTTCCGTCTGGGTCGCCCAGGTCGGCAATCAAGGGGGTGGAAGGCTTCCAATGCGCTGGCGTAATGGGCAAACCCCGTTGCATCAGCGAGTGGTCCAACGCGGAGCGCACCAGCGGCGGCAGTGCAACTTTGCCCGACTTGCTGCCCTTTCCAACCAATTTGATCCAGTGGTCGCCATGCGAATCGACTTCGATTTGTCCCAGTTTGGCGCCGACCAGCTCGCTGACCCGCAGTCCCGTGGCATATGCAAAGTCCAGCACAAAGCGCAAACGCTGCGCCGCCGGTACCTGCCAACCATAGGTCCATTCCAGCCCGTCGGCCACCGCACGGATGATGGCCCATTCCCCTTCAGAGAACACCCGCCCCGTATCCATAGGTGCCGCGTGCGAAGCACCACGCACTTTGACCCCAGAGAATGGGTTGGCCAACACATAGCGCTGCTCCATGAGCCAGCGAAACATGGCACCAAGGACCGCCAAGGCATAAGCCACAGAGCGGGGTGCCAAACCGCCCACAAAGGGTTTCCAGTCCGGTGATGTTCGCGCCTGGGGTGGGCCAATCCACCGCCTGGCCGGTGTCGGGTGCCGCAGAAACGCCCGGTAAGCAATGGCGTCTTCCGTGTTCAGGGAAGATAGTGCTTTGCCGCGTTCGACGATGGCCCACAGGATCAGTCGCTCGGCCTCTTTTCTGTAAGCACGCTGGGTGGCGGCCGCCTCGTGCAAGGACAGCCAAGCCTGGACAGCTTCGTAGTCATTGGCAGAATTCAGCGTGCAACTCTCAGGTGGCGCACGAAAGGTCCCACGGGAACCATCCACCTCACCGGGCACCACGAGCATCTCCCAGGGCTGCACTTCCTGCTGGGCATTGCGAACGATCAGGGCACGAGCGCGCTCAACAAGCTGCGGGTGCTGGGAAAAGAAGGCCTCAATCTGCCGGGCACCAGTCACTCCCAGCCCAGGTACAGCCACCCACCAGCGCCGCCGGCGCGGTACGCGCACAGTTAGGTCGGCCAGGGTGTCGATGCCATGGGCTTTCAAGGACCGCACCGAGCGCTCAGACAGCCACAAACCGATATCGTCGGTGATTTGCGGCGCTGGCGGGGTAATGGTGCGCAGCAGTTCAATGGCGGCAACAGCCGCGCGGCTGTGCTGGATGCGTTTCTGTTCGGAATGCTCAAAGGCACTGGCAAGATCCTCGCGTCTACGAAGCCTTGCAAGGGTCGCCAGCTTCCTGCGGATGTTCCCTATTTGAGATCGTGAAGACTGCCCCGAAAGCCGTTGGTCACCCAGATACTGGTCAACAGCATCCCGGGTGGACATTCCTGAGTACCAAGCGCGCAGGGCGGCAAGCTCAGCCGTTCCCGGAAATCCATCGATTTCTGGGCCATTTGTTTTTGCCAAACTGGCTACCTCGTACTTTTGCATTTATTGAGTTTATGACTAAATTGAATCTAGCGTGGTAATAATCGTTATCTCGATAGCACGCATTTAAAGCAGCCTTTTTACACCCAACTTGGGATGCTTCCTCTTCAAAAACGGTGCGAAATCTCAACCAAGATACGCAATTGACGGGTGTGGTTCGACTTTGTGCGTAACCACAGAACAGAGCCACCAATTCCAAACCCCGCCCTCATTCCAGTGCAAACCAGGGCACTTTTCTGGTCCTAAACCTACCAAAAACACCGAATTGGACTGCGTTTTTGACCGTCTCTTTCAGGCTGATAGCTGACTTTGCCACCGCCCGGAACGAGTCACTCAAATGGCACGTCAACGTTTGACATGAGGGGCGGCCAAGGGAGATAGCCCTTGGACATCCCCCTCGATGGAAGGGTTAGGCATCGCGAGCAACCCTAGACGGTACCTTCACGGGAACAGGTGCGTACTCGATTGACACCAACCCACTAACCAGTGCAGCCGCTGTCATTTCGAATAGCTTCCTTGCCCCAAGAGCGACTTTAAGAATCTGGGCCCCGTTCTTTCCCCGATCTTGCTCAGTCAGCTTTCTTACTTCTTCGTCTCTGATCATTGCTTGCCACAGCCCGTTGAGCATCTCTTCCTCGTTATCGAAGATCGCGACCACTCTGTCATGGATGCTTTGATCTTCGAAAGAGATGTTTGAAGCCAGGTGTGCAAAGTCATTGCGCAGACGCCTGAACATATGAAGGCTCTTGTGTGTGTTCGGTTGAAGTATCCCCAGTCGTAGACACAAATCAATTTTGGTTGCCGCGTCGCCGATCGGACGCCCGACCCCCAAAAGCTCGTCGGCCTTCTCGGATTGCTGCGCAGATGGAAGCAGATATTTTCGTAGGTTGGCGGTAAGTTGGTCATCCATCCATGCGAATGCGAGCACAACGCAACCTCGTTCGCTCTCTTTGCGCAACTCGGCCGTGACCTTCCACATGGTCTCGGCCATTCGTTCGTATTTCTCCGGTGTCGCCATACGATGCCTAACGTAATGTATGCCGCAAAACGTGCGGGATATTCTGGAGGCTGCGGGATAAACTGGACGCAAATTGCGTTGAAAAGCCTTTTGCAGGCTGAGTCTCCGACAAATTCATGTGCGTTTATACAGGTATAAAAATACTGGCAAACCCCGCACTTTGTAAGTAATAGAGTGAGCTAGTGATTTCACGATTTTTGCGCCTCGGTACGAGCTTGAACATCCCCCAATCGGGTGTTTTTTGAACGTCGGCTTCCGCTGCAGTGCCGGTCTACGATCTTCTCCATTGCGGACCTTCATCTCCAGCAGGTAGGGTGTACGCAACTATGACCGCCCCCAATCGAAGTTAGGCCGCTCTAACTTCGTTGAGCAGATCAGGGTGACGCTCAAGCACCTTGAGCAACTTAACGAGGGCCAGCGGAGGCTTGGTCTTGCCGTTTTCGTAACGAGAAAAGGCATTGACCCCACCACCGAATATTTCAGCTGCCTGGCGCTGGTCTAGGTCGAGCCGCTTGCGCATGGTGGCAATGTAGGCGGGATCGACATAGGCCGCGTTTACCTGGCGCTGAAACTGGCCCAGCATTTCGCTGTAGCGGTCACCGTGTTCACGGTTCAGTACCACCTCACCGCAGGCCGGGCAAAAGTCACCCGTCACCGCTGGTATGGTGGCGGATTCGCCCTTGTAGGTATAGGGCATATCGCGGGTGTCGTGGATCAGTTCGGCGGCACCGCAGCATGGGCATTTCATGGTCACAGCTCCTTGAAAGAAACAATTAAAACGTCATCAATAACGGTCAGCTTCAAGTACACATCGGTACTATTGGCTATCTTGGTGTGGTACACGTCCTGCCAAATTCGGTGATCGGCATGGGTTGTCATGCTCTTGTAGAAGTCGGCGGATGTGAGCGACATGACAACTGCGCACATCCCAGCCAGGTCATTGATACCCAAATCACGCGCACCGCTGAAGGCGCTTGCCGTTGCACGAACCATTCCAGCGGCAACCAAGGCCTGAACGACTGGCAGCTTGCAGTGAGGGGTGCCCTTTTCCATACTGCAATTATAACCTAATGGGTTAATTGAGCAATTGGGTTAGTGCCGGGGGTTTTGTGGCTTATGGCTTAGAACGCCAATAGCGCGTTCAAAAAGCCACAAAAGTGCGCTTTTGGATCGCCACAAACACGCGCCGGTTTACGTGCAAATCGTATCGGTAAGCAATGCTCAGTCTTTCAAAATCAACAACTTACAACGTGCCGCTTTTTGGATGGTGCCGGTTTGCGTGCAGATAGTAACGCTAAGCACCGATCACAACGTTGGGCTTCTGCCAGCCAAAATGTGGACAACTTACTAGAACGGCGCGACTTGGGTTTTCTTTTTCGTCGTGGGCATGCGCTGCAACAAGTCATCCAGGAATCGTTCTAGCTCGAAGGCAATGGTTCCCCGGAAATTGATGTGGCTAAAGTGCACAGGCCCCATGCGGCGCACCCAGTTATCGTCAATGGGTTGTCTTCTGGCCTTCCAGTCATCCACCACTTGCTGCATTTTCATGGTGTTCCAGGCAATGATGGCGTTCGTCAATAGCGTATGGGCTCCAGAAATCGCCCACAGCTCATCGCGCCTGCGTCCACGTTGGGTTCCTATGCGGCCCTGGTGAACAGCGCGCTGCAACTGGTGGACAGACTCGCCACGATCCAGCAGTGCATGCATCTCCCGGCGGAATTCTGGTTTGCTGAAATAGTCGCACAGAAAAATGGTGCGCAGCAGTTTGCCAATCTCATCAGCGGTGGAATGCAACTTGTCCCCCTTGGCTGCACTGCCAAGCCTTTGCAGCCCTTCTCTGGCGGTGAGCCGCCCCTCGCGAATCGATGCCACAAACCGCAGAAATGTATCCCAGCCGACTTTGACCTTTTTAGGGCTGACTTTTCCTGTTCTCAAGCGCTCCAGTGACTCCGGCAGCTTGATGGAAGGCGGCAGGTACAGCATGCGCTCAGAGATTTGGCGCAACCTCACACAGAGGTCAAACTGCAAAAACTTTGCCACCGACATGGCCGCATTGGTGTACCCGTGGGTGTCGACTGCCAGCAGTGACAACTTGATTTGGTCCTCCCGTCGGGTCGCGTTATGGCTTTCCACGCCGTGGACTGCGCTGGCAGCCTGCCGATCATTGAGAACGATGGGCTGGTTGTAAAACAGCCCATATGAGTCCCGCACATGCGTATAGATACCAATACCTGGTTGCTTGCGGCGATATTCCATACGCGCCACATGTAAATGGCGCGACGTGTCCATCGTCATCGAATCGGCCGATGCCTTGTCACCGTCGCCCCATAACTTGGAGATGTCCATGGATTGCTGAAAATCCAGAATCCGTTCATTGGCCTTGGCCAAACGCCCCTGGCTCTCCATCGCCCGCATGGCAGATGCTATTTGCGACACCTGCACGCCAGGGATCATCTGTGCCACGCCCCTTGCGTCGTTGTCCGTCCCGTGTGCCAGCAGGGCACCATACAGTGCCGTCAACTCCTGTGCGGTCTTCGCCTTGCGCCCCAGCAACACCTCGCTAAAACCTGACCTGGCGTCAATTTCTACCAGCAGTTGCCCGTGCTGAACCGGGCCGATGATTTCAAAGATGGAATCCCGCGTTCGGGCGACTTCGGGCTCAACGTCCAAGGCAACAATGGCCGGAATGTGCAAATGTCCTTGTCCGTCAATCGTGACACGCCCTTCATCCACGGCGGTGGCGAGTTCAGAGAGGGAGTGCTGAACTTTTTCACAAAGTCGGGCAAGGTATTTTTCCGGATCAGCTGTCAGGCTCATGGCGCTTAGGAAACCGCCGCGCATGGCCTGCCAATCTGAGATTGGAATGAGCTGCTCTTCGCGATCCCGGTGCTTGCGGCTGTGTGCAAGCCACAGTTTTCCGCCCTTGATCTCTTTGCGTACCGAGGACATGACACAGGCCTTGAGCGCTGCCAATGCCTTCTTGCGGTCCGGTAACTGTAGCATCGCACGCCAATTCGGCGCAGCCAGCGAGATGTCAAAGTCGCCAGGCAGTTCACCAACCCGGCGCTCAACCAGGTCGCGCAGAATTTTGACCTGTTTGAGTACGGTGTTATTGTCGTCACCCCGTACATCGAACACACCCATGGCATTGACCAAGGCAGAAATCCGGTGCGACTCATCCTCAACAAGTGATTGACGCACCAAAGATGCGCGACTGTCCTCGACGGTGTGCGGCTCGTTGGTGATCAGCTCCTTTATTGCGGCTACCTTTTGCTTGTCGGATAATTTCCCATCATAGAGAACAGCTTTGAGCTTCACACGCTCGGCGCGAAGGTCGGTGGATCTGCGGACTTGCAGTTTCTCGGCATGGTTGGATGCAAAGCGGTAAATGTCATTTAGCCTTCTGCCGGTGATGTCCGCGGACACGTCGGTCAGCTCGTACAACAGAGTATGCAGAAAGCAGCACAGCTCTAGTGCCTTGCGATCAGGTGCCAGGCGTTCGGTGTCATAGGGTGGACGATTGACTACCGCCTGGCTGTATGCCTCTCTGCGGGCAGGGGGAATGGCAGACAGATCCCATTCATGGACTTGCAGCGTTTTGAGGTAGGCCACCTTTTGGATAGTTTCATTCAGCGTCCTTGGGCCGTGCTTGGCGGGGGCGGTTCGCAGCCATTCCAACACTGACGCGCCAGTTGGGCCCCTGCGCTTCGAAAACATCCTGGACATAACGATGTCTAAATTGCGACGTGGCACACTTTGGCGCACCGTTGCAATGGCGACGTCGTCTTGGGCGGCAAACGCTTGCCGAGCTTGGTCCCGCAAGGTGCGGTCACCCGGCAACACATATTGGTTTTCGAACAGCCACACCTCGGCCGACTTCACCAAATCGTGTATCGATACTGCTGACTTGGAAAGGTGGGCCAAGACGTCGGTGACTTTATGCTGATCTTCTTGACCCAGTGCCTTATAGCCAGCGTAGTTGCGCGCCCAACGCTGGTGTTCAAACCGCGTAGTTGGCCGGGAATAAAGCGTTTTGAGCGACGCAATCTGTATCATTGCAGCGTTGACTCCAATCCTCTTGGACAGCGACTGAAGAAGCAGCCGAGGAAGGCCGGTGAACGAATCAAGAGATCGGCCAGTGGCACGCAGACTTACCAACAGAATGGCAGCACCGAGGCGGCCAATGCCACGGAAGTTCGACCGGATTTCCTCAACATCAGCGTCGCTGAGGCTGAAGTCTTCGTCAATCTCGTTTTGTGAAATGGATTTGGGCAGGCTTGTTTGACCGACAAACCGAAGGCGGTAACTTGGCAAATTCTGTCTCCGACGTCATAGCTCCCTGCGTGCAACGCCGACTATGACATCAGTTCAAGGCAGTGGGGCAATCGTAAACGCACCATAGTCCGTCGCCACCAATGAAAGCAAGGGTTAACCCTTATGCCTTACCGATACGATTTGCACCTAAACCGAGATTACCCCTTTGCGTCTGGCCAATGAGA
>DGQR01000266.1 GCA_002390825.1 Rhodoferax sp. UBA4409
CACTTTTCAGGGGCAACCTCACGCCTTCAAGCCCGCAAAGTGGATGACGGCCTGGCATTGATGCTGGCGCAAGGCGGCCTCGATGGCCGATTGGTTACGAATATCACCTCGGACCAGGGACAGTTTTCTTCCAGCGATTTGCTCAACCCGTCGAAGTGCTTCTGGATGGCTGTTGCTGAAATTGTCGAAAACAACGACTTCATGGCCGGCCTGAAGGAGTTCGACACAGGTGTGAGAGCCGATATATCCAGCGCCACCTGTTATGAGAATGCTCATACGAGCCCTCCGGCCTGGGTAGCCAGCAGCATGGCTACCGCACCCCGTGTGTCCGCACCGGAACCAGAGTCATTACCTGCCAAGCACGTTGGACCTATGCCAGTTGTTACCTTTTTGAGTTGATTCATCAACCCGCCTCCACCTGTGAAAACCCCCGCTCGCAACGCCCAGACAGTCATCTGATGCGCCCGAATTCGGGGGGGGGGGGGGTACATCGCAGCCTCCCTGAAGGCTACAAACACCCTGCCATTGCGTCAAAATTATTGTGACAAGTATAACCTCCTCATTGCTTACAGACAATGTTTACTGGTATGCGCTGGCTGGTTTGCACAAACGACAAAAGACCCCGCCTTCACCCGCTGCCCATGAAGGGAAGCCAATGAAGACGGGGTCTATGGATGGCGTTTGCTGCGATCGCTGACGTGGCCTATCTGGGCACGCTGCGCCACTTGTCAAAACTGCGCGCACCGGTGTAACAGAGGTAGCCGGCACCGAAGAGCCACCACAGGCTTTCTGGCACCGCGTTGAGCAGCTTGGACAGGTTTTCAGCGGCCTGAAAGACTTCAGCAGGCCACCAGATGCCGATGATGCTGCCAATCACCGAGAGCAAGATCACGCCGTAGATCACGTACAGGAAGGTCGGCCGAGCCCGGCTGGTCCAGGGGTCGTGGCTGTTAGCTTCCGCCAGAATGGCCGACAGACTCACCTGCATTTCCTGCAAGGCCTGCTGACCCTCGGCCTGGAACAAGGCGAGCTTGGCCTGCTCGCGCTGCGCCGGATCGGGAATCAGTCGGTCGATGAGTTTGGCGCCGGCTTCGAAGAGGCCAGGCGCCAGGGTGGTGAAGATCGGGCTCATTGCGGGCCTCCGAACAGTTTGATTTTGACGATGGTGCCGGCGAGGAGAGCTAACACCAGGCCGGTTACCAGCATCTTGACCAGCGTGAGGCCGGCGGTTTTCTTGGCCTCGTTGAAGGCATCGAGCAGGCTGCGCAACTCGCGGATGTCGCGCGCCGCATCTGGTCCATCCAGCCCGACGTCGGACAAGGCGTGGCGTGCGCCCCGCTCGGCGGCGCGTTCCAGCAGGGTTTCGAATTCGTCATGGGGCATGACCACCATGCCATCGATCAGGTGCGGTTCGTTCATCATCTTTCCTTTCAAACATGATCGGCGTTGTGCACGGCCGGGTGCTCGGCGACACAGGTGATTTCCACTTGCTCGCCACGCGGGCGCACCGCAATCACCCGGGCCAGCAGACTCCATTGCTCGGCGATGCCGAAAGCGAAATGGGTGCGCTCGGCCGACAGGCCGGTCTCCATCGGGATGTCCGGTAAGTCGTCAAACACCACCTGCGGCGCACCGCTGCCCGGTCTCACGGCATGCGGGCCGCTGACCCCGCCGTCACGACGGCGCAATGCCATCACATGTGACTGTTCATCAATGAAACCGACTGGCTCAGACAGCGTGGCGATTAGGCTGTCTGGATCCCAAGCTACGATTTCACCGCCCGTCCCCCAACTCGGCATATCGTGGGCAATGGCGATCAGGTCTCCATAGGTAGGAATCAGACCTTCGAGCTCGGTGCGCAAGGTGATGATGCGTCTGCGGTAACGATTAGCAGCCGCTAGATATAAGCCCTCGCGCATCGCATGGGCCTCGGTCGTGCAACCAAAAAGCCGCAACTTGGCTGGATTGGTGCTGCTGGAGCCTGGAAGGCTCACAGTGACCTCATCGGGTTTCCAGGTGCGACTGCTGAAGAACTCCACCGTCACCGCGTCTGCAGTCTCCTCACCCGGCATCACGTACTGGATCTTGAGGCTGTTCTTAACGATGTTGCGCGTACTGAAAAGCGCCACCGGCAAGGTTCGAGACTCATCGCGTACAAGTCGTACGATGCCGCCTTGTAGGAAAGGCACCGCTCGACCACAGCGTGCTGCACGGGTCAGCGCTTCCCAGACAGTGACCTGTTGGTCAAATACGCCGTCGAACTTATCCCCCCGACTGGTCCAGACCTGATCGAGCTGCGCCAAGGCAGCCAGATCGATTCGTTCATCGGTGAGTTTGGCACCGTAGCTTGCGCGCAGGATGTCTGCGTATGCCCAGGCAATCGAGCGCGTGGGCAAAGCTGATGACCATCCAGAGCTTGCTGACCACACAGGTAACTTACGAGTAACGATGCAGTTGATGAGACGACTGGA
The DNA here is from genome assembly GCA_002390825.1 of Rhodoferax sp. UBA4409. Lineage (GTDB taxonomy): Bacteria > Pseudomonadota > Gammaproteobacteria > Burkholderiales > Burkholderiaceae_C > Allorhodoferax. Next base: position 2,472 of record DGQR01000266.1, read on the forward strand.
ACGCTGCGACAAGTTGTCGGTGGCGCGCATCCTAAGCGCTAGGTAGGTCAGATCAGTGGGCAA
>DGQR01000132.1 GCA_002390825.1 Rhodoferax sp. UBA4409
GCCTTCAATCATGGCAGGCAGGGGCATGGAATACCGTGCCTTCACATCTGCGGGTGAGTTTTCTTCCACCCAGTTGAGCAGGGTTGCGGCCAAGTTGGCGCCTTCAGCGTAATAGCGCTTCGCGGCGTCGCTCACCTCTGCGGGGTAGCGGCCCCAAGGGTAGATGTGAAAGAACTCTTTCAAATCCTTCTTGGTGAAGTTCTTGGCCGTTTCTGACACGCTGGGCGAGAAATAGCCGTCATGTTTGACCGGGTCGTTGGGGTATTTGGCTTTGGCCTCGGTTTTGAAAAAGCCGAGCCATTCGGCGTAAATACTTTCGACCAGATCCTGGCTCAAGGGGTGGTTCTTCAGGACGCCAAAGCCGGTTTCGTGCAGGCTTTTGCAAAACTCTTGCGGAGCTGTCGGGCTGGTGAAGTCAACGACGGGTAAGTGCATGACGGGACTCGCGTTTTCTGTGGGGCTTAGAGCCAGGAGGACATCAGGGTGGTTTCAATGAGCTGCAACGCCTCATCGGCCTTGAGCTGCATGCAGGCGTGGGTGTCAGGCACGTCGTCGCCCCAACCGGGCTGCGGATAGAAGATGTCCTTGCGGCGCATCATGGTCTGGCCGTTGGCGGGACCTTCAGTCGCCACGCGGATGCGGCCGGTCTGGATTTCAAACAGTTCGGGGTTGGTGAGCGCCACAAAGGCCAGCACATCGTGACCGAAGCAGCCGTGAATTTTGGCCACATGCGGGTATATGCCGCTGTAAAAGTCCGCGTAAAAGCTCACGGCGTGGTGCAGGGTGTCGGTAGCTACGTGCTTGTGGTGGTCTGCCACTTTTTTGAACAGGGCCAAGGGCACGATCAGCTGGTGGGTGACGTCGAGGCCCACCATGGTGAGCTTCCAGCCGGCGGTAAACACAAAGTCTGCAGAGTGCGGGTCGTTCCAGATGTTGGCTTCGGCCACAGGAGACACGTTGCCGGGCTCCACCACGGTGCCGCCCATGATGAAGACCTCTTTCAGCAGCTTGGGCAGGTTGGGCTCGAGTTTCAGCGCGGTGGCAAGGTTGCCCAAGGGGCCGACAGCAACCAGGGTGATTTCGCCGGGGTGGGCGCGGGCCATGTCCACAATGAACTGCGCCGATGGGCGGGGGTCCAGCACGCTGGTGGTCGCCACGCGAGAAGGCAGGTTGCCCAAGCCGTCACCGCCGTGGATGAAGTCAGGCGGTGTGCCCGGGGCCTTGAGCCAAGGCGTTTTTACGCCGAGGGTGACGGGGATCTTGCGGCCTGCGATCTCTGTCAGGTACAGACCGTTGGTGGCTGCCTGCTCCACGGTCACATTACCGAAGGTGGTGGTGATGCCCACCACATCAATGCCGGGGTGGGCCAGCGCGTAGTACAGCGCCATGGCGTCATCGACACCGGGGTCCGTGTCGTAAATCACTTTGCGGGCGGTGCTGGCAGTGGTGGCGTTGCTCATGGGGTGTGTCTCGGTTAAGAATCGGGTTGAAAGGGTTTAGTTCAGGCCGCAAAAGCTGCGCAAGGCACTTTCGCTGGCCGGATCGGAGATGGGGGACGAGTCGAGCAGTGCTTGCACCTCTGCAGTGTCAGGAATGCTGGACTGCGCGCCCCAGCGTGTGCAGGCCAAAGCGCTGGACGCGCTGGCAAACCGCAGGGCCGTAGGCAAGTCCTTCCCTTGGCTGAGGGCGGCCACCAGGCTGCCGCAGAAGGTGTCGCCTGCGCCAGTGGTGTCGACCGGAGTGATGGGGAATGCACTTTGCAGTACAAAACCGTCCAGATGGCGGGCGCAGCTGCCGTGGTGCCCTAGGGTGACGACTACGGTGGGCACCGCCAAGCGCTCCAGGCAGGCCGCAATGCTGCCTTGGTGGCCGGATACCACAGCAAGCTCCCCTTCGTTGACAACCAGCACGTCCACCAAGGCGAGCAATTCGGCAGGCAATGGCCGGGCAGGCGCCGCGTTCAACACGACTTGCACACCATGGGCGCGCGCCGCCTGCGCATAGGCGGTCACGGTGTCCAGGGGCGTTTCGAGTTGCAGAAGCAGGTGAGTGAACCCGGCGAGCGACGGCAAATGGTCAGGGCGCAACTCGGCATTGGCGCCGGGTGCGACCGTGATGGCGTTTTCAGCATCACCCGATACGCAAATAAAGGCGGTTCCGGTCGGTTGGTCCGGGGTGCGCACGATGTGCATCGTGACCCCTGCTGATTGGAGCGAGTTCTCTAAAGGCGATGCAAAAGCATCGTTCCCCAGACCTAGCAACATGTGGGTGGGCGCGCCGCCCGCTTTGGCGGATGCGACGGCCTGATTGGCTCCCTTGCCTCCGGGAAAGGTCTTGAAGTCGCGGCCGAGCACCGTCTCCCCCGGGGCAGGAATGTGAGGGGCGCGGACTACAAAGTCCAAATTGGCAGAGCCAGCCACAAGTATCATCGTTAGCACTCTCAGTTTGCGAAGCCGCTTATTTTGACGCTGAATTTGAGAGCGCCAGATAAGCCCTTCGATATAGACCTTAATGACCCCTGATCCGTCCGTCGCTTTTCTCTCGGTCACCGTGGTAGGTGGGTCCAATATGGACGTGAGCGCCAAAGCGCATAGCGCGGTGACCGCCGGGGATTCCACGCCCGGGAGCATCCAGTATTCGCCCGGCGGAGTCGGCCGAAACTTGGCAGAGAACCTGGCTCGGCTCGGTGCGCGTGTGCAGTTGTTGTCCGTAGTGGGCGATGATGTATTTGGCCGCCAAGTGGTGGCCAGCACCGCAGCAACCGGTGTGGGCGTTGACGCTGTGTTGACGATTGCCGGTCAACGCACAGCAACCTATTTGTCCTTGCACCAGCCCGATGGCGAGGTGGCGATGGCCGTGAATGACATGGATATTCTGGAATCGCTCACCCCTGAGGTGTGTGCGGCTTCTCCCGCCTTGTCAGATGCCAATGCTTTGCTGCTGCTGGACTGCAATCTGGCGCAGCCAACACTGGCCTACCTGCTGGGTCTGAAGCGCAAGGTAGTGGTCGATGGCGTGTCGGTGGCCAAGTGCCGGCGACTGGTAGGGCTCTTGGCAGGTGTGTATCTGCTCAAACTCAACCACCTCGAGGCCAGTGCGCTCAGCGGTTTGCCGGTAGACACACCGGAGCAATGCCTGGCCGTTGTGCAACACTTCCTGGATGGCGGTGTTGAGCGGGTGATCGTCAGTCACGGTGCATCCGGCCTTGCGTGGGGACAACTGGGAGCAGAGCCCTTTTTCAGGCAGTCCCGCAAGGTGCAGGTAGTGAGCAGTACAGGGGCGGGCGATGCTTTGTTGGCAGGGGCAGTGGCTGCCCTGCTGGCGGGTAAAGTGCTGAAAGATGCGGTGGAGTACGGCGTTGCCTGCGCAGAGATCACGCTTTCAAGTACATTCGCCAACTCGCCGGATTTGACCGATGCCGCCGTCCGGCACCATATGAGCAAGAACGCATGACCCTGAATCCTTATCTCGATATCGCACCCGAAGTGCAACACGCCTTGCAAAAAGGCGTACCTGTGGTGGCCTTGGAGTCCACCATCATTTCTCACGGCATGCCGTATCCGCAGAACGTGCAAACGGCCTTGATGGTCGAGGCAGAAGTCCGCACCCATGGCGCGGTGCCAGCCACGATTGCGATCGTGAACGGGCGCTTGAAGGCGGGCCTCTCTGAGGCTGACATTGAGCAACTCGGCCGCTCCGGCCGCGACGTTGTGAAGGTCAGTCGCCGTGATGTGCCGTTTATTGTGGCGGCGGGTGCTACCGGCGCGACCACTGTGGCATCGACCATGATCATCGCCGCGATGGCGGGGATCCGCGTTTTTGCCACGGGTGGCATTGGCGGAGTGCATCGGGGTGCCCAAGATAGCTTTGATGTGTCTGCAGACTTGCAAGAGCTGGCCCAGACCCCGGTGGCCGTGGTGTGCGCGGGTGCCAAATCCATTCTCGACTTGCGTTTGACCCTCGAGTATCTCGAAACGCACGGTGTGCCCGTAGTGGGGTACCAGACCCAAGCATTGCCCGCATTTTTTACCCGCGACAGTGCGTTTTCGGTGGACTACCGCTTGGATACGCCGCTGGCGATCGCCCAAGTGTTGCACGCAAAGTGGGCCATGGGGCTGAGCGGTGGCATGGTTATTGCAAATCCCATCCCTGCTGAGTATGCAATGCCCAGCGAAGCGATTGATGCTGCAATTGAACAGGCATTGGCAGAAGCCCAAGCACAGAAAATCGGAGGGAAAGAATCCACTCCGTTTTTGTTGGCGAGGGTGTGCGAAATTACGGGTGGTGACAGCTTGGCATCCAACATCCAGCTGGTGCTGAAC
>DGQR01000125.1:0-10387 GCA_002390825.1 Rhodoferax sp. UBA4409
AACATCCAGCTGGTGCTGAACAATGCACGACTGGCCAGTGCCATCGGACAATCGTTACAAGCGCTGCGCTAGGCCTGAGAGCCAACTGCCGGGTTGCGGAGTTGAGTAAGAGGTATATAACGACCGAGTTATATACGGAGAAGCCCTGATGCGGACACTGGAACGCACTGTGATTCTTGAACTACAGTGTGGCGTTGTCTGCTGTGGGCGGCAAATGTGTGATTTGAGTGGCATTCCTGCCATTGGTGTATTGAATAGACCGTTTTTTTAACTTGATTGAGAACTGAGAGAAGCTATGAACGTTAAATCTCCTGTGCGCATGACGCTGTTGGCCGCTACCCTGGCCGCCAGTTTCCAGGCTATCGCTGCTGACCCGGCGGTGGTGTTCGATATGGGCGGCAAGTTTGACAAGTCCTTCAACGAAGCGGCTTACAACGGCATCGAAAAGTGGAAAAAAGAGACCGGCAAGAAGTACTTGTCGTTCGAAATCACCAATGAATCCCAACGCGAGCAAGCGATCCGCCGTATGGCTGAGCGCGGTGCCAGCCCGATCATCGGTATCGGTTTCGGCCAAGCCTCCAGCATTGAAAAAGTGGCCAAGGAATTCCCCAAGCTGCAATTCGCCATCATTGACATGGTGGTAGACCTGCCCAACGTGCAGTCTGTCGTGTTCAAAGAGCAAGAAGGCAGCTTCTTGGTCGGCACGATTGCAGCCATGGCCAGCAAGACCGGCAAGGTCGGCTTCGTCGGCGGTATGGACATCCCCCTGATCCGCAAGTTTGAGTGCGGCTACAAGCAAGGCGCTTTGTTCGCCAACCCCAAGGCAGAAGTCATCGGCAACATGACGGGCACCACCGGCGCGGCTTGGAACGACCCCGCACGTGGCGGCGAACTGGCCAAGGCGCAGTTCTCGCAAGGCGTTGATGTGGTGTTTGCAGCAGCTGGCGGCACCGGTATCGGTGTGTACCAGGCAGCAAAAGACAGCAGCAAGCTGGCCATCGGTGTGGATAGCAACCAGAACCACCTGCACCCCGGCACGATGCTTACCTCCATGCTCAAGCGCGTGGACACTGCCGTGTACAACGTGGCCAAGGGCCACAAGGCTGGCATGACCGTATTGGGTCTGAAAGAAGGCGGCGTGGATTACGCAGTGGATGCCAACAACGCCAAGCTGATCACCCCTGAAATCAAAAAGAAGGTGGAAGCCGCTAAGGCAGACATCATCAGCGGCAAGATCAAAGTTGCTGACTTCATGGCTGACAACGCCTGCAAGTTGTAATCTGAAAGGGGCCTCCGCGCGCGGAGGTTCTCTTTCCTGGTTGTAAAGCCCGCGGTGCTTGCACGTACCGTGGGCTTTTCGCTTCAGGGCAAGAGCCCGATGAGGAGCAGGATTTGAGTGTAGAGAGTACAACGCCCCCGGCGATTCACATGCAAGGCATCAACAAACGGTTTGGGGCAGTAGCCGCCAATGCCGATGTGAACTTGCGGGTGACCAGCGGCACGGTGCACGGCATTGTGGGCGAGAACGGTGCGGGTAAAAGCACCTTGATGTCCATTCTGTACGGCTTCTATCAAGCGGACAGTGGCGAGATTGCGGTTCTCGGCAAGCCGGTGACGATCCGTAACGCAGATGATGCGATTGCGCAAGGCATCGGTATGGTGCACCAGCACTTTATGCTGGTCGATACCCTGACCGCGCTTGAAAACGTCATGTTGGGTGCCGAGCCCCATTGGTTGTTGCACAAGGCCGATGCGACTGTGCGCAGCAAGCTCGAGACCTTGATGCAGGCGACTGGCCTGCAGGTGAAGCTGGATGCGGTAGTCGCCGATCTGCCGGTAGGCGATCGCCAACGCCTGGAAATCCTCAAGGCCTTGTACCGGGGCGCCAAGATTTTGATTCTGGATGAGCCCACCGCCGTTCTGACCCCGCAAGAGACCGAACACTTGTTCAAGGTGCTTCGGGTGCTGCGCGGGCAGGGCACCACGATCCTATTGATCACCCACAAGCTCAAAGAAGTCATGGGCTTGTGTGACACCGTCACCGTAATGCGGGGCGGCAAAGTAGTGCAAGAGATGCCGATTGCGCAGGCTTCTGTAGAAAGCCTGGCCGAGGCCATGGTGGGTCGCAAAGTGCAAATGGGTCGGCTGGAGGCTGACGTGCGCCCGGTGGGCGAGGTTTTGCTGTCGGTGCGCGATGTGGTGGTGAAAGATGCACTGCAAGTCATTCGTCTGCATGGACTCAACCTCGACTTGCGGGCCGGTGAGATTGTGGGTGTTGCAGGTGTCTCTGGAAATGGCCAGAGCGAGTTGTTGGATGTGTTGTCCGGACTGCTGGTCCCCAACGCAGGCTGTTTGGCCACTGGTGGGCAAACATTCAGTGCTGCCCGTTGGCTGGATCCACAAACCGCCCGGGACTTGGGGGTTGCCCACGTACCGGAAGACCGCCACGCTCGCGCCATGGTGATGGACTTTGTCGCATGGGAGTCTGCTGTGCTCGGCTATGACGGCTTGCCCGCCTATTCGAGTGGCGGCTGGATGTCGCACGCTGCCATGCGGGAGGCGACTGCCGGTTTGATGGAGCGCTTTGATGTGCGCCCGCGCGATCCGGAGCTCAAGAGCAGCAAGTTCTCCGGCGGCAACCAGCAAAAACTCGTGTTGGCACGGGAGCTGGGGCAGTCTCCAAAAGTGCTGCTGGTGGGGCAGCCGACCCGTGGGGTCGATATTGGCGCGATTGAATTTATTTACTCCCAGCTGCGCGCGATGCGCGATGCAGGGTGTGCAGTGCTGGTCGTATCCAGCGAATTGGACGAGATTTTGGCGCTGTCGGATCGGGTGATCGTGATGAATCAAGGACGGGTCAGTGGCGAGCTGGCCATTGAAGATTGCACAGAGGCGGGCATCGGCTTGCTGATGACCGGAGGGGCGCAATGAACGCAAACTATGCATTGCCGCGTTGGGCAGACTTGGTTCTGTTGCCTGCGGTCTGCCTCTTGGTGGCCTTGCTGGCCGCAGCCGGTGTGGTGGCCATGGTGGGGCAGGACCCTGTTGAAGTCATCTCGGTACTGGTGCAAGGTGCTTTTGGTAGCCAGCGCGGTATCAGCTACACGCTGTACTACGCCACCACCTTTATCTTTACCGGGCTCGCAGTGGCAGTGGCCTTTCACGGCGGGCTCTTCAACATCGGTGGTGAAGGACAGGCCATTCTGGGCGGCTTGGGTACCGGTTTGATGGCCTTGTGGTTGTCCAACGCGTTGCCTGCTTGGGTGATGCTGCCGCTAATGGTGCTCAGTGGTGCCTTGTTCGGGGCCGCCTGGGCTGCGGTACCTGCTTATTTGCAGGCGTACCGCGGCAGCCATGTGGTGATCACGACCATCATGTTCAACTTCATTGCCAGCAGCTTGTTGGTCTATTTGTTGGTGAACCACCTGCGCCCAGCCGGCTCGATGTCGGTCGAGAGTGCCGCATTTGCAGCCTCGGCCAAGTTGCCGGGCATGCATGAAGCACTGGCGGCAATTGGCATTGAGTGGGATGCGTCACCCCTCAACATGAGCCTGGTCTTGGCCTTGCTCGCTTCAGCCGGGGTGTACCTGTTTTTGTGGCGAACCCGTGCGGGCTATCGCCTGCGGGCGGTGGGTTCCAGCCAAAGTGCCGCGGAGTATGCGGGCATCAACGTGCGGCACCAGATCGTGATTGCGATGGCGATTTCCGGCGCCCTGGCCGGCATGGTCGGCATGAACGAAATCGCCGGCGTCAATGGCAAATTGCTGCTGGAGTTTGTGAGTGGTGCCGGCTTTACCGGCATTGCGGTGGCTTTGATGGGACGCAACCACCCGGTGGGCATCATCTTTGCCAGTGTGTTGTTTGGCGCACTGTTTCAGGGCGGTGCTGAGGTGGCATTTGAGGTGTCGGGCTTCAGCCGCGAAATGGTGGTGATGTTGCAAGGGTTTATCGTGTTGTTCTCCGGGGCAATGGTCTATGTGATTGCGCCGATGCTGGCGTGGGTCTTGTCAAAGTTTGTGAAGTCGGGGGTGCAACATGGATGACACTTTGATCGCAGCCATGCTGGCTTCGACGCTGCGTGTGTCCACGCCGCTGATTTTGTGCGCGCTTGCGGGCATGTTTTCAGAGCGCTCTGGCGTGGTGGATATCGGCTTGGAAGGCAAGATGTTGTTTGCCGCCTTCGCGGCCGGCGCGGCAGGGGCGGCCTACCAGTCGACAGCGTTGGCTCTGGGCTTGGGCGTGTTAGTGGCAGTGGCCTTGTCGTGGATGCATGGCTTGGCCTGCGTTAGCCATAAAGGGGACCAGGTGGTGTCTGGGGTGGCGATCAACATCATCGCGGCCGGCATGACGGTGGTGCTCGGTATCGCCTGGTTCTCCCAGGGCGGACAGACGCCGCCGGTGGGCAGCGACGTCCGTATCCAATCGCTGTTCCCGGGGCTGCCCGAAGCACTTAATGGCATCCCGCTGGTGGGCCGGATCGTGGGCGAGGGGCTGTTGAGTCACAACGCCATGGTCTACCTGGCGCTGGCACTGGTGCCCGTGTGTTGGTGGGTGCTGTTCCGCACCCGTTTCGGACTGCGTTTGCGGGCAGTGGGCGAGAACCCGCAAATGGTGGATGCCGCGGGTGTGTCGGTGAGCCGCCTGCGTTACGCTGCACTAACGATCAACGGGGTTTTGTGCGGATTGGCGGGTGCTTATCTGGTGCTGGCGCAAAGTGCGAATTTCTCCGCCAACATGACAGCGGGGCGTGGCTTTATGGCCCTGGCTGCGTTGATTTTTGGCCGTTGGCATCCCGTGGGCGCATTCTGGGCTTGCTTGTTGTTCGGCTTTCTGGACGCAGCGGCCATCCGTTTGCAAGGAGTCCAAATCAGCGGATTCGGCGAGGTGCCCGTGCAATTTATCCAGGCGCTACCTTATATCTTGACGGTGGTTTTGCTGGCCGGCTTCATCGGCAAGGCTGTGGCTCCCCAGGCACTGGGTCGGCCTTATTCCAAGGAGCGGTAAGCGCAACGTCGCTTGCAAATCACAATGGCAATCACCGTGTGGGTCAAAGTAGTAGGGTTCAGCGATGCCGAGCGGCATACGCTGAACACGCTGTTCCGGGTGTCCCGCACCGATGGGCCGAAATACGTGCTCTGGACTCCGCTCGACGGCACTTCGCCCAACGTGGCCTTGATTGATGTGGACAGTTATGAGGCCGGGCTGGACCTGGTGTCACCCGGCTTCAACCCACACCTCAAAATCATTGCGGTGGGGGAGTCGGCACCCACGGGTGCTTGGCGCAGCCTGCAACGGCCTGTGGATTGGGGCGGTCTGGTCCAGTCGCTGGATGCGCTGTTTGCCAGCTCCCAAGAGGTGGATATTGACATTTTTACGGATACCTCTGCCGCCGCATCCCCGCCACCGCCCGGAATCCGGTGCGCGCTGTTGGTCGGTATACCGCCTGTCGAGACCTACTACCTGAGGGCACGCTTGGCATTGGCAGGGGTACTGGTAGCGGACGAGGCGCAAACCCTGGAGGCTTGTGAACTACGTTTGCAGTCCCGCCACTATGGCATCGCCCTGGTGTTTGTGGATACTCAAAAACCGGATCCGTGGGAGTTTGCCAAACACGTGGGGGGCTTAGCCGCCCGTCCGCCCAAGCTAATGGCGGTGATGGCATCGCCTGACTGGAGAGCCATCCGGCAGGCCGAGACCATGGGTTACTCCGATGTCTTGGAATTGCCATTCAACCCCCAGCAGGTGTTTAGCGCATTCCAAAAGGTCTGAGTGGCCCAGGGCGGCGCTCAGGTGCTGTCACTTTCTTGTTCCCGGATGGCACGTCGCTTGCGCAGGCGCTGTGCGTCCATAGATTTGGCCAAGGCACTTTCGACCGGCCAAGGCTCGTGACAGATGCGCGCGGCGATCATTTCGGCGCCCAGTGCTGAAAACGTCAAGCCACGCGCGCCCATGCCCACATGCATCCACAGTCCGTTAAGACCACTTGAATCGACCGGGCCGGCCAAGGGCAATCGATCGTGGGTGACGCAGCGGGTTCCTGACCATGCGTTCACTTGGCCGCCCTGAAACAGGGGCGCCGTGGCTTCGGCAGCCTCAGGCAACAGGGTCTGCAATCGCTCCAGATTCGCGCGATGTTGATCTGCCAACGGGGCCAAATGGTGTTGCGCAAGGCTCTCCGGGGTTGGCGTGCTGTCGGGCTCAAAGCTGGAGCCCGCGAGCCAGAAGGGGCCAGCCGGGCCCGGCACCGAGGGGATAAAACAACCATGGCCGTTATGCGGGTGGCTCCAAGCGGGGGACTCGGTGTGCGGTGGCATTGAGCCAGTGCTAGCGGTGCCGTGGACGGCTTGCAGGTCGCCCAGCGTCAAATGCAGTGAGGGGGCACGGTGCACTTGCATGCTGTCGGCCTCCAGCAGCGCGCGGCTGGCGAATGCGGTGGCCAGTACCACCACCTTCGCTTCTGCCAGCGGGCTGCCGTCTTGGCCCTGAAGAGACCAAAGGTCACCGTTGCGCTGCAGTTGAACTACTGGTTTTGCGTAGTGCACGGTAATGTTGGGGTGCTGCAGCCAGGCTCTCACCAAGGCCGCCGGCTTAACCCATGCAGCCGCATGGTGCAGGCGGTCCGGGCCTTCTGAAAAACGGTGCTCCAGCACACCGCTCAGTGCCCACTCATCGCCGCCTTGCAGCAGATTCCTGCAGTGTTGCAGCATCAATTTGGCACCGACCCGCGAGAGCCGTGAGCGTGGGCTGTCATCGGCAGACACGTGGGGCACCACCAAGCCAACCGGCAGGCCAGACGCCCCGGCAGCGGCGTGTGGCGCAGCCTCCAGCACCGTAATTTGCCAGCCCCGGCGGGCGAGGGCGTAAGCCACACTGGCGCCTGATATGCCCGCGCCGACCACACAGCACGAGGGTGCCTTTGCAAGGGCCTCAGCCGCCACAGGGGGCTCTTTGTTGCCCAAGGGCCAGCTCGGGTCGAAGGTGGCGTTGACGGTGCCCGTCGCTGAAACGGGGCTGCAACGAACAAAACCAGCCTCCAGCAGCCATTCCACAGGCGCATCTGCGGGAAGTTGCGCCTCTAGCTTTGCACCGCGTGCGCACAGGCGAGACAAAGCCTTGGCCGTCCATTTGCTCCACAGATTGGTGCCTGCGCAAAACCAGACGGTGTTGGCGAATAGCTTGTGGTCGCCCAAAAACGTGTGGCTGTCGCCGATGCACAGCGTCAGCGACACTTGTCCCCGATCAAGCAGGATGCGGTGGATGCCGGCGTCGCGGTCTTGCAGTTCATGTAAGAGCGATAGGTACAAGTCATCCGCATCGGATTCGGTCGCCGCGAGCTCACGCCGCAGAAGAGCAAGCCCGTCGGGCGAGATGTGCCCCACGTAATGCAGCATGACCGGGCGCACCGGGTCGGCGCGCCACGCACGCCAGGTGGCTACAAATCGATGGGCTTGCTGAAAGTCTGTATCCAGAATCGTCCACGCCGCGCGGTGCGCCCAGGCACCGGGCAAGCCGCTATGGGCGGAGAGTGCCGCGCAGGCGTTGGAGTCAGGCACCTCAGGCGCTGGGGGGAACGTAGCCTTGCGCTGCGTCTGCACCGTCGCCGAAGAAATGGTTTTCCATCTGGCGGGCCAAGTACTGGCGAGCCCGGGCGTCAGCCAGGTTCAGGCGGTTTTCGTTGACCAGCATGGTTTGGTGCTTGAGCCAGGCAGCCCAGGCCTCTTTGCTGACGCCTTCCCAGATGCGTTTGCCCAATTCACCGGGGTAGGGCGCGAAATCCAGGCCTTCAGCCTCTTTGCCCAGCTTGATACAGTTAACGGTGCGTGCCATGGGAAAACCTCTTAGTCGATGGTGTAAAAACGAAAGGCCGCATCTTATTCGCTTTGGCCTGACCTTTGCGGTTCAGGGAACTTCGGTCGCGCTAAGCGCATCAACCCACCGCGGCGCTGCGCCGCTGTGCAACTCAATGAGGGATAGATTTTGAATTTGGTTTTTAGTTGGATGGATAGGGCGCCGCGTCGCGTGTTCAGTGGGGTCTTCCTTGCCTGCACCGCGATGTTGGCGTTTGGCATGTACCTGCAGCATGTGGTGGGCTTGGAGCCGTGCCCGATGTGCATTGTGCAGCGCTATGCTCTCATTTTGGTAGCTATCTGCGCAGCGTTGGCGGCGGCTAGCGGCCGAAAAGGCTTGCAAGTGGCCGGCTCTGTATTGCTCGTGGTGTTTGCAGTGGCCGGCGCCTATGTGGCCGCGCGCCAGAGCTGGCTGCAGTGGTACCCGCCCGAGGTGGTGTCCTGCGGGCGCGATCTCTACGGGATGATTGAAACCTTCCCCCTCAAGCGCGCATTGCCCATGATCTTCCGCGGCGGTGGCGACTGCAGCAAGATCGATTGGACATTCCTAGGCGGCACCATCGCCAACTGGTCGTTTATTTGCTTCAGTGCCTTTGCGGTTTTTGGTGGTCTGATGACCTGGCGCCGGCTTAAAGCCGCTTGACCAAGACCTGACTCTTACGGTCCCAGTTGTATTTGCGCTTGCGGGCCTCGGGCAACCACTCGGGGTCTACCTGCGCAAAACCGCGCTTGATAAACCAGTGCATGGTGCGGGTGGTCAGCACAAAAATACTGTCGAGCCCGGCGGCTTTGGCGCGCTGCTCGATACGCTTCAAGATGCGCTCACCATCCCCTTGGCCTTGCACCTCCGGTGACACGGTAACCGCCGCCATCTCAGCGGTTTTGGCTTCTGGGTAGGGGTAGAGTGCCGCGCAGGCAAAAATCACCCCGTCGTGCTCAATGATGGTGTAGTTGCCCGCATCGCGCTCGATCTCAGTGCGGCTGCGTTTGACCAAGGTGCCATCGCGCTCAAAGGGTTCAATCAGCTGCAGAATGCCGCCCACGTCTTCCTCGGTCGCTTCGCGCAGACTTTCCAGCTTCTCGTCCACCACCATGGTGCCAATGCCGTCGTGCACATACACCTCCAGCAGGATGGCACCATCTACCGCAAACGGGATGATGTGGCTGCGCTCCACGCCCGATTTGCAAGCCTTCACACAGTGCTGCAGGTAAAAGGCGACATCGGTAGGCTGGTTGGCGGCGGGCAGCGCCTTGAGCAGTTTTTCTGCTGCGGCCAGGGGGAGCTCGGTGTCAATCGGATTGTCTTCGCTGGCGGGCAGCTCCGGATCCATGCGGATGCCGGGCACCTCGGTCAGAAAAATCAATTTGTCGGCCTGCAGCGCGGTGGCCACACTGGTTGCCACCTCTTCCATAGCGAGGTTGAACGCCTCGCCGGTGGGCGAAAAGCCGAAGGGTGAGAGTAGCACCATGGCACCCATGTCGAGCGTTTTGGTGATGCCTGCGATATCCACCTTACGCACCAGCCCGCTGTGCTGAAAGTCCACCCCGTCCACGATGCCCACCGGGCGCGCCGTGATGAAGTTGCCTGAAATCACCCGCACCGTGGAGTCGGCCATCGGCGTGTTAGGTAGGCCCTGACTAAAAGCCGCCTCAATCTCGTAGCGTAGTTGGCCGGCCGCCTCTTGGGCGCAATCCAGCGCCACCTCGTCGGTGATGCGGATGCCATGGCTGTATTTGGGGGTGTGGCCCTTGGCCTTGAGCTGCTCGTTCACCTGGGGCCGGAAGCCGTGCACCAATACAATTTTGACCCCCATGCTTTGGATCATCGCCAGGTCTTGGGCCAGGTTGTGCAGCTTGCCGGCAGCAATCGCTTCACCTGCAATACCCACCACAAAGGTCTGGTTGCGGAACTTGTGGATATAGGGCGCAACGGACCGGAACCAGGGAACGAAGGTGAAGTTGAAGACAGAGGTCATTGAAGGGCGGGTAGGCCGGTAAGGGTTTGTCAAGGCGGGGATAATCCGTGATTCTCTACGAAGACAACGCCTTGACTGCCAGCACCTTGAAAATCGAATTCCCAGAGTCGCTCCCGGTGTCGGGCAAACGCGACGAAATCATGGATGCCATTGCGGCGCACCAAGTGGTCATCGTCTGCGGCGAAACGGGCTCGGGCAAAACCACACAGCTGCCCAAAATTGCCCTGGCCATGGGCCGCGGCAAACTCAACTATCCCGCAGGCGAACGCGGCAAGCTCATCGGCCACACCCAGCCCCGCCGGATTGCGGCCAGCAGCGTGGCCAAGCGGATTGCCGAAGAGCTGCACACGCCCCTGGGCGATGTGGTGGGTTACAAGGTGCGTTTCAACGACCGGCTGGGCAAGGATGCGTCGGTCAAGTTGATGACCGACGGTATTTTGCTGGCCGAGACGCAGACTGACCCGCTGCTGAAGGCGTACGACACCATCATCATTGACGAGGCGCACGAGCGCTCGCTGAACATTGACTTTTTGCTGGGCTACTTGCGCCAGATCCTGCCGCGCC
>DGQR01000125.1:10533-12170 GCA_002390825.1 Rhodoferax sp. UBA4409
CCTGCCGCGCCGCCCGGACCTGAAAATCATCGTCACCTCGGCCACGATCGACGCGCAGCGCTTTGCGGATCACTTCAAGTCCGCCAAGGGCCCTGCGCCGGTCATCATGGTGTCGGGGCGCATGTTCCCGGTGGAGCAGCGCTACCGCCCGTTTGAAGAAAGCCGCGAGTACGACCTGAACGACGCGATTGCCGATGGCGTGGACGAGCTCTGGCGCGACCCGCATAACCAGGGCGACATCCTCGTCTTTTTGCCCGGCGAGCGCGAAATCCGCGAAGCGGCAGACCACCTGCGCAAGCACTTGAGCCACCAGCCAGTGATGCGCAACGCCGAAGTGCTGCCCCTGTTTGCCCGCCTGAGCCCGGCAGAGCAGGACCGCATTTTCGACGGCCACACCGGCCGGCGCATCGTGCTTGCCACCAACGTGGCCGAGACCTCGCTCACCGTGCCAGGCACCCGATACGTGATTGACGCAGGCACTGCGCGCGTGAAGCGCTATAGTTTTCGTAGCAAAGTAGAGCAGCTGCTGGTAGAGCCTGTCAGCCAGGCAGCGGCCAACCAGCGGGCCGGACGATGCGGGCGGGTAGCCAATGGCATTTGTATCCGGCTCTACGACGAGAAAGACTTTGCCGGCCGCGAGCGCTTCACCACCCCGGAAATACTGCGCAGCTCGCTGGCAGGCGTGATTCTGCGGATGAAGTCGCTCCACCTCGGTATCGTGGAAGACTTCCCGTTTCTGGAGCGGCCCACAGGCCGTGCCATCGCAGACGGCTACCAACTGCTCAACGAGCTGGGCGCGGTCGACGAGGCCAACGAACTCACGCCCTTGGGCCAAGAACTCAGCCGCTTGCCGCTGGACCCACGCGTCGGCCGCATGCTGCTGGAAGCCCGCAGCCGTGAAGCGCTCGACGAGGCACTGGTGATCGCCAGCGCCCTGAGCGTCCAGGATGTGCGCGACCGGCCCATGGAGGCCCAGCAGCAAGCGGACACCGCCCACCAAAAGTTTGACGATGAGAAGAGCGAGTTCACCGGCTACCTGAAGCTGTGGAAGTGGATTCACGATGCGCGCGGTGGTGGTGCACCTGCAAACGCGGGAGTTGGGGCGTCCGGGCGTTCTGCGCAGGTCAAGGAGGAGCCCGCAAAGCGGGCGGGGGACACGGAGCAGAGCGCCCGGATGTCCCAACTCCAGACACCAGCAGCCACCCACAAACTCACCAACCGCCAATACGAACAACTCCTGCGCCAGAACTTCGTCAACATCCGCCGCGTGCGCGAGTGGAAAGACATCTACAGCCAGCTCCACACCGTGGTGGCCGAGCACAAATGGCGCTTGAACACCCAGCCCGCCAGCTACGAACAACTGCACCTGTCCATGCTCTCAGGCCTCTTGGGCAACATCGGCTGCAAGCTCGAAGAAGGGCAAAACGGGGAATATCTGGGCGCACGGAGCATCAAATTCTTTGCCCACCCCGGCGCCCACCTAACCAAAAAGCCCGGTAAATGGATCGTTGCCTCCGAGCTGGTGGAAACCACCCGCCTGTTCGGCCGCGGAATTGCTGCCATTGAACCCCACTGGCTGGAACAAGTGGGCGGCCATTTGCTCAAAAAGCAGCTTTTGGACCCGCACTGGGAAAAGA
>DGQR01000125.1:12267-25581 GCA_002390825.1 Rhodoferax sp. UBA4409
GGACCCGCACTGGGAAAAGAAAGCCGCCGAGGTTGTGGCACTGGAGCGAGCCACGTTGTATGGCATCGTGGTCTACAGCGGCCGCAAAGTGAACTACGGCCGGGTCGACATGACCGGTGCGCGCGAAATCTTCATCCGTGAAGCCCTGGTCGGCAAAGAGTGGGAAACCACCTTGCCCTTCCTGGCCGCGAACCACAAGCTCATCAAGCAGGTCGAAGAGCTGGAGCACAAGGCCCGCCGCCAAGACGTGCTGGTGGACGACGAGCTGATCTACGCCTTCTACGACCAGCAGTTGCCTGCCGACGTGTGCAGCGGTTACAGCTTCGAGCGCTGGTACCGCGAAGAGGTGAAAAATCAGCCCGAGCTACTCAAACTCACCCGCGAGGAGCTGATGCGCCACGAGGCTGCCGGCATTACCACCGCATCCTTCCCCAAAACCATCCGCTTGGGTGGCGTCGATTGCGCAGCGACTTACCTACACCAACCCGGCGACGCTAGAGACGGCCTGACCGTGACCGTGCCCCTGTTTGTGCTGAACCAGGTGAATGATGAGCGCTGCGAATGGCTGGTACCCGGCATGCTCAAGGACAAAGTGCAGGCCTTGCTCAAAACCCTGCACCAGCGGCCGCGCAGTCGCCTGGTGCCGCTGCCCGACACCGCCGCCAAGTTCGCAGAAGCCTTGAACGCTCCCGAAAAATTCGGCACCGGCGGGCTGGTGGAAGCCGTGCTCAAGCTGGTGCGAGACGCCACTTCGCTGGACATCGTCAAAGCCGACATCAAAGTCGACATGCTCAGCCCGCACTTCTTCATGAACTTCCGGGTGGTGGATGAACATGGCCGCCAACTCGGGCATGGCCGCAACCTGGGTGCGTTGAAAGCGGAGCTAGGCAGCCAAGCCCGCGGTGCTTTCCAAGCGCTGGCCAGCTTGAAGCTGGCCCAAAACCAGGCAATTAGCACAGATACCAGCCTACCGCCAGGAGCTGGTTTGACCGGGCGCTCTGCGCAGGTCAAGGGGGAGACCGCGCAGCGGTCGGAGGACACGGAGCAGGGCGCCCGGTCAAATCAGCGCCCAGCGCCGGCCAACAATGCGCAAGCAGCTACAAAAACTGTATCAAATGCGAATACGGCTAAAAGCAACGCCCCTAGCATCCTCGACGGCCGCTTCACCACCTGGACCTTCGGCGAGCTGCCCGAGCTGCTGGAAATCCGCAAAGGCGGCCAGACACTCATCGGTTTCCCCGCATTGATCGACGCCGGCGACGCGGTAACGGTGGAGGTATTCGACGAACCCGAGGTGGCCGCCGCCAAACACCGTGCCGGCTTGCGACGCCTCTTTGCGTTGCAAATCAAGGACGCCCTCAAATACCTCGAGAAAAACATTCCTGACCTGCAAAAAATGGCGGTGGCCTTCATGCAAGTCGGCACCTTGGAGGGCGGCAAATCTGCCACTGGCGGGACCGTAGAAGAGTTGCGCGAACAAATCATTGCCGTGGCCCTGGATCGCGCATTTTTGCTCGACCCCTTGCCGACCGATGAGTTCGCCTTCAAACGCCGGATCGACGAAGGCCGGGGGCGCCTCACCCTGATTGCCAACGAAGTGGCCCGCTTGGCGGGCACGGTGCTGCAGGAATACGCAACAGCCGCCCGCAAAATCAAAGACACCAAAAATGCCCCGGATGCGGTGGCAGATACGGCCCTGCAAATTACCCGCCTTATCCCCAAGCGGTTTCTGCAGGCCACGCCGTGGGAGCGCTTGCAACACCTGGCGCGCTACCTCAAGGCCATCACCCTGCGCCTTGAGAAATATCGTGCCGATCCGGCCCGCGATACCGCACGGTTAACTGAATTGCGCCCGCAGGAGCAGCGCTACTGGCGCTTGGTGGCGGAACGCAAAGGCGTGCAAGACGAGCGGATGCAAGAGTTCCGCTGGTTGCTCGAAGAGTTGCGGGTCAGCTTCTTTGCCCAAGAGCTGCGCACGCCCCAACCGGTGAGTGTGAAGCGCCTGGACAAGGCTTGGGCACAGCTGGGGAGCTGAGCAGGCGGGCGTGAGCGCCTCAGGGGTCAGCCTTCAGGGGGCAGCAACATCGCGATGCGTTCGCTTATGGAGTCCGCCCGTTCGGGGCCTGCTATGTCCTCTACCGCGCTGATCATGTCGCGTGCGGCGGCGAGCATGGTGTCGCGGTCCTTGGCGTTCCGAAGCGCTTCGCGGAAGCCTTCGGCACGCGCGGGGTCTCGCCGCACAAACATGCGCTCACAGATGTCGAACAAGAACATCCGCGTGGTAGCCAGCGACCGCTTGCCCTCGAAACTATCGGCCGACGATGGGGCCGTGACAACCTCGGTCAGCACCTGCGGTGTGACTGGATGTGGAGCGGGCGTCGGTGCGGGCGTACTTTTCGGGGTAGTGCGAGGCGCTCTGACTGCTGATGCCGGCTCATCCTGCGGCACCAGATAGCCACTTTGCATCAGGTGGGTGGCCAGGCGCATCGCATCGCCGTGGAACAGGTGGTTGATGGTTTCTACCGTGTTGCGGCCGTCCGCGAGGATCAACATCGCCCGTTCACGCTGCCCGAGCGTGCGATTCCCGATTTGCAATTCTGTCCGCGCTTTGTCGGTTTTGAGTAGTTGCATGGTCCTTCTCCAACGAAGGCCGCATTACAACCACACCAGATGACAAGCCGGTGAAGGTGCCAGGCTTGCCGCAGTGGCTTAGCGCGGCAGAACCCGCAGCAGGCGCCCGCGCGAGGCGTCGGTCAGC
This sequence comes from Rhodoferax sp. UBA4409, assembly GCA_002390825.1. Lineage (GTDB taxonomy): Bacteria > Pseudomonadota > Gammaproteobacteria > Burkholderiales > Burkholderiaceae_C > Allorhodoferax. The sequence goes on from DGQR01000125.1 coordinate 15,026, forward strand.
AGATAGAGCCAGCCATCAGGGCCTTGGCGCACATCGCGCACCCGTTCTTTCAGGTCTTGCAAATAAGCCGTTTCGCGCACCACCCGATCGCCAAAGGGCTCGCTGAGCTCGAGTCGGGCTAGGTAGCCGAATTTGAGGGAGCCAACCACCAGGCTACCGTGCCAACCGGGGCCGTAGCGCTGGCTACTGACAAAGGACATGCCGGAGGGGGCGATGGACGGTGTCCAGTAATGCTCCGGTTGCTCCAGCCCGGGCTGTGTGGTGATGCCCGCGCCGATTTTTCCGCCCCCATAGTTCTCGCCATAGGTAATCAGGGGCCAGCCGTAGTTGCGCCCGCGTTGGACTTTGTTGATTTCGTCGCCGCCCTGGGGGCCATGCTCGAGTTCCCACAAGGTGCCATCGGGGGCTTGCACCATGCCTTGGGGATTGCGGTGGCCCAGGCTCCAGATTTCAGGCAGTGCTCCGTTGGCGCGCGCAGCGGCGGTGGCAAAAGGGTTGTCTGCAGGCACGGTGCCGTCTTTGCGGATGCGAATCACCTTGCCATGGTGGTTGTTCAAGGTCTGGGCGTCGTCTTTTTTGCTGAAGCGTTCGCCGAGGGCCAGGTACAGGGTGCCGTCGGGTTTGCCATCGCGCTGTCCCTCGGTGATGCGGCACCCGAAGTGCGCGCTGCTGCTGAACTTGGGTCTCTGGCTGAACAAGACCTGCAGGTCCAGCAGGCGGGTGTTGTCCGGGCTGAGTGTGGCCCGCGCCATGGCAGTGCTGTTGCCGGATTCGCCCGGCTCGGCGTAACAAAAATAAAGCTGGCGATTGCTGGCAAATGCACTGTCCAGCACCAGATCGAGCAGGCCGCCCTGGCCGCGGGCATCGATGGCCGGGAGGCCGCCCACCGGCGGGCTGACCTGGCCTTTGGCGCTCACCACGCGCAAGCGCCCCGGCCGCTCGGTAACCAGAAAACCGCCTTCGGGCAGAAACGCCACGGCCCAGGGATGCTCCAAGCCCGCAGCCACGGTCTCGGTGCGCAACGAGTCGGTTTGTGCTGCCGCAAGGCCTGCCCACAAACCGGCGCTTGCGGCCAGACAGAGTGCCGCTTTGCGCCAGAGATGCATCACGGTGACAGTGGATGCCCTGCGATATGTATGCATAAAACAGCCTTTAGCCCAGACGAAGGTTGCGGGTGTAGCTATGAAATCAATAGCAACGTAATCACAAGGTTTTGAGGTGCTCTAAGGCGCTTTGGAGTGTGCTGTCTTGTTTGGCAAAGCAAAAGCGCACTACCCGCTGGTCAAAACCATTCCCATAAAAAGCCGAGAGCGGTATGGCGGCCACCCCGACCTCGCGGGTCAGCCATTGGCAAAAATCGGCCTCGTTCAAGTCGCTCACGTCGGATATGTCCACGCACTGGAAATAGCTGCCTTGGCTGGGCAAAAGCTTGAATCGTGTACCTGCGAGCCCCGCGCGGAAGAGGTCACGCTTGTGTTGGTAGAACGCGGGCAGCTCCAGGTAAGGCGCCGGGTGGGCCAGATACGCGGCCAGCGCATGCTGGACCGGGGTGTTGACGGTGAATACATTGAACTGGTGCACCTTGCGGAACTCCGCCATCAAGGCCGCAGGGGCGGCGACCGTGCCCACTTTCCAGCCGGTCACGTGGAAGGTTTTGCCGAAGCTCGACACCACAAAGGCCCGAGCCGCGAGGCCGGGAAAGCGGGAAGCGCTCTCGTGGGCTTGGCCATCAAACACCATGTGCTCGTACACCTCATCGCTGATGAGGAGCACGTCGGTCGGTGCCAGCAGGTCCTGGAGGGCCAGCATGTCGGCCCGGCTCCAGACCGTGGCGCTGGGGTTGTGCGGCGAGTTGATGAGCAAGGCCCGTGTTTTGGGCGTGATCGCCGCGCCGATTTTGGCGAAGTCGGGCCGGAAGGTGCCCGGAGTCAGGGGCACACGCACCACGACGCCACCGGCCAGCTCGATGTTGGGGACATAGCTGTCGTAGCAGGGCTCCAGCACAATGACCTCGTCACCCGGATGCACCAGAGCGAGAAGGGCGGTCAGGATCGCCTGCGTTGCACCGGCGGTGATGGTGATTTCGGTGTCGGGGTTATAGGCCTTGCCATGCAGGCCCGCGATCTTGGCCGACACGGCCTGCCGCAAAGCCGGCACACCGGCCATGGGCGGGTACTGGTTGTGTCCCGCTTGCATGGCTGCGGTCACGGCATTGACCAACTTCGGGTCGCACGCAAAGTCCGGAAAGCCTTGACCAAGGTTGACCGCTTTGTGCTCTGTGGCGAGCGCCGACATGACGGTAAAAATCGTGGTGCCCACATTCGGCAGGCGGCTGGAGAGCGGGGGTGTCAATGCAGTGGTCATGGTTTCACAACTCATAGTCGTTTACGTGGCCTTCCATGGCCTTGGCAATCAGCGCGCGGTTCAGGCGGCTGCTTAAAAATTCCGCAAACGTGAAGACAAAATTCCGCAAATAGGCGCTGCGCTTGAAGGCCACACGGGTCACGTTCTGGCCGAACAGATAGCCGGCAGGTCGTACGACTAGGCCGCCGCGGGCGCCGTTTTTCTCCATGTCCTCCACGACATCGGTGACCGCCATTTCAGCCGCAATGCCGATGCCCAAACCCAGGCGCACATAGGTCTTGATCACGTCGGAGTCGATGGCTTCGAGCGAAATGCGGGGTTCGAGCTTGCGGGCCTCAAACGCCTGGTCAATTTTGGTGCGGCCGGTAAAGGACGGGTGGTAGGTGATGAGCGGTTCGGCGGCGACGTCTTCCAGCGTGACATGCTCTTTCAGGGCCAATGGGTGGTCTGCGGGCAATACCAGCACGTGTTGCCATTCGTAGCAGGGCAGGGTGACCAGTTCGCTGTAGTTGGACAGGGATTCGGTGGCGATCCCGATTTCGGCCACATCGTCGATCAGCATGCGGGCGACCTGGTCAGGCGCGCCTTGGTGCAGGCTCACATTGACCTTGGGGAAGGCAGCGCGGAGTTGTGCCACTTTTTCCGGCAGCACATAACGGGCCTGGGTGTGGGTGGTGGCGATCGACAGCGTGCCGCTATCTTGGGAGCTGTATTGCTCGCCGATACGCTTGAGGTTGTTCACCTCGCGCAGGATCAACTCAATGCTTTTGAGCACATGCTGGCCTGGCTCGGTGATGCGCTTGAGGCGTTTGCCGTGGCGGGCAAAGATGTCGATGCCCAGCTCTTCTTCCAGCTCAATAATGGCTTTGGACACACCCGGTTGCGAGGTGTGTAGTGCCTTCGCCGCCTCGGTCAGGTTGAGGTTGCGGCGCGCGGCTTCTTGCACGAAGCGGAATTGGTGAAGGTTCATATCGAATTCCAGCTAAAGAAGGAATTCATTATGCCTCAGGGGATTTATGCCTCGGTCGGATCCAACGCAATCGATGCCAACATCTGCACCAGGCGATCGTCTTCCCCCACCGCCTTCTGGAGGTGGAAATGCACCGTAGGATGGCTAGCGCGCAATTGGGTTACCAATTCAGGCAAATCCTCGCGGGCATGGCGGCCTACGCCCAAAAACATGGGCACGATGGTGATGCTGCCGACGCCCGCACCAGTGAGTTGCGCCACGGTATCGGGCAGGTCAGGCTGGCTGAGCTCTAGGTAGGCACAGGCTACTTCGACGTCTGCTGACTGGCTGCGAATGCGCGCTGCCACCGCCTCCATGGGCTTGTGCCACAGCGGGTCGCGGGAACCGTGGGCGAACAACACAATTGCGTGGCGGGGGGCGGGGCTTGTCATCGTCGAAGTACCAACCAGGTAAAGGCTGCAAGAGAAAAGAAAGAGTAGATCATGCCCGGCAGGGCCGCTGTGATCCAGGGCTGCCAACCCTGTAAGTTCCCAAGGTCATTCACCACGTTGTTCAGCAACACAAAGCTGATGCCCGCCATCACGCCACCAAAGGTGTAGCTGGCGATGCCACCCGAGCGGAAATGCAAGTAGGCAAAGGGCAGGGACAGCACCACCATCACCAGGCAGCTCAAGGGATAGAAGACTTTTTTCCAGAATTGGATTTCATACTTCTGGGCGCTCTGGCCGTTGGCATTGAGATGGCGTATGTACTGGAACAGATCAATCGTGCCCATGCGCTCGGGCCGCAGCACCGCTGCAGCCACCATTTCTGCGCTGATTTGGGTGGGCCAACGGAAGGTCTCAAAAGCTGCGCGGTCAACCTTGGGGATCTGGTTTGGGCCGGAGGTGAATTCGGTGCGCTCACCGTTGGCGAGCATCCAGGATTCATCACTGCCGAATGTGCCTGTTTTGGCCTCGGTCAGAGAGACGACAAACCCCTGGTTATCGAATTCGTAGACTCGGATGTCTTTGAGCGTTGCATCTGACGCCAGGGAGCCCACGTTCACCGAATAGCTGCCGTAAGCCTGCTTTTCTTTCAGCCAGGCGCCGGTTTTGCCCACACTGATCTTGCCCTGAAAGCGGGATTTGAGCAGTTGGGCTGTTTTGTCCGCCAAGGGGGCCACATAGTCGCCAACGGCAAAAGTAAATAAGACAAAGCCCAAGCCCAGCACCATCAGGGTCCGCAAAGCCTTCCAAGGGCCCAAGCCACTCGTACGCAGAATCGTGAACTCCGAACTCCGGGCCAAGCGGGCCATCACAAAAATGGTGCCGATGAGCACCGTGATGGGAAACAACTCATACACGTGGGCTGGAATCATCAGCGCGACATAAATCAGCGCCTGCGGCACTTGGTAACCACTCGCGCCCAGCCGGGTGACCTGCTGGAGTTCTTCCACCACGTCAAAGAAAAAAAACAGCGCGATGAATGCCAGCGTGACCAGCGCCACTGCAGTCACCACTTCTCCGTACAGGAGTTTGCGCAGCGTCTTCATGAGGAGCCCTCCTTACGGGTGTTGCGGCGCGGCAGCCTAAGCGCCCAGTGGTTGTGTCGCTTCAACAACCACAACATGCTCACCACAAAGACACCGCCGTGCAATTGGAGCAGCATGGGGATGAGCTCTGCCTTCCCGCTCTCGACCCAATTTTTGGCCAGCACCAGCAAATTGAAATACACCACAAAGGCGAGAAACGCGAAGATCAGGTTGGTGCTCCGCCCCGCGCGAGGGTTGGCCCCTGCGGCGGCCAAGCCAATCCAGATCAAGTTGAAGGCGGCAAGGGTCAACCCGGCTCGCCATGCAAGTTCTGCAAAGTGCTGAGGGTTTTGGGTCCGCAGCAACTCAAGAGTAGTTTTAGCATTGGACGGGGAGTAGTCGCGGCCGGAGTTGTCGTCAGCACCGACCCGGGCGCCGTAGCGCTCAAAAGTGCTGAGTGTCATGTCATTTTTGCCGTTGGTCCGCTCCAGACGTTGCCCTTCCTGGAGGACCAGAAACTTGTCGCCATTCATAACCTCGACGGTTCCAGAGCGCGCGCTGGTGATGGTTTGCTTGTTGCCCTCTTGGGTAGAGATGAAAACGTTCTTGCCTGTTTGTTGGCCCTTGCTGTCTTTTTCAATAAAAAAGACCCGGTCACCATTGGCTGACTCTTGAAACTGGCCTGGCTCAATGCGCGCGATGTCGCCTCGCTTGTCGTACCTGTCACGCAGGTCTTCAATCTTGCTGAATGACCAGGGCAAGATCACAAATGCCAACGTCAAAACCACCAGCAAAATAGGCCAAGCGAACCGGAACAGAGGGCCGACCAAGCCCAATAACCCGCGCCCGCTGCCGAACCAGATCACCATTTCGCTGTCGCGGTACATCCGGGTAACAACCGTCAACACCGAAATAAACAGACTCATCGACAGGATGGTCGGCATATCAGAGAGCACGGTGTAGCCCATGATGATCAGCACGTCGGCTGGATTGAAGGTGCCGCGCGAGGCTTCGCCCAAGGTGCGCAGCAGCGTCATGGTCATGACGACGGTCACCAGAACGACCAGCGTCGCGCCGAAACTGCGGCCTAACTCTTTGCGAATGGAGGAATGGAATAACATTGTGCGAAACGAAAGAGCGAATTATGAACTTTGAACTGAAGCCTCTGAACCTCGTGGCCTTGGCCAATGAAAAAGCCGACCTGCTGGTCCTCCTCATTGCGCAGGATTTCAAGCCTGGCAAGGACGAACTGTCTATCTTGATTGGCAAGGCCTTGAAGCAGGGTGATTTCAGTGCCAAGCCAGGCATGGTGTTGGCGCTGCACCGTCCGGTGCAAGCCAATGCCGCGAAAGTGCTGTTGGTGGCAGTGGGGGAGGGTACAGCGCGACAAGTGCGCTCTGCAATTGCAGCCTGTGCGGGCAGCTTGAAGGCGCCGGCTGTGAAAAAGGCCGTGATCGCGTTTGCAGGTCCTGCCCGGGAAGATGCGGTCCGTGCAGTGCCTCTGGCGGTTGCGGATGCCACTTACGTATACACCCACACCAAATCAAAGCCCGAAGGGCGCCAGTTGCAAAAAGTGCTGGTCGGTGCGACTAACGCATCAGAGATCGCAGCCTCATTTGCGGTGGCGGTGGGCACAGTGGCCGGCGTCGAGTTCGCCAAAGAGTGGGCCAATCGCCCAGCCAACTACGCAACGCCAACCTTGTTGGGGCAAGCCGCTCAAAGTCTGGCGGAGTTCGCCAAAATCAGCTGCGAAGTGTTAGGCCCCAAAGAAGTTGCCAAGCTGGGCATGGGCTCCTTCATGGCGGTCGCCCAGGGGTCTGACGAGCCTTTGCGCTTCATTGTGTTGAAGTACAGCGGCGCCACCAAAGCGCAGCCTCCGCTGGTGCTGGTGGGCAAGGGTATTACTTTTGATAGCGGCGGCATCTCCATCAAGCCTGCGGCGGAGATGGACGAGATGAAGTTCGACATGTCCGGTGCTGCCAGTGTGCTCGGAACTTTCAGGACGCTGGCGGAGCTGAAGCCCGCGATCAATGTGATCGGCTTGATCCCGGCTTGCGAAAACCTGCTGAACGGCAAAGCTGTGAAGCCTGGCGACGTGGTGACCAGCATGAGCGGCCAGACGATCGAAATTCTCAACACCGATGCCGAAGGCCGGCTGGTGCTGTGTGATGCACTGACCTATGCAGAGCGCTTTAAACCGACCGCAGTGGTCGATATTGCGACCTTGACCGGGGCATGCATGGTCGCGCTTGGTGGGGTCCGAAGCGGCCTGTTTTCCAGCAAGCCGGCGCTGGCAGATGCGCTTTTCAAAGCCGGTGAGACCAGTGGTGACTTGTGCTGGCAGCTGCCCCTCGATGAGGACTATGCGGATGGGTTGAAAACCAATTTTGCGGATGTGGCCAACGTGGCGGGTCGTGCAGGTGGTGCGATCACGGCTGCCAAGTTCCTCCAGCGCTTTACCGAGAAGTTTGACTGGGCGCATTTGGACATCGCGGGCACCGCCTGGAAAGGTGGGGCCGCCAAGGGCGCTACCGGACGGCCCGTGCCCCTGCTCGTGGAGTTTGTGCTGAGTCAGGTTGCCGGTAAGTGACAGACGTTGCCTTTCATTTCGGGGCCCCGAACAAGCTGGAGTACGTAGGGCGCCTTCTGAGAAAGGCCGTCGCCCGAGGGGCGCGTTTGACGGTGCTCGCGGTTCCTGCCCAAGTGCAATATCTGGATGCCAGTTTGTGGGCAACCTCGCCGACCGATTTTTTGGTGCATGGTGTCGACAACGGTGCGTCGCCTGATCTGCGTTGCCCTGTTGTGTTGACATCCAAAGTTCATCCCGCTTTGTCGAGTCACGGCGTACTGGTCAACCTGACCCACGAAATGCCCGCAGGCTTTGATGTGTTTGACCGGGTAATCGAGGTCGTGTCTGTGGATGAGGAAGACCGCGCCACGGCTCGTCTTCGTTGGAAGCAGTATGTGCAGCAGGGCTATGCGATCCAACGGCATGACCTGAAGCTGAAAGGCGCTGAGTGATGCAGGCACCCAAACATCCCCCCCGTTTTTTGCCGACCCTGACCGAGGTAGTGAAGCATCCCGTGCCGGCGACTGAGCCCGCTGAAATTCCTGTGCTACCTGAGGAAGAGGTGCTGGCGCCAGTCGTCGCTTCAACGTTCCTGGAGCCAGTGGCTTCCGTAACGACAGATGAAGAACTGATTGCCAAAGTGATGGTGCAGTTAACCCCTGTTTTGGAGCAAGTGGTGCAAGACGCTTTGCAGCAGAGTTTGCAGATGCGTCTGCAGACATTGTTGCCCGGCGTCATGGAAGACGTTGAGGCAACCGTCAGCCGTGCGGTAGCAGATGCATTGCAGGCCGCGCATGCGACGCAGGAGCGCCAATGACGCCCAAGCTTTCGGCTGAAACACAGTTTTTTCTAAAAAGTTTCCTCGATCAGTCGGAATGCCCAAAATAACGGGCTAGAATACGAGGCTCTGGAGCGGTGGATGAGCGGTTTAAGTCACACGCCTGGAAAGCGTGCGTGGGGTAATACCCACCGCGGGTTCGAATCCCGCCTGCTCCGCCAGAAACAGACAGCCCGTAGTGTTTTGCACTACGGGCTTTTTTGTTGCCCGTTCGCTTTGTTTACTTGCTGGATTGCACCATTTTCATGGCGGTCGCAATCAAGCCGGACACTTCGCTCATATTGCCGGGGATGATCAGCGTGGTGGTCGCGTCCGCAGCCACTTTGGCGTAGGCATCGACAGCTCGTTCGGCGACTTTCAGCTGCACCGCTTGCTCGCCGCCCGGCTGGCGAATGGCTGCGGCAATACGCTCGATCGCGTTCGCCGTTGCTTCGGCCACTGCAGTAATGGAGGCAGCTTCACCTTGGGCGCTGTTGATGGCCGCCTGCTTTTCGCCTTCTGAGCGGGCAATGAATGCCTCGCGCTCGCCGGTTGCAATATTGATTTGCTCTTGGCGGCGGCCTTCGGAGGCGGCAATCAGCGCGCGTTTTTCACGCTCCGCGGTGATCTGGGCCTGCATGGCGTGCAAAATTTCTTTGGGTGGCGTGAGGTCTTTGATTTCATAGCGCAGCACCTTTACACCCCAGTTAAGAGCCGCCTCATCGATGGCTGCGACCACTTGGGCGTTGATGATGTCGCGCTCTTCGAATGTTTTGTCCAGCTCCAACTTGCCGATGACTGAGCGCAAGGATGTTTGAGCCAGTTGGGAAATGGCAATGATGTAATTGCTCGAGCCGTAACTGGCGCGCATGGCGTCGGTGACTTGAAAGTACAGAATGCCGTCGACTTGCAGTTGGGTGTTGTCTTTGGTGATACAGACCTGGCTTGCGATGTCGAGCGGGATTTCTTTCAGCACATGCTTGTAGGCCACGCGATCAATGAACGGCACCAGAAAGTTCAGGCCGGGTGTCAGGGTGCCGTGGTATTTGCCCAGGCGTTCAATCACCCACGCATGCTGCTGGGGCACGACTTTGACCGACCGCGTCACAAAAATAATAGCGACGACCAGAAGAAGAATTGCGATTTCCATAAAGTTCCCTCGTTAAGCTTTATCTACCAGCAGGCGATTGCCCACCATTTCTGCTACCCGGTGCGCGCCGGGTATTGGGCTGACGCCCGTGCGATGGATTGCGGTCCATGCCGCGCCGCGGTAGTGGACTTGGGCCGTGCCGTCGGGGCTCCAGGCGCCGATCTGCACTACTTCGCCGATATCCAGGTTCACATTGGGGTTGGCCTGGGCAGGTGGCTCCGACCGGCCGCGTGAGCGGCGGAGGTGCCACACTGCAACCGCACCGCCACCCACCAAGGATGCCCAGACGAGCTGCGCAGTGACGCTGGCGCCAGCATGGGCTGCCAGTGCCGCCGCGGCTGCGCCCAGCCCGAGCATCAGCAAATAAAAGGTTCCGGTGAGTAGCTCCAGTGCGACCAACGCACCCACGGCCAGCCACCACAGGTTGGGTTCCGACATGACGGGGACTCCAGTTGTATTGATGACGCCACATTGTGGGCCAATTGCGGGACGCCGCCGCCGCGTTGCCACATTTAGTCCTTACACTTCGCGCCTGTTTGCCATTTTTAGCCCGCTGTTGGAGCCTGTAGATGAAGTTTCGTTTTCCCATCATCATCATTGACGAAGATTTCCGTTCGGAAAACACGTCGGGTCTTGGCATCCGTGCCCTGGCGCAGGCGATTGAATCTGAAGGATTTGAAGTACTGGGCGTCACCAGCTACGGCGATTTGAGTCAGTTCGCCCAGCAACAGAGCCGTGCGAGTGCTTTCATCCTGTCGATCGACGACGAAGAATTCACTCCTGGCCCGGATTTGGACCCTGCGGTACTGAATTTGCGTCACTTCATTGAAGAAGTCCGTCGCAAGAACCTCGATGTCCCGATTTATGTGTACGGCGAGACCAAAACCAGCCGCCATATCCCCAACGACATCTTGCGCGAGCTGCACGGCTTCATTCACATGTTTGAAGATACGCCTGAGTTTGTGGCGCGCCACATCATCCGCGAAGCCAAAGGCTACTTGGAGGGCGTGCAGCCCCCCTTCTTTAAAGCGCTGCTGGACTACGCGGAAGACGGCTCTTATAGCTGGCACTGCCCCGGTCACTCCGGTGGCGTTGCCTTCTTGAAGAGCCCGGTGGGCCAGATGTACCACCAGTTTTATGGTGAAAACATGTTGCGCGCCGACGTGTGCAACG
>DGQR01000217.1:0-2295 GCA_002390825.1 Rhodoferax sp. UBA4409
GCCGCTCCTGCTAAAAAAGCAGCAGCTCCCGCGAAAAAAGCCGTAGTAGCCAAGAAGGCCGCTCCTGCTAAAAAAGCAGCAGCTCCCGCGAAAAAAGCCGTAGTAGCCAAGAAGGCCGCTCCTGCTAAAAAAGCAGCAGCTCCCGCGAAAAAAGCCGCAGTAGCCAAAAAGCCTGCAGCCCCTGCAAAAAAGGCGGCCAAGGCAGCTACTCCAGCAGCGCAAACCACACTGAACCCACAAGCCGCGTGGCCGTTTCCAACTTCCAGCAAGCCTTAATAGCCTGCACCTACAAAAAAGCCCGGAACCTTGAAGGTCCGGGCTTTTTTTCGTTGCGATTCGCCTGTTAAGGGTAAAAAGCCAGCAAACGGTACCCAGAAACCCGCTCTGTAGGCGAAGCAGCTTTCACCGCAAGCGGCAATGAAGCCGTGAACTCGGCACCGGGCTCCAACGTGGACGCCATCCAGCCGATATCCCGTGGCGCCAACACCTTGCGAATCATGCTTTGGTCTTGCATGTCGGTGAGCGTGAGCTCCAAAGAGGGAGGCAACACCGGAACCGTACCGGTATTCTTGATGGCCACATTCAAACGGTACACGTCCGGACGAAGTTTGGTAAACGAAGAACTGTCGATCACGACCGCTTCAATCGACTGCAAGGGAGAGAGCTGGCATCCGGCCCACTCACACATCACCTCCAGCGCAGGAACGGCTTCAGGCTGATAAGCAGCAATCCGGTCCCGCTCTACATACGCGTATTGCATACCGAGGGCGAGCACCAATACACCAGCAATCCCGGCAAGACTCCACTTGACCAAGGTCCGGTCCCAAAACACCAGCCCATCGCCCTTGGGCATAAATGAAAGCTTTGGCTCGCCAACTGCTGGAGACGGAGTCGCTTGTGTGTAGCGGGGCGCGGGCGAACCAAGGGCGTCTAGATCGCTTTTGTTATCAGACTCTAGAGGTGGCGCATCAACCTCTGCCCCACCGGCGAGAGCGCCAGGGCTCTGGGTAAGGAAATCATCCAGCGCAGGATCGTTGTCAACCGGTTGTGCGGGTGCCGAAGACCAAGATTCAGGAGGCGGAGTCTCTACGTCCAGTGGCTCAGTAGCTACCTTTTCAGGTAGCGCAGCATCGTCAGACTCGAATCGCAAAGAGGCGGCCCAGTCCGGGTCGGGACTGGTAGGTGCAGCCGCTTCACGAGGCTCAGGCTCTGGAACCGGTTGTGCTTCTATTGCGGTGTGTAGATGGGCATTGGCATCAAATACCTCATCACATTGCCCACACCGCACCCAGCCGTCTGAAATACGCAACTGGTCCGGCACGACTTTGAACATCGTGGAGCATGCTGGGCACTGGGTAATCAGACTCATTGCGTCACATTGTAGTGGTCGCAAACACCGCAGTTATACGGCAGCTGTCATCAAGATCCACCCGTCTTCGGTGTCTGCCACCGAGAGGGTGCAATAAGGCGCATAGGCCGCTTTCAGCTCGTCCGCTTGGCGCTCCAGTATTCCGGCCAGCACGAGGTGCCCGCCCGCCTTGACATGCGCACGCAACAAGGGAGCCAGCACTTTTAGTGGAGTCGCCAATATATTGGCCAACACCACATCAAACTCGCCCTGAGCCGCTTCGGGCAGACCGGCAGACAGCTCCACCTGGTTAGCTTGCGCATTCAGCACTGTGGAGTCGACCGCAGCCTGATCAATGTCGACCGCAATCACTTCAGTCGCACCGAATTTGGCTGCCCCAATCGCAAGAATGCCGGAGCCACACCCGTAATCCAGCACTCGACCTGCCGCACCGTGGCCTGCGATCCAGCGCAAGCACATACGCGTCGTCGGATGCGTGCCGGTACCAAAGGCCAGTCCGGGATCCAAGCGAATGACCTCTTTGGCCTGAGCGGGAGGCTCGTGCCATGTGGGCACAATCCAGAACTCGGGGGTAATCTCCACCGGCGCAAACTGCGACTGGGTCAAGCGCACCCAATCCTGGTCTTCCAAGGCATCGATCCCCAGAACCTGGCAGCCTTCAAAGAAATCCTGGGCCTGCAACAGCGCACAGGCCTCATCGGCTTGCGTGCGCTCTGCAAACAAGGCGATCACCCGTGAGCGCTGCCATCCGTCTTTCGGCGGAGGCATTCCGGGCTCACCAAACAATGCCTGTTCGGCATCCGTCTGGGCATCAGCGTCTTCCACGCTGACACTCAGGGCATCCAATGCGTCCAGCGCATCACTCAGGTTTTCGACCCGGTCTTCGGGACACATCAAACGCAATTCAAACATGCAACGCCTTATCG
>DGQR01000217.1:2399-22537 GCA_002390825.1 Rhodoferax sp. UBA4409
TTGGCATCCACCATCAACTCACGATGCAAAGGAATGTTGGTATTGATTCCTTCCACGACCGTCTCCGCCAGTGCAGTGCGCATGCGGGCCATCGCCTGCTCGCGGGTATCGCCGTGCACAATGATCTTGCCGATCATGGAGTCGTAGTTCGGAGGCACAAAGTAGTTGGTGTACACATGCGAATCTACACGCACACCCGGGCCGCCCGGCGCGTGCCACATAGTGACGCGTCCCGGCGAAGGGATGAACTTGTAAGGATCCTCGGCATTCACCCGGCACTCGATGGCGTGACCGCGCACTTCAATCTGGCGCTGGGTAAACGGCAACTTCTCGCCGGCAGCCACCATGATCTGCGTCTTCACGATATCGATGCCCGTCACCATTTCAGTGACCGGATGCTCCACCTGAACACGGGTGTTCATTTCAATAAAGTAGAACTCACCGTCTTCGTAGAGGAATTCGAAGGTTCCCGCTCCGCGATAACCGATCTTCTTGCAGGCATTGACGCAACGTTCCCCGATGCGTTCAATCAACTTGCGGTTGATGCCCGGCGCGGGGGACTCTTCCAACACCTTCTGGTGACGGCGCTGCATCGAGCAATCGCGCTCGCCGAGGTACACCGCGTTCTTGTGCTTGTCCGCGAGGATTTGGATTTCAATGTGCCGCGGGTTCTGGAGAAACTTCTCCATGTACACCGCCGGATTGTTGAACGCCGCACCGGCTTCCGCCTTGGTCATGGCAACCGCATTGACCAACGCGGCTTCGGTGTGAACCACACGCATACCGCGTCCGCCACCGCCACCTGCCGCTTTGATAATGACAGGATAGCCCACTGACTTGGCGATCCGCTTCATGGCGACCGGATCATCCGGCAACTCGCCCTCAGAGCCGGGAACACAGGGCACGCCCGCCCGAATCATGGCTTGCTTGGCAGACACCTTGTCGCCCATGATGCGAATGGATTCAGGGGTAGGCCCGATGAATTGGAAGCCGCTCTTCTCGACACGCTCAGCAAAGTCTGCGTTTTCACTCAGAAAACCGTAGCCGGGGTGGATCGCTTCCGCGTCTGTCACTTCCGCCGCCGAAATGATGGCCGGCATATTGAGGTAGCTCAGGCCCGAGGGAGCCGGCCCGATGCAAACTGCTTCTTCAGCGAGCTTGACATACTTGGCTTCACGGTCCGCCTCGGAATAGACCATGACGGCCTTGATACCCAACTCGCGGCAGGCGCGCTGGATACGCAGCGCAATCTCGCCCCGGTTGGCGACCAGAATTTTCTTGAACATGGGTGCTGCGTTTTATTCGATGATGAACAAGGGCTGGCCGTATTCCACTGCCTGGCCGTTGTCGCTCAAGATCTTGGTCACGGTACCGGATTTGTCTGCCTCGATTTCATTGAGAATCTTCATCGCTTCGATGATGCAGATGGTCTCGCCGACCTTGATCGAATCACCCACTTCGACGAATGGCTTGGCACCTGGAGCGGACGAGCGGTAGAAAGTACCCACCATCGGCGACTTCACGGTGTGACCAGCATCCACCACCGGTTCGGCAGCCACAGGCGCTGCAGCAGGTGCGCCGGCAGGAGCCGCCGCAGCCACGGGCGCTGCATACACAGGTGCGGGCGCGTAGCCCTGAACCACAGCACCACCACCCTTGACGATACGGACCTTGCCTTCGGCTTCGGTAATTTCCAGCTCCGACACATTCGAATCAGACACCAGATCGATCAAGGTTTTGAGTTTGCGTAAATCCATGGAATCTCCAACAACCGACATTTGTAAAACGGCGAATTTACAGCAAAACACCGCCAAAAAACCATATCTCCACCCAAATCAAGGGAAAAGACTAGAAAAATGTCTAAATAAAATCGCCCCGAAAGGGCTTGAGACAGTGCTTCCGGGTCGGAAACACTAGGTGAGAGACTCTATTTTACCGCAGCCCAAGCGACCAAGTCTTCCGCGTGAACTCGACCCATCTTGCGCTGCGCAACCGCGCCATCCGAGGCCACCAACACAGAGAACGGCAGCCCCCCGGTCACATTACCCAGCGCGCGCCCGAGTTCCGTCCCCGACAAGCCGGCTAATGCCACGGGGAACTGGAGCGGAACCCGCTGCAAAAACGGCACCACCGCCTCTTTGCGGTCAATCGCCAACCCCAACACCTGCACACCTTTGGGCCCTTGCTCGGCATGGAAACGATCCAACAAAGGCAGCTCCTCCACACACGGAGGGCACCACGTCGCCCAAAAATTGATCAACACGGGGCGCCCTTGGAACTGTTGCATCGCAAGGTTCGCATCTTGAGGCGTCTGCCATTGCTGCGCCCAAAAACCGGGTACCGGCTCCATCACGGACGACGCTGATTGTTGACGCCACGACAAACCAGCTCCGGCCACAGCCGCCACCCCGGCGACCGCACCCCACAACACCCTCCGGCGCCGGGCCGAAGGCGCTACCGCGACCGAATTTTCAGGAATTTGCATCATCCGACTCCAACAAGCGCTGAACTGCCGCCATATTGCCACGCCGGGCACGACCACGCCCATCCGGCTGGAGTGCGCCACGCACATCATCCAGGTCATTGACCAAGAGATGCACCCCCACGTGCTCGCCCAAGGGCAGGCACATGGCATGGATGCTCAGGGCATCGACCATCTCCCCTTGCAGCCCTGGCACTGAGCGCACTTCAAAGCGCACACCCTTGTCAATCAACATGATCTCCGCCGATTTGGGATCATCACAAAACAACTGCAGATAAATATCACTGTTACGGGTCGCTGTGCCCCGCCACACAGCCCCCCCGAGGTGCGGCCGGAACGACTCCAGCCGCTCCATCCATTGCACCGCCAGCTCGCGCAAGGCCCGCAACTCCTTGGGCTGGGTATCCGCACAGAAGATGGAGATGTACTCCTCGACAGCGGCCTCCACTTGGTCGTTGTCGGGCAAACCGGAACGGGGTGGCACCCCCAATTGCTTCACCGCACGGCGCTTGGCTGCACCGTACTCCAAGCCCTCTTCCACCACCATACGGGCGGCAGTGGCCGCTATTTCTTCTTTCAGATCGTCCATGGCGCCATTGTGCCCGCCATCGCAAAGCCTTACGCATCGCACATTTGCTATCTTTTTAATAGCTGGATCCACATATTCTGCTTGGTCCAATCGCCAAAAAACTCCAAAATTTCGGTACCAGTTGCCAACCGTAGAATACGGGCCATGCATATTCATATCTTGGGCATTTGCGGCACCTTCATGGGTGGCTTGGCCGCGCTGGCGCGTGAAGCCGGCCACAAAGTAACCGGCTGCGATGCCGGCGTTTACCCCCCCATGAGCGACCAGCTCCGGGCACTCGGCATTGAACTGATCGAGGGTTTCGGCGCTGAACAAATGGCCTTGCAGCCTGACATGTTCGTGATCGGCAACGTCGTCAGCCGCGCGCGGCTCGCCGACGGAACCCCCAAATTCCCACTGATGGAAGCCATTCTGGACGCGGGCGCGCCCTACACCAGCGGTCCGCAATGGCTGGCTGAACATGTGCTCCAAGGCCGCCATGTGCTGGCCGTCGCCGGCACTCACGGCAAAACCACCACCACCAGCATGTTGGCCTGGGTGCTGGAATACGCAGGTCTGCAACCCGGCTTTTTGGTGGGCGGCGTCCCGTTGAATTTCGGCATCTCCGCCCGCCTGGGAGGTGGGGAGGCAAAGGGCTCTGCGCAGGTCAAGGAGGAGCCCGCAAAGCGGGCGGGGGACACGGAGCAGAGCCCTTTGCCTGCCCGCCGTTCAACGCCAAGCGAGCGCCCGCTGTTTGTCATAGAGGCCGACGAATACGACACCGCCTTCTTCGACAAGCGCAGCAAGTTCGTGCATTACCGCCCGCGCACCGCCATCCTGAACAACCTGGAATTCGACCACGCCGACATCTTTGACGACCTGGCCGCCATCGAACGGCAATTCCACCACCTGGTGCGCACCGTGCCCGGCACCGGCCGCGTGGTCGTGAACGGGCTGGAAGACAGCCTCACCCGGGTGCTGCACCAAGGCTGCTGGAGCGAACAACGCAGCTTTGGCGCCGCCGTCAGCGACTTCTTCGCCGTCGGCGAGCCCCATGACTTTGCGGTTCACCACCAAGGCCGCGAAGTGGCTCGGGTGCAGTGGGCCTTGGGCGGCGTGCACAACCAGCTCAACGCACTGGCCGCCATTGCCGCCGCAGAGCATGTGGGCGTGTCGCCCGCCGTCGCCGCAGAAGCCCTCGGCCAATTCGTGAACGTCAAGCGCCGCATGGAAGTGCGCGCCAAAGCCCCGTTGGCAGGCCAGCCCGGCAGCGCACCCGTCACCATTTACGATGACTTTGCGCACCACCCCACCGCCATCCGCACCACGGTCAACGGTTTGCGCCGCCAAGTCGGGAGCGGGCGCATTCTGGCCGTGTTTGAGCCGCGCTCCAACACCATGAAGCTCGGCGCCATGAAAGCCCAGTTGCCTTGGAGCCTCGAAGAAGCCGACCTCGCCTTCTGCCATAGCGGTGGCTTGGGCTGGGACGCGGTCGAGGCGCTGGCCCCCATGGGCGCACGGGCGCAAGTGGGCGACACGATTGACGCTGTGCTGGCTCAAGTGGCCGCCGCCTTGCAACCGGGTGACCACGTGCTGTGCATGAGCAATGGCGGCTTCGGCGGCATCCACGCCAAACTCGCCAATTTGCTACAAACTTCATAGCTGCTCGCGCACTATCTATCTGCGCTAGCGCCATATTTGACCCTAAACCCCATGCAAACCGATCCGAACTTTCAACTCCGCCTCCCGGAAGGCGCCCAATTCACCGACCTGAAGCTGCGCCGTTGTGACGCCGAAGCCATCGACATGGACATGGACCTCGTCGAGCGCATCTGCCAACTCAACCAGTGGAACGTGGCCAAGGTGCGCGAGAACCCCGGCCCGGTGATCAGCACCATCCTGAGCGTCTGGTACAAAACCCACTTGGCCGCTGGCGGCACGCCGGACGCGGTAATGGAGTCCCTGCGGGCCCCTGCTCCGCTGCAATAAGGCACAAAAAAGCGGGCTCAGAGGCCCGCTTGGTAATGCAAGCCGGAGCATTCACTCCGGCTTTTTTACGCCATCAGGCTGCGCGACGCGCCTCGACGGCGGCAGACAGCACTTCCAGCGACTCCACCGAATCGTCCCAGCCCAGGCAGGCGTCGGTAATGCTCTTACCGTATTCCAAGGCGGACGCATCGTCCTTGCCGGGGGTGAACTTCTGGGCGCCAGCGTTCAGGTGGCTTTCCACCATCACCCCGAACACGCTGCGCGAACCACCGCTGATCTGGCCGGCAATGTCTTTGGCCACATCGAGCTGTTTTTCGTGCTGCTTGCTGCTGTTGGCGTGGCTGCAGTCCACCATCAGAGTCTGGGGCAGCTTGGCCTTGGCGAGGTCCGCACAAGCCGCGGCCACGTTGGCAGCGTCGTAGTTGGGCGCCTTGCCGCCGCGCAGGATGACGTGGCAGTCCGGGTTGCCGTTGGTTTGCACAATCGCCACCTGGCCGTTTTTGTGCACCGACAAGAAGTGGTGGCCACCGGCTGCAGCTTGAATAGCGTCGGTTGCGATCTTGATGTTGCCGTCCGTGCCGTTCTTGAAGCCGATGGGCGCAGAGATACCGGAGGCCAACTCGCGGTGCACCTGGCTCTCAGTGGTGCGCGCACCAATCGCGCCCCAGGAAATCAAGTCACCCAGGTACTGGGGGGAAATCACGTCCAGGAACTCGCTGCCCGCAGGCACGCCCAAGCGGTTGATCTCGATCAGCAGCTGGCGTGCAATGCGCAGGCCTTCATCGATGCGGTAGCTCTCGTCCAAGTAGGGGTCATTAATCAAGCCCTTCCAGCCCACAGTGGTGCGAGGCTTCTCGAAGTAGACGCGCATCACGATTTCCAGCGTGTCTTTATATTTCTCGCGCTCGACCTTCAGGCGGCGGGCGTAGTCCAGCGCGGCGGCGGGGTCGTGGATGGAGCAGGGTCCGATGATGACCAGCAAGCGATCGTCCTTGCCGGCCATGATGTTGTGGATCGTGGCGCGGGTGTCCGAAATCAGTGTTTCAGTGGCGCTGCCGCGAATGGGGAAAAAGCGGATGAGGTGCTCTGGAGGGGGCAACACGGTGATGTCCTTGATGCGTTCGTCGTCGGTTTTACTGGTGCGGTCGGCGGGCTGGGCTTGTCCGTACCACTCACCGGTTGCAGAGGCTTTAGCGTTCATGTCAGGTCTCCAGAGTCCAAGTTACAAATAAAACAGGTTGAAAAAGGCATAAAAAAACCGCCGGGGGTGCCGGCGGTTTTTGGGAAGATTCAGGACGTTTCTTTTGGGTACGTTCAGATCTCTCGACCGCCGGATGCGCGTGAGAACCAAAAGTAGCTAAAGAAGAAACGTGCGGAATGCATGGGGTTCAATGTAGCACAGGTTTCTGACAGCGGCTTACGCTTGCCACTAGGCAGTTCCACCTACGGTCAAACCGTCGATGCGCAGCGTAGGCTGGCCCACGCCCACCGGCACGCTCTGGCCCTCTTTGCCGCAGGTGCCCACGCCGGGGTCCAGCTTCATGTCGTTGCCGATCATGGAGACGCGCTTCAGGCACTCGGGGCCACTGCCCACCAGCGTGGCGCCCTTGACGGGGTATTGGATCTTGCCGTTTTCCACCCAATAGGCTTCGCTGGCAGAGAACACAAATTTGCCGCTGGTGATGTCCACCTGGCCGCCACCGAAGTTGGGGGCGTACAAGCCTTTTTTAATGCTGGCGATGATTTCTTCCGGCGCCTTGTCGCCACCCAGCATGTAAGTGTTGGTCATGCGGGGCATGGGCAAGTGGGCGTAGCTCTCGCGGCGGCCGTTGCCGGTGGGCTTCACGCCCATCAGGCGGGCGTTCATGCTGTCCTGGATGTAGCCCTTCAAGATGCCGTCTTCAATCAACACATTGCGCTGGCTGGGGTTGCCTTCATCATCCACGTTGAGCGAGCCACGGCGGTCGGCAATGGTGCCGTCGTCCAGCACCGTCACGCCCTTGGCGGCGACGCGCTGGCCGATACGGCCGCTGAACGCACTGCTGCCCTTGCGGTTAAAGTCGCCTTCCAGCCCGTGGCCGATGGCTTCGTGCAACAGGATGCCGGGCCAGCCGGCGCCCAACACCACGGTCATCTCGCCGGCAGGTGCGGGGCGGGCATCGAGGTTAGTGAGTGCTGCGTGCACGGCTTGATCCACATAGTCTTCAATCTGCGCATCGGTGAAATACGCCAGCCCGAATCGGCCACCGCCGCCGCTGGAGCCCACCTCGCGGCGACCCTTTTGCTCGGCGATCACGGTCACGCTCAGGCGCACCAGCGGGCGCACATCGGCGGCCAGCGTGCCGTCGGCACGGGCGACCATCACTACGTCGTATTCGGCAGCCAGGCCGGCCATCACCTGGATGATGCGCGGGTCTTTGGCACGGGCCAGCTTCTCCACCTTGCCCAACAGCTCCACTTTCGCGGTGCTGTCCAGGGTGGCAATCGGGTCCAGGCCGGCATAAAGCTTGCGGCCGCCTGCTATCTTTTGGGTAGCAGTCTTCACACGTTTCGTCTGGGCTGCAGCCGAAATGGTGCGCACGGTGCGGGCGGCATCCAGCAGCGAAGCTTCGGAAATATCGTCGGAATACGCAAAGGCGGTTTTCTCGCCGCTCACCGCGCGAACGCCCACCCCCTGGTCGATGCTGAAGGAACCGGTTTTGACGATGCCCTCTTCCAGACTCCAGCCCTCAGAACGGGTGTACTGGAAGTACAGGTCCGCCTCGTCCACCTGGTGCGCCTTGATTTCGTTCAGCGCGCGGGTGAGATGGCTCTCATCCAGCCCGAAGGGCGTCAGCAACAGGGATTTGGCCGTGGCCAAGCGTTCGATGGTGGGTTCGCGGGAGATCATGCGGCCATTTTAGGCCTCCGCACGGCTTACGCAGTGGCTGTGTCGCCAGAGTCGGGGCCTGCCACAGGGGTATGGCCGTTCAGCGCTTTAAAAACTCCAGCAACGCCGCGTCGTCCATCCCGGCCAGGCCTGCCCGCACCGCTTGGGCAAACACCGCGCTGGCCGCTTCGCCCAAGGGCCCGGCAAAACCGGCGGCCTGTGCCGCATCCAGAGCCAAGCGGGTGTCTTTGGCCAGCAAGGTCATGTGGGCGCGCGGCGCGAGATCTCCGGCCACAGCTCGGCGCATACGGTCAGTACCGATCCAGCTCTAGCCACTGCTTTGGGCAATCACGTCCAGCGTGCGGCTGGCATCCAGCCCCAAGCGGTCGGCCAGCGCCATCGCCTCAGCGGCCCCCACCAAGTTGATACCCGCCAGCAGGTTATTGACCAGTTTGGTGCGCGCGCCGTCGCCGGGCCGATCGCTGATGTCAAACACCTTGCTGGACAAGGCCTCCAGCAAGGGGCGACATAGCGTCAGCGCGGCTCCGGGCCCGGCCACCATGAGGCTCATGCTGCCGTCCAGCGCACGCGCGGGACCGCCGGACATCGGGGCATCCAGGGTCCAGACCCCTTGGGCAAGTAGCTGCGTGGCAATTGACTCCACATCGTGCGGGGCAATGGTCGGGCACAGCATGACCACATGGCCTGCGGGCAGGTGCCGGGCCAGTCCCTCGGTGCCAAACAGCACCTCACGGACTTGGGTCGCATCGACCACACAGAGAATAGTTGCTATGCTTTTGGAAGCAGCTTGCGCAATATTTTCGGGCGCTAGCGCACCAAAGGGCAATAAAGCCTCCACTTTGGCGCGGTCCAGATCATGGATGGCCGGGGCCCACCCCAGCTGGGCCAGGCGCTGCGCTATGGCCCCGCCCATGTTGCCCACCCCGATCAGCGTGACCGCGAACCCCGCCACCTTAGCTTTGCACCAAGCGCTTGGAGTTGGCAATCGACATCAATATACCGAGCGCCAGCCCCAGTGTCACCATGGCGGTGCCGCCGTAGCTAATGAACGGCAAGGGCACGCCCACCACCGGCAGGATGCCGCTCACCATGCCCATGTTCACAAAGGCGTAGGTAAAAAAGATCATCGTCGCAGCCCCTGCCAGCAGGCGGGAGAACAGGGTGGGCGCTTCCAGCGCGATCGCCAGACCCCGCAAGATCAAGAAGACGAACGCGCAGAGCAAAAACACATTGCCGATCAGGCCGAACTCTTCGGAGTAGGCCGCAAAAATAAAGTCGGTGGTGCGTTCGGGGATGAACTCGAGGTGCGTCTGGGTCCCCTTCATAAAGCCCATGCCGGTAATGCCGCCGGAGCCGATTGCAATCATTCCTTGAATGATGTGGAAGCCTTTGCCCAAGGGGTCCCGGGTGGGGTCCAGCAAGGTGCAAATACGCTGCTGCTGATAGTCGTGCAGTACAGACCAGCGCACCCCATCCGCACACAGCTGGGGCTCAAACACGACCAGCAACACAATGCCGACCACCGAGATCACCACGGGCGGAATCACCAGCTTCCAGCTCATGCCCGCGAAAAAAATCACGGCCAAGCCGGCGGCCATGACCAACAGCGAGGTGCCGAGATCGGGTTGTTTCATGATCAGGCCGACCGGGACAGCCAGCAAACCACCGGCCACCACGAAGTCGAGGGGGCGCAACTGCCCCTCGCGTTTCTGGAACCACCAGGCCAGCATCAGCGGCATGGCAATTTTCATGATCTCGCTGGGTTGGATCACCACCCCGACGTTGACCCAGCGCTTGGCCCCTTTTTTGGTGATGCCAAAAATCGCCACCGCGATCAACAGCGCCACCCCCACGGTGTAGAGCGGCACGGCCACGAGCATCAAACGCTGCGGCGGAACCTGGGCCACCACAAACATGATGGCAGCGGCGATCAGCATATTGCGACCATGGTCCTCAAACCGGGTGCCGTGGTCGAAACCCGATGAATACATGATGAGCAAACCGGCGCACGCCAGCATGAACACCGCAAAGGCCAAGGGCCCGTCAAACCCCGAGAACCAGGGCGCAATGCGCTGACGCAGGGAGACTTTTCCGAATTGGTACGACATAGCCCTGGATTATCCCCAAGCCGCTGCCCATTACCATCCGGACATGGCCATCACCCACTTGCTTTACCTCCACGGTTTTCGCTCTTCCCCTCAATCCCACAAGGCGCAAGCCATGGCCGCCTATATGGGCAGCCACTTTCCGCAGGTTCAGTGGTGGTGCCCGCAACTGCCGCCCTCCCCGCGCGCCGCCATGGCCCTGCTGATGCAGGGCATTGCCGACTGGCCCACAGCGCACATGGCGATGGTGGGCTCGTCGCTCGGCGGCTTTTACGCTACCCACATCGCCGAAGCGACGGGCTGCCTCGCCTTGCTGATCAACCCCGCGGTCGATCCCGCACGCGATCTGGGCAAGTACACCGGTGAAAACCGCCAGTGGCATGCGCCCGAGGAGAGTTTTTACTTTTTGCCCGAGTACGTGGATGAACTGCGCAGCCTGGAAGTGGGCGCCTTGCAACACCCCGATCGCTACCGCGCCATCCTGGCCAAGGGCGACGAGGTGCTCGATTGGCGCGAAATGCACGCCCGCTATGCCGACACCCGGCTCACCTTGCTGGAAGGGGGCGACCATGCGCTCACAGGTTTCGAATCCTTTTTGCCTGACTTGGCAGCCTTTATGGGCCTCAAGGGCGACTCCGGCACTGGTGCCTAAAACCCTTCGGTTCCCGAGGCCTGAGCCGGCGGGTTCGGGACGACCCGTTTTGCGGGGACAATCCACCCCCTATGTTTGTACTGTTTGAAGAAGCCGGAAAATTCATGGCCGGTCGCGTCCTGTCCGAGGCAGAAGCCTCTGCACAGGTGGAGTTGGATTCCGGCAAGCGCGTCAAGGTCAAGTCGGCCAACGTGCTGATCAAGTTCGAAAAGCCCGCCCCTGCTGATTTTGTGGCCGCCGCCCAGGCACAGGCCGCAGGCATCGAGCTGGACATGGCCTACGAATTTGCCCCCGACGAAGAGTTTGGCTTTGCCGATCTCGCCAAGGACTATTTCTCGGCCCAGGCCAGCCAGGCCGAGCAAGCCGGCATGCTGTTCAAGTTGTTTGACACGCCGCACTATTTCCGCCGTGCCGGCAAGGGCCGTTTCAAGAAGGCGCCCGCCGACATCATTGCGCAGGCTTTGGCCGCCATTGAGAAAAAGCGCCTGATTGCCGAGCAGATCAACCAGTGGGCCCAAGAGCTGGCGGCAGGTACCTGCCCGCAGGCCATCAAGGACCAGCTGTACAAGATCCTGTTCAAGCCGGACAAAAACGCCCCTGAATACAAAGCCGTAGTCGAAGCCAGCCGCGCCACCCATATTGCGCCGCTGGAGCTGCTGCAAAAGGCCGGTGCGATTGCTTCGCCCTACCTGTTCCACTGGAAGCGCTTTTTGCTGGAGAACTTCCCCAAGGGCACCGGCTTTCCCACGATTGCCGCACCGGCCATTGCCGACGAGGTGCCGGTGGCGGCCGTACAGGCCTTTTCGATTGACGATTCGCAAACCACCGAAATTGACGATGCCCTGAGCGTGCAAGGCTTGGGCTCCGGCACCGTGACCGTGGGTATTCACATCGCCGCGCCCGGCCTGGCCGTGCAGCCCGGCAGCCCGGTGGACGTGCTGGGCCGCGCCCGCCTGTCCACGGTGTACATGCCCGGCTACAAGGTCACCATGCTGCCCGACGAGGTGGTGCAGACCTACACCCTGATGGAGGGGCGCGATTGCCCGTCTGTCTCGCTCTATGTCACCTTCGTTGAGGAGACGCTGGAGATCACCAGCAGCGAGACCAAGCTGGAACGCGTGCCAATTGCCCACAACCTGCGCCACGACCAGCTCGACAGCGTGGTCACCGAGCAGTGGCTGACCGACGCTTCTTTTAACCACGAAAATGACGCCCAGCCCGCAGCCGGCCTGCGCGAGCAGCTATCATTTTTGCACCGCTTGGCGCGCGACCTGAAGGCCAAGCGCGAGATCGTGCGCGGCAAACCCGAGACCTTCAACCGCCCGGACTACAACTTCCGCCTGCAAGGCAACGACGGCGCGGAGCCGCAGGGCGACGAGACCGTGCTCATCAGCATCCGCCAGCGCGGCGCGCCGCTCGACCTGATCGTGGCCGAAGCCATGATTCTGGCCAACAGCACCTGGGGCAGCTGGCTCGCCGAAATGGGTGTGCCCGGCATCTACCGCAGCCAGGCGTCGCTGGCGCCCGGCGTCAAGGTGCGCATGGGCACCAAGGCCCTGCCGCATGCGGGTATCGGCGTCAAAGCGTATTCGTGGGCGACCTCGCCACTGCGCCGCTATACCGATCTGGTGAACCAGTGGCAGATCATTGCCTGTGCCCGCCACGGCAAGACGGCGGCGCTCGTCGCCCCTTTCAAGCCGAAGGACGCGGAGCTGTTCGCCATCATCTCCTCGTTTGACGCGGCGTATAGCGCCTACAACGGGTACCAGGGCGCCATGGAGCGCTTCTGGACCATGCGCTACGCACAGCAGCACGGCATCACCGAGCTCACCGCCAGCCTGTTCAAAGACGGCATGGTGCGCGCCGACGACATTCCGCTGGTGCTGCCCGTCTTGGGTGCGCAGGGACTGCCCCGCCACGCCAAGGTGCGCGTCAAGCTGGGCGAGATGGACCTCATCACCCTGGATGTGCATGGCACGGTGCTGGAACGCTTGGACGCACCGGTCGAGACAGAGGCCACCGAAGACGAGGACGACAGCGAAGACGATGTGGCAGGCCCGATCGCGATTGCAGTGGACGTGAACGAAGCGCCGGACGCCGGCAGTGATAATCCCACCCCGTGAATCTGCGCAAACTGACCACGCTCCAATGGGCTCTGGGTGTATCCATCGCGGTACACGCGGCGCTGTTGACCGTGCGTTTTGTAGACCCTGAGGCCTTTAACCGGGTGTTCGAGGACCAGCCACTGGAAGTCATTCTGGTGAACGCCAAGAGCAAAGAAAAACCGGAAAAGGCCCAGGCGATTGCCCAAACCAATTTGGCCGGTGGTGGCGATGTGGAAAAAGGCCGCGCCACCAGCCCCTTGCCGCCCTCGGCGTTTACCGACATCGGCGACACCCTCGAAGAAGAGAGCGCACGCAAACTGCAAAGCCTGCAGGAGCAGCAAAACCTGTTGCTCGCGCAAGTCAAGAGCCAACTGGCCGCCCTGCCCCCGCCCGACCCCAACAAACTGGCAGACAAATCAGACCAGGCCGAGCGCGAAGAAAAGCGCCGGCAGCTGATTAAGTTGCTGGCCGAAATTGAGCGGCGCATCAACATGGAGAACGCGCGCCCGAAAAAGCGCTATGTGAGCCCCTCTGTGCGTGAAGAGGTGTATGCGGTCTATTACGACCAGCTGCGCCAGCGTATCGAGGAAAAAGGCACCGACAACTTCCCCCAAAGTGGCGGCAAGAAGCTGTATGGCGAGCTGACCATGATCGTCACCATCAATTTTGATGGCCGGGTCATCGACGCTGAGGTGGTGCAGAGCTCGGGCAACCCGGTGCTCGACAAGCGCGCCCAAGCGATTGCCCGCTCGGCAGGCCCGTTCGGCAACTTCAATGCCGCCATGCGGCGCCAGGCAGACCAGATTCTGGTGGTGTCCCGCTTCAAGTTCACCCGTGACGAGACATTGGAAGCCAAGGTCTCGTCCTCCGCGGCCCGATGAGATCGCTGTTGCGTTGGGTGCTGCTGTGTGGCGTGGCGTTTGTCTCGCTCCAGCTGTATTTTGTGGGTCGGATTGCGGCCATGGCGGTGATCGACCCGCAGTCCACCGCCTTTGAACGCTCCGAAGCTTGGCGAGTCGCCCGGGAGCGCGACACCTTCCGCTGGCGCCAGGAGTGGGTGCCTTACGAGCGCATTTCAGACAACCTGAAACGCGCGGTAATTGCCTCGGAGGACGATAGCTTCCGCCAACACGATGGGGTGGACTGGGAAGCCTTGGAAAAGGCATGGGCCAAAAACGCCAAGGCAGAGCAGCGCGCCGAGCAGCGCCTGAGCCAAGGCAAGGCCAGCACCAAGCCCCCGAAGATCGTAGGCGGCTCCACCATTACGCAGCAACTGGCCAAGAACCTGTTTTTGTCGGGCGAGCGCACCTTGCTGCGCAAGGGCCAGGAGTTTGTGCTGACCTTGCTGCTGGAGCAGCTGCTGAGCAAGCAACGCATTCTGGAGATTTACCTCAATAGCGTGGAATGGGGCGAAGGTGTGTTCGGCGCGGAGGCCGCGGCTCAACACTATTTCCGCAAACCCGCTAGCAAACTCAGCGCCTACGAGGCGGCCCGTTTGGCGGTCATGTTGCCGCGGCCCAAGTTTTTTGAGAAAACGCCTAACTCGGGCTACCTGAACAGCCGTGCTGGCACCATCGTGGCGCGGATGGCGGACGCGCAGCTGCCTTGAATTTATCTTTGGCTTCGGGCTGCTTTGGCTGTTGCCCGCAGCGGACCAGGCATGAGTCTCGCCGCTCGTGTCCCCCCGGCCTTCGGCCTCCTCCTTGACCTCGCTTTGGGACTCACGCCTGCTCCACTGCTGGAGTGAACTGCTTGCCAGCTTGCATTGACGTTGCTTGACCACCCCCCGGGAAGCGGTGGGCGGGGTACTCTGCATAGTGAGGTCAAGGAGGAGCGCGCAGCGCGGGGGACACGAACGACGCAGAGCACCCCGCCCACCGCTTCCAGCGCCCACAAGAAGGCGAGCGCCACTAGAGCGACACAAAGCCCCAGAGCAGACACATCCGCTCTGTATCATCCCCGCCATGCTTGCCAAGTTGATGAGTTACTTTCTGTTGGGCCTGATCCGCTTTCTCACCGGTGCGCAAGCGCGCTGGCACGGCTGCCCACCCAAAGCGGAACAGCGGATCTACTTTGCCAACCACCAGAGCCACGCCGATCTGGTGATGATCTGGGCGGCCTTGCCCAAAGAGCTGCGTCACATCACCCGCGCCATTGCCGCCAAAGACTACTGGACCAAATCTCCCTTCAGGCAATGGCTCACGACCGAGGTGTTTCATGTGATCTACGTCTCGCGTGACCGCACTTCTGAAGAAGACCCGCTGGAGCCGCTGATCGAAGCGCTGGCCAATGGTGACTCGATCATCCTGTTTCCCGAAGGCACACGCGGTCACACCGGTGAGCCACAGGCGTTCAAGGCCGGCCTCTACAACCTGGCCACCCGCTTTCCTAACGTGGTGCTGGTGCCCGCTTGGATCAACAATGTGCAGCATGTACTCCCCAAGGGCGAAGTGGTGCCGGTACCGGTGCTGTGTTCTGTGACCTTTGGCGCCCCCATGCAAGTGGCCGATGGCGAAGAGCGCCGGACGTTCCTGGACCGGGCGCGCAACGCCGTAGTGGCCCTGCGGGACGTGTAAGGCAAGTCCATGTACCACTACCTGAAAAATCTAGGCCCGACCCAGCAAGTGGGTGCGTTGTTCATTATTGTCTTTGGCCTGTTGCTGCTCTCCAGCATCGTGGCGTTTCTGATGTCCCTGCGGGAGCACGGCGATGATGAAACCGGCGACCGCAAGCGTGCAGAGCTGAAGAACCTGGACGGCATCATCCGCACCAGTTGGCTGATGGTGTTTGTGTTTTGGGTGGGGTGGCTGAGCGGCCCCTTGGTCGCCCTGAGCTTGTTCGGCGGCCTATCGTTCTTTGCGCTGCGTGAATTCATGACCCTGTCACCCACCCGGCTGGGCGACCACCGCAGCCTGGTGTTGGCATTTTTCGTAGTGCTGCCCTTGCAGTACTGGCTGGTCGCGACCGAGCACTTCGACATGTTTGCGGTGTTCATCCCGGTGTATGTGTTCTTGGCCCTGCCGGTAGCGAGCGCGCTGGCGAATGACCCGCAGCGCTTTCTGGAGCGCAATGCCAAGCTGCAGTGGGGCATCATGGTGTGCATCTACGGCATGAGCCACGTACCCGCGCTCCTGATGCTGAAGTTTCCGGGCTACGACCACCGGAACGCGTTCATGGTGTTCTTTCTGGTGCTGGTGGTGCAGTTCTGCATGGCAGTGCAACACTTGGTGTCCCGCAAACTCAAGTTGCCACCGGCAGCCCCTGCCATCAGCATGAGCTTCAATTGGCCGAGCTGGTGGATCGGCGTGTTTTCGGCCAGCCTGTTCGGCGCATTGCTCGCCGGTATCACCCCTTGGGTGCCGGGTACCGCGTTTGCGTTTTCCTTTATCGCCTGCGTCGCCGGCACCATGGGCCACTTTGTCATGAAAGCGCTCAAGCGCGACCGGGGCATCCCGAGCTGGGGGGGCAATATGCGCGCAGTCACCGGTGCCGGCGGCTTGCTGGACCGGGTGGACGCCCTGTGCTTTGCGGCCCCGGTATTTTTCCACTCCGCTCGGTGGTATTTTGACCTGTAGCGCCGGTAGATATTGCGCAAGAAGCTCCTAAATTTATAGCATGCGAATTCTTGGCATTGACCCCGGCTTGCGCACTACCGGCTTCGGCTTGGTAGACGTCGTGGGCGCGGATGTGCGCTATGTGGCCAGTGGCACGATCCGCACCGAGCACCTCGATACCCGGGCCTTGCCGGCGCGGCTCAAGGTCTTGTTTGACGGCATCGGGGAAGTCGTGGCGCGCTACCAGCCCACCTGCGCCTCGGTAGAAATTGTGTTTGTGAACGTGAACCCGCAGTCCACCCTGTTACTGGGCCAGGCCCGCGGAGCACTGGTCACCGCACTGGTGTGCGCCAACCTGCCGGTGGCGGAGTACACCGCGTTGCAGATGAAACAAGCGGTGGCAGGCCACGGCCGCGCTCACAAAGACCAGGTGCAAGAGATGGTGAAGCGCCTGCTGCACCTGCCCGGCTTGCCCGGCCCCGATGCGGCCGACGCCTTGGGCCTGGCGATCACCCATGCCCACGCGGGCAAGTCCATGGCCATGCTCGCCGGGAGCAATGGCGTGGGCGGTAACGGGAAAATCCGTTATCGTGACGGACGTAGCCAATGAATGCGGTTTTGCCATGCACGCCATCAAAATTTACGTTGGAATCCTTTTGGCCTTGTGTGCGGCAACGATGCCTGGCGCACAAACACTCACCGCTTACACCGAAGAGTGGGCCCCCTACAACTTTCAAGACGGCCGGGATGTCAAAGGCATCGCCACCGACTTGCTGCGGGAGGCCTGCAAAGACGCGCGCTTGAACTGCAGAGTGGAAATGGTGCCGTGGGCGCGGGGCTACAAGATTGTCCGCACTACACCGGACACGGTGCTGTTCACCACCGCCCGCAAGCCCGAGCGCGAAGACCATTTCCTGTGGGTGGGGCCTATTCTGTCGCGCAGCACCTGGGTGTTTGCTCGACCCCATCCTGCAGATGCAGCCGGCACACGCGAGTTAAACAAACTGCGCTTCGGGGTTGTGCGGGGCGAGGCGGCTTACCTGGACTTGCTGAAAGCCGGTGTGGCACCGACCTCGATGGTCGAAGACAGCTCCAACGCCAGCATCCTACGGCTGCTGTTGTCTGGCGTGGTCGATGCGATGGTGGATACCGAGGTCGCGATGGCTTGGGCATTGCGCAGCAGCAGCCTGGACGAAAGCACGGTGGTCAAGCACAGCAAGCTTGCAGATGAAGGCGCGTATTTCTACGCGTTCAATCTCAAATCGAATCCAGAAGTCGTGGGCCGTTTGCAGGCTGCCATCGACAAATTGAAACGCCAAGGTCGGGTCGACGCCTTGGTGCGTCGTTACACCCAACCCTGAATCAAGGTTTGGGCTGGGTCAGGCCCGGGTGTCTAACAAGGCGCCGGCCATTTTGTCGGCGGTTTTGAAAACCGCCAAATTGGCGATGAAGCTGTTTTTCGCCTGCAACTGACTCACCACGTCTTGCTCCAAGGCATTGCCTACCTGCGAGGATTCGCGCACCGACGTGCTGACCCCGCCTCCCGCTTGGGCGGTTTGCACCGTGTCCTGGCGCTTGAAACCTTCAGTCGCCAGATTGGCCACGTTGTTGGCGCTGGCCCCAAGGCGGGTTTGCGCCGCGTTCATTCCGGAAAGAGCAATCGAGGAAATGGAGTTCATGGGAGGTGCGCCTTACGGTACCGTCTGCACATCGCAGACCTTTCCATTATCAACAGGGACAGCCCCGTGACAAGCACCCGCCGGATAAGCGGCCGCTACCAGGCCCGAACCGGTTGGGCGAAGCCCTGGGGTGCCTGCTTGACGTCTTCAAAGGTCACCACTTCCCAGGCTTCGGGGTGGGCTTGAAGCTCTCGCAACAGTTTGTTGTTCATGGCGTGACCTGAGCGGCGGGCACTGTAGGCGGCCAGCAGGGGTTTGCCGACGATATACAAGTCGCCGATGGCATCCAGAATCTTGTGCTTCACGAACTCGTCGTCGTAGCGCAAGCCATCGGCATTCAGGACCTTGTAGTCGTCCATCACGATGGCATTGTCCAGCCCCCCACCCAAGGCCAAGCCGTTGGCACGCATCATCTCGACGTCTTTGGTGAAACCGAAAGTACGGGCACGCGCAATGTCGCGGGAATAGCTGTCGGTACTTAAATCGAATTCAACTTTTTGACCGGTGGAGTCCACCGCAGGATGGTTGAAATCAATCTCGAAGCTGAGTTTGTAGCCGTGGTACGGGTCGAGACGAGCCCATTTTTCGTTGGCGCCTTCGCCTTCCCGCACTTCTACCGGCTTGATCAGCCGGATAAACCGGCGCGGCGCGTTTTGCAACTCAATGCCTGCGCTTTGCAACAGAAACACGAACGAGGCGGCGGAACCATCCAGAATCGGCACCTCTTCGGCCGTGATGTCCACAAACAAGTTGTCCACGCCCAAACCGGCGCAGGCGGACATCAAGTGTTCCACGGTGTGGACCTTGGCATTCCCGCAGGACAGCGTGGAGGCCAAGCGGGTGTCTGTCACCGACTCAGCCGACACCACGATGTCCGGAGCATTGGCCAAATCGACCCGCCGGAACACGATCCCTGTATCCGGCGCCGCCGGGCGCAACGTGATCTCGACACGCTGGCCGCTATGCAGGCCCACGCCAACAGCGCGGGTTAGGGATTTGAGAGTTCGTTGTTTCAGCACAGGTCTATTGTAAAAGTAGCGCAATACGCCTCCGGAGCGGATGCCTTTGGCCAGAAACACCGTGGGTCCGGCTAAGCCGGCCCACTGGTGTTGCCCCCTGCAAGGGGGAAAGCGGCCACACGCAGTGGGCAAGCCGGGGGGTTTGTAAAAGGCTAGTCCGCCTGCTTGCGCAAAAACGCGGGGATTTCGTAGTCGTCCATGCCGCCGCTCGAGAGTGCATCGACCTTGGCCGCTGCCTGGGTGCGGTTCGTACGCCACACGCTGGGCGTGGACATGCTGCCGTAGTCAGGCTGGCTCACCGACGATCCCACGCTGCCCATCGCGGGGCTTGCGCTTCCTGTGCTTGCCACTGTGTTCAGTGTGGGCACATGGAAAGGCACGTTATCGGTACCGGTGCGCAGCACTTGCAGCGGAGGAGCGGTACGGCGCGCGCCTTGACGGCTCAAGCCAGTGGCGATCACGGTC
This sequence comes from Rhodoferax sp. UBA4409, assembly GCA_002390825.1. Classification (GTDB taxonomy): domain Bacteria; phylum Pseudomonadota; class Gammaproteobacteria; order Burkholderiales; family Burkholderiaceae_C; genus Allorhodoferax. Next base: position 21,908 of record DGQR01000217.1, read on the forward strand.
ACGCGGATTTCATCGCCCAGCTTTTCGTCGTTGGCTGTGCCGTAGATCACGTGGGCATCGGCGGAAGCGCAAGCGCGGATCGTTTCCATCGCCATCTTGGATTCTTTGAGCTTCAAAGAACCCTTGCAGGCGGAAATCAGCACGAGCACGCCCTTGGCACCCGACAGGTCGACACCTTCCAGGAGCGGGCAGGCCACGGCTTGTTCTGCCGCAATCCGGGCGCGATCGGGACCGCTGGCAGTGGCAGTTCCCATCATGGCCTTGCCGGGCTCACCCATCACGGTGCGCACGTCTTCGAAGTCGGCGTTGATCTCGCCCTTCACATTGATGATTTCAGCGATACCGCCGACAGCGTTCTTCAGCACGTCGTTGGCGTGTGCAAAAGCTTCGTCTTGTGACACATCTTCATCGAGTACTTCAAGCAACTTCTCGTTGAGCACCACGATCAGGGAGTCCACATTGGCTTCGAGCTCGGCCAGACCGGTGTCGGCGTTGCTCATGCGGCGACCGCCTTCGAAATCGAAGGGCTTGGTCACCACACCCACGGTCAAAATGCCCATCTCTTTGGCAACCTTGGCAATCACGGGTGCGGCGCCGGTACCGGTGCCTCCGCCCATGCCGGCGGTGATG